>NZ_NEJJ01000004.1:0-329775 GCF_002113045.1 Pseudomonas sp. B26(2017) | reverse complement strand
AGCCCCCGCCACCACCACCGCCGCCGCCAAAACCTCCGCCACCAAAGCCGCCCCCTCCTCCGGAGCCGCCCCGGCCGGCGGGAAGGATACCGAGCATCTGGCAGACAAAAACAGTCAGGATGAATAACATCACCAGAAATACGAACAACGCCGGGTGCCGCGAGACGAAATCATCCGCAGGATCGCCGGCCGACTCATACACCGTGGAAGGTTCGTCCAGTGGATTGCCGCCCAGCACCACCAGCATCGCCGCCACGCCGTCACTGATGCCTTTACTGAAGTTACCGGCCTTGAACGACGGCGTGATCACCTGATGAATGATCACCGAGCTCTGGGCATCGGTCAGCCGGTCCTCCAGCCCGTAGCCGACTTCGATGCGCAACTTGCGCTCGTCCCGGGCGACGATCAACAGCGCGCCATTGTTCTTGTCCTTCTGGCCGATGCCCCAGTGCCGGCCGAGTTCGACGCCATAGTCCTCGATGGTCGCGCCTTGCAGGTTCGGCAAGGTCACCACCACCAGTTGCTCGCCGGTCGCCTGTTCGTGGGCCTGCAACTGCTGGCTCAGTTGCGCGCGCACCGACGGTTCGATCATCTGCGCGTCGTCCACCACCCGCCCGGTCAGTGCCGGAAAGGTCAACTCGGCCCGGGCGCTGACGGCGAACAGCCACAGCATCAGCACCAGGCCCATCTTCAACACACGCATGGGCATCCCCGGCTCAGAACTTCACTTCCGGGGCCTTGTCCGCGCCGGGGCTGGTGGCTTCGAAGGTCTCGCGGATCGGCAGGTTGCTGTACATCACGCTGTGCCAAAGGCGACCCGGGAAGGTGCGGATCTCGGTGTTGTACTTCTGCACTGCCAGAATGAAATCACGACGGGCCACGGCGATGCGGTTTTCCGTGCCCTCGAGTTGCGATTGCAGGGCGAGGAAGTTCTGGTTGGCCTTCAGGTCCGGATAACGCTCGGACACCACCATCAACCGGCTCAAGGCGCCGGTCAGTTGATTCTGGGCCTGATCGAACTGCTTGAGCTTTTCCGGGTTGTCGAGCGTGCTGGCATCGACCTGGATCGACGTCGCCTTGGCCCGCGCCTCGATGACTGCCGTCAACGTTTCCTCTTCGTGCTTGGCGTACCCCTTCACGGTTTCCACTAGATTGGGGATCAGGTCGGCACGGCGCTGATACTGGTTCTGCACCTGGCCCCAGGCGGCCTTGGCCTGCTCATCGAGGGTCGGGATGTTGTTGATGCCGCAGGCGGTCAACAATGTGGCCAGCACCAGCAGGGTGGCGGCCTTCAATCGCGAGCGGTAGACAGGACTGACATTCATCGTACGGGTGCTCCCTTGCACAGTTCATGAATAATGAATCGCGAAACATTCTCAGCCGACGGTTGCGGCATAATCGCCCGCGCCACTGGATTGCAGCGGGCCGATGGGCTAAAAAGAGGCCCTGCGCGATCACGTCGCCGACACTTTCGACGTACATTCGGCTGTCGTTTTCTGAATCAGCACCCGAACAACAATAGTCGCTCCCTAAATTTTGGCTGGCCGGCATTGCAACGCCGTTTAGGCCCTTGAGAAAACTATTCATGAAGAAGCTGTGTTTGCTGGGCCTGTTCGTCAGCCTGGCCAGTCATCAAGTACTGGCCGCCACGACCCCAGTACCCCTGGAAAACAAGGACGCGTTCATCAGCAACCTGATGAAGCAAATGACCCTCGACGAGAAGATCGGCCAGTTGCGCCTGATCAGCATCGGCCCGGAAATGCCCCGCGAGCTGATCCGCAAAGAGATCGCGGCCGGCAACATCGGCGGTACGTTCAACTCGATCACCCGCCCGGAAAACCGTCCGATGCAGGACGCTGCCATGCGCAGCCGCCTGAAGATTCCGATGTTTTTCGCGTACGACGTGATCCACGGTCACCGTACGATATTCCCGATTCCGCTGGCCCTGGCATCGAGCTGGGACATGGACGCCATCGGCCAGTCCGGGCGCGTTGCCGCCAAAGAGGCCGCCGCCGACAGCCTCGACATCACCTTCGCGCCGATGGTCGACATCTCCCGCGACCCGCGCTGGGGCCGCAGCTCCGAAGGTTTCGGTGAAGACACCTACCTGACTTCGCGTATCGCCAAAGTCATGGTCAAGGCCTATCAGGGCGAGGCCCCGAGCGCGGCCGACAGCATCATGGCCAGCGTCAAGCACTTCGCCCTGTACGGCGCGGTCGAGGGCGGTCGCGACTACAACACCGTCGACATGAGCCCGGTGAAGATGTACCAGGACTATCTGCCACCGTACCGCGCCGCGATTGATGCCGGCGCCGGCGGCGTGATGGTGGCGTTGAACTCGATCAACGGCATCCCGGCCACCGCCAATACCTGGCTGATGAATGACCTGCTGCGCAAGGAGTGGGGCTTCAAGGGCCTGGCGGTCAGCGACCACGGCGCGATCTTCGAACTGATCAAGCACGGCGTGGCCCGCGACGGGCGGGAAGCGGCGAAGCTGGCAATCAAGGCCGGCATCGACATGAGCATGAATGACACCCTGTACGGCAAAGAGCTGCCGGGGCTGCTCAAGTCCGGCGAGATCGAACAGAAAGACATCGACAACGCGGTGCGTGAAGTCCTCGCCGCCAAGTACGACATGGGCCTGTTCAAGGACCCGTACCTGCGTATCGGCAAGGCTGAAGACGACCCGGCCGACACCTACGCCGAAAGCCGCCTGCACCGCGCCGACGCCCGTGAAGTGGCGCGTCGCAGCCTGGTGCTGCTGAAGAACCAGAACGAAACCCTGCCGCTGAAGAAAACCGCCAAAATCGCCCTGGTCGGCCCGCTGGCCAAGGCCCCGATCGACATGATGGGCAGTTGGGCCGCCGCCGGTCGTCCGGCGCAGTCGGTGACCCTGTTCGACGGCATGAGCAATGTGATCGGCGACAAGGCGAACCTGATCTACGCCCGCGGTGCCAACATCACCAGTGACAAGAAGATCGTCGACTACCTGAACTTCCTCAACTTCGATGCCCCGGAAGTGGTCGATGACCCGCGTCCGGCCAACGTGCTGATCGACGAAGCGGTGAAAGCTGCCAGGGACGCCGACATTGTGGTTGCCGCCGTGGGTGAGTCCCGTGGCATGTCCCACGAATCGTCGAGCCGTACCGACCTGAACATCCCGGAAAACCAGCGCGAGCTGATCCGTGCCCTGAAAGCGACCGGCAAGCCGTTGGTGCTGGTGCTGATGAACGGCCGTCCGCTGACGATTCTTGAAGAGAAAGAACAGGCCGACGCGATTCTGGAAACCTGGTTCAGCGGCACCGAGGGGGGCAACGCCATCGCTGACGTGCTGTTCGGCGACTACAACCCGTCGGGCAAGCTGCCGGTGACCTTCCCGCGTTCCGTGGGCCAGATCCCGACCTACTACAACCACCTGAGCATTGGCCGGCCGTTCACGCCGGGCAAACCGGGCAACTACACCTCGCAGTATTTCGATGACACCACCGGGCCCCTCTTTCCGTTCGGTTACGGCCTGAGCTACACCAGCTTCAGCCTGAGTGACATGGCGCTGTCCTCGACCACCCTGAACGCTACCGGCAAGCTCGACGCCAGTGTCATGGTCAAGAACACCGGCAAGCGCGATGGCGAAACCGTGGTGCAGCTGTACATCCAGGACGTCACCGGTTCGATGATCCGTCCGGTCAAGGAGCTGAAGAACTTTCAGAAGATCATGCTCAAGGCCGGCGAGCAGAAGGTCGTGCACTTCACCATCACCGAAGATGACCTGAAGTTCTACAACGCCCAGCTCAAGTACGCGGCCGAGCCTGGCAAGTTCAACGTGCAGATCGGTCTGGACTCCCAGGACGTGACGCAGCAGAGCTTTGAGTTGCTGTAATCCCGCGCCCCGATCGTTCCCACGCTCCGCGTGGGAATGCAGCCCGGGACGCTCCGCGTCCCAAAGCGGACGCAGAGCGTCCATTGAGGCATTCCCACGCGGAGCGTGGGAACGATCAAATCTGAAAACTGCACTTAGCCGCGTCTATCGAGCAGATTGACCACCACCCGATCCACCCAGCCCCAGATCCGCTGCTTCACCCGCCGCCACAACGGCCGGCGCTGCCATTCCTCCAGGCTCACCTGCTGACTCAGGCCGAAGTCCTTCTCGAAACTCGCCACCACCGCTGCCGTCAGTGACGGATCCAGCGCTTCCAGATTCGCTTCAAGGTTGAAGCGCAGATTCCAGTGATCGAAATTGCACGAACCGATGCTCACCCAATCGTCCACCAGCACCATTTTCAAATGCAGGAAACACGGCTGGTATTCGTAGATTTTCACCCCGGCCTTGAGCAGGCGCGGATAGTAGCGATGCCCCGCGTAGCGCACCGACGGGTGATCGGTGCGCGGCCCGGTCAGCAGCAGGCGCACGTCGAGACCACGGGCGGCGGCCTTGCGCAGGGAACGGCGGATTTTCCAGGTCGGCAGAAAATACGGCGTGGCCAGCCAGATCCGCTGCTGGCCGCTGTTCAGCGCGCGGAACAGCGATTGCAGAATGTCCCGATGCTGACGGGCGTCGGCGTAGGCCACACGGCCCATACCCTCGCCCGTGTCCGGCACGCGGGGCAGTCGTGGCAGGCCGAAATGCGCATTGGGCCTCCAGGCCCGACGGTGGCGGTTGGCAATCCATTGGCGGTCGAACAGCAATTGCCAGTCGAGCACCAGCGGGCCGGTGATTTCCACCATGACCTCGTGCCACTCGCTGGTGTCGTGGCCCGGCGTCCAGAATTCATCGGTGACCCCGGTGCCGCCGACCACCGCCAGACGCTGGTCGACCAGCAACAGCTTGCGATGGTCGCGATAGAAATTGCCGACCCAGCGCCGCCAGTTCAGCCGATTGTAAAAACGCAGTTCGACCCCGGCACCGGTCAGCCGCCGACGCAACGTGAGGGTGAACGCGAGGCTGCCGTAATCGTCGAACAGGCAACGCACCCGCACGCCCCGCTCTGCCGCCAGCACCAGCGCCTGCACGATGGTTTCGGCACAGGCGCCGGCCTCCACCAGATACAGCTCCAGTTCGATCTGCTCGCGGGCGCGGGCGATCTCGTCGAGCATGCGCGGGAAGAATTGCGGGCCGTCGATCAACAGCTCGAAGCGGTTGCCATCACGCCACGGAAATACCGCGCCGCGCATGTCAGCGCGCCGTGAAGATCAGCACCGCACCCACCGGCACCGACAGACTGATGGCCGACAGGCCGGCCATGTTGCGCAGGCTTTCCAGCCCCGGCAGCAAATCGAAGTCCTCGGCGCTGATCACCAGCGGTTCCAGGGTCACCACTTGAAAACGTCGGTCATCGAGGCGCGTGGCAAGCAATTCGGCGGGATATTCGCGCTGTTTGCCATGCAGATTGACGGTCAGCGGCAGGCGCAATTCAAGCTGCGCGCCAGGGGCCAGATCGTTGATCGGGCGCAGGTCGATCCGGGTGCTGATGGTCGCTTCGGGGAATTGCTCGATCTGGAACAGTTCCTTGCGCATGCGCTCGTCGCGCAGCGGGATGCCGCTGTTGATCGAATCCAGTTCGACTTCGACCACGGCGCGGCCATCGGGATCGACCTTGCCGTGCAGCACCAGAAAGCGCTGCACTTCAGAAATATTGGCGTTTTTCGTGCTGACGAACGACAGCCGCGACGACTCGCCGTCCAGATACCAGTTGGCCTGGGCCGGCAGCGCAGCAGCGCCCAGCAGCAGGCCGGCGAAGGCGTTGCGCAGAGAACGGTTGAACATTGAAGACTCGTGGGGCCGATAAACCTGCACGAACCTTAACTGCCTGGAGCCGGGTTGCAAACCGGCAGTTCATTTTGCTGATCAGGGATTGAGACGACAGCCCTGACGCTCGCCCTGCCATTGGGCGCTGTTGCTACGGCCCATGCCGCTGGCACTGACGAGTTTTTGTGCAGCGTTATCGGTCAGCTCAGCGGGCAACCACTGCTTGACGTAACCCCGGCAGTATCCGGCGTCGTTGTTCATCACGTAGCGGCACGAACAATATTCCTTGGCGGTATAGGCGCTGATGATGTCCGGGAAAGCCCACAGGTTTTCGCGCTCGTGCCAGCCCCAGCCCAGCAGCACGACCAACAGCACCAGCAGGATTCGTCTGAACAGTTTCATGGCCGCACCGCCCCGAGCACACGCTTGAGCAATTCGTTGTGGCGATAGCTGCCGTCGCGGTCGTCGGCGTAGCGCACGATCACCAGTTTTTCGCTCGGGATCACGTACAACGCCTGGCCCCAATGTCCGAGGGCGGCAAAGGTGTCGGGCGGTGCGTCGGGCCACGGAGAAGGCGCGCCATCCGCCGGGCGATTGAGCCACCATTGGCCGCCGGGCACGGCTTCGTCCTGATGAGCCTTGTAGCCGGCGAAGGGTTGGCGGTTGAAGGCGACCCAATCCCTGGGCAGCAACTGCCGGTCGTTCCAGCGTCCGTCACGCTCCATCAACAGGCCGATTCGCGCCAGATCCCGGGCCGTCATATAAGCGTAGGAAGAGGCGACGAAGGTGCCCGTCGCGTCGGTTTCCCAGGTCGCATTGCGGATGCCCAGGGGATCGAAAAGTGCTGTCCACGGATAGTCCGGATAACGCTGTGGGCCGACGATGGTTTTCATTGCGGCGGCCAACAGATTGCTGTCACCGCTGGAATAACGGAACGCCTGACCCGGTGGAGCGTAGCGGTCGTGATCGGCGGTGAAGGCGGCCATGTCGCGGTGGCCACGGGTGTAGAGCATCGCCACCACCGAGGATTTCAGCGGGGCATATTCGTAGTCTTCCTGCCAGTCGATGCCGGAGGCCCAGTGCAGCAGATCCTTGAGGGTGATGGCCGGGTGTTTTTCCAGCGCCGGGTAGAACGTCGCCGCCGAGTCCTCGAGCTTGAACAGACCTTCGCCGTACGCCACGCCGAGCACCGTGGCCATCAGGCTTTTGCTGATCGACCAGGTCAGGTGTGGAGTGTCGGCGGTGGTTGCGGCGGCGTAGCGTTCGTAGATGATCTGGCCGTCACGGATCACCAGCAAGGCGTCGGTGCGGATGCCTTTTCGGGTGTTGTCATCGCGGGCGGCAAAGGCGTAAGCCTCCAGTACCTCGACGGCCTGGCCGTTGAGTTTCGGGCCGGTCGGCCACTGCTCGCCCGGCCATTGTTCGGCCTGAACCGTGAAGCTGATCAACAGCAGAAACAGGGACAGGCCTTTGAACATGGTGAGGGCTCTTGGGGAGAACCTGCTGAGGGTAGTCAGGGTTGATGACAGATTTGAGAATTTGACCGCCCATGAAACCGCCATCGCTGGCAAGCCAGCTCCCACAGGGGTAGAGGATTGCCATTGATAGCCTGTACACCAGCGACTGTGTGGGAGCTGGCTTGCCAGCGATGAGGCCGGTCAGTCCAGCGCCAACGCCTTGGCCAGGCGTTTGGCCCGCGCGCCCGCCGCCAGTTGCATGACCGATTGATCGCGCTGCCACATCGCCGCCCACTCGGGATTGCCGTCACGCAGGGCCTGATCGACTTCCGCTTTGAGCCCGTCAAACTGCGCAAACAAGCCACCAAGCAACACATGCCCGGCGGGATTGTTCGGTGGCTGCCGACTGACTTCCGCACACCCGGCCAACAGCGCCAGCAAGCGCAATTGCAACGGCTGTGGCCAGCCGCTGTCCTGACCGACGCCGTACAACCAGGCGGTCATCGCGCTGAGCACATAGATATCTTCAAGGGTGCGGAACGGTTTGACGTAGGCATCCCAACCGTCCCCGGCGAGCAGCTCGCACAACGCTTCATCGAGATGCAGTCGGCCATGGCTGATGTCCGGCATCAGCGGCAGGGCCGGGAGCTTTTCCACCCGCACACCGGGCTCACCGGGATAGACCACCGCCAGGCTCAGGCGCGGTGATTCGCCGGGTTGCTCATTGCGTGCGGCGATCAGCAGCCAGTCCGCCGCATCGCCGGCGGTGACGAAATCCTTTTGCCCGGTGAGGCGCAGGTCCGTGAGCCGGGTCTGCATGTCCGCCGGGCGCAGGCTGCGCTGTTCAGTCGCACACAACGCACCGAGGCTTGGTGGCGCGCTTGGCCAGAGCATCCGCAACGCCGCCTGATAGCCCACCAGAAACGCCAGCCCCGGCGTCGCCATCCGCCGCCCGCCTGCCACCGCCAGTTCGAACGGCGTCACGCTGCCCAGTTGCTGCAGCAACGTGGCGAAGCCCTCCGCCAGATCGGCATCGGCGGGCAGGCGTTCGCGGCATTCAAGCAGGATCGACCAGGTCATCAGAGGCTCCTTGTGGGCTGTCATATAAGCATCACCAAACATTCATGGCGATGACACCGGGGCTACATAGCCTGACTTTGCACAACACGGCTGCATAAAGAAAGTCGATCGGCTGCAACCCATGACGGGTTCAAGGCCCGTACGGAGATTCACATGACTCAGATCGCCCGCATCAGCGACACCGGCAATGAACGCCGCCTGCAAGCCGAACGCCTGATCGGCGCCGAGGCCTTGCAGCAAGCCCAGGCCTTGCGCTTCAACGTGTTCAGCGGCGAGTTCAACGCCAAGCTGAACGGCGCGGAGCTGGGTCTGGACATGGATGACTATGATGTTCACTGCAGCCACATCGGCGTGCGTGACCTGAACACCGGCCGCCTGGTGGCAACCACCCGTTTGCTCGATCACGCTGCCGCCAGCAGCCTGGGCAAGTTCTACAGCGAAGAAGAATTCAGCCTGCACGGCCTCGCCGGCCTGCAAGGCCCGATCCTGGAAATCGGTCGCACCTGCGTCGACCCGGCCTACCGCAACGGCGGCACCATCGCCGTGCTGTGGGGCGAACTGGCCGAAGTCCTGAATCAGGGCGGTTACAGCTATCTGATGGGTTGCGCGAGCATCCCGATGCAGGACGGCGGCGTGCAGGCCCACGCGATCATGCAGCGCCTGCGCGAGCGTTATCTGTGCACCGAACACCTGCGCGCCGAACCGAAGAATCCGCTGCCTAGCCTCGACATTCCATCGAACGTGATCGCCGAAATGCCACCGCTGCTCAAGGCCTACATGCGCCTGGGCGCGAAGATCTGCGGCGAGCCGTGCTGGGACGAGGACTTCCAGGTCGCCGACGTGTTCATCCTGCTCAAGCGCGACGAGCTCTGCCCGCGCTACGCCAAACACTTCAAGGCGGCCGTGTGATGAGCCGGCTGCGGGTGTACGCGCGGATCGCGCGAGTGCTGCTGGTGGTGACGCTGGGCCTGAGCATGGCCAGTGTCTTCGGCGTTTTCGAACGCCTGGGGCTGGCCCACTCGATGGAACGTCGGCAGCGCTGGTCGCGGTTTTTCATGGCGCGCCTGAGCAATGCCCTGCCCTTTCGTGTGACCGTTCACGGCGAGCTGCCAAAACAGCCGATGCTGTGGGTCAGCAACCATGTGTCGTGGACCGACATTCCGTTGCTCGGCATGCTCACGCCGCTGTCGTTTCTGTCCAAGGCCGAAGTGCGCACCTGGCCGGTGGCCGGATGGCTGGCGGCGAAGGCCGGCAGCCTGTTCATCCGTCGCGGTGCGGGCGACAGCCAGTTGATCCGCAAGCAGATGACCCGTCACCTGCAAACCGATCATCCGTTGCTGATGTTCCCGGAAGGCACCACCACCGATGGCCGTTCGCTGCGCACCTTTCATGGTCGCCTGCTGTCGGCGGCGATTGATTCCGAGGTGATGCTGCAACCGGTGGCGATCCGTTATCTGCGCGAGGGCAAGATCGATTCGCTGGCGCCGTTCATTGGTGACGATGATCTGCTGTCGCACCTGATGCGTCTGTTCAGCAACGACTGCGGCGATGTCGAGATTCACCTGCTCAAGCCGATTGCCTGCCAGGGCCGGGAGCGCGCGGCGCTGGCGTTCGAGGCACAGCAGGCGGTGCAGAAAGCCTTGTTCGGCGATGTACTCAAACCGGTCAAAGCGCAACACGCCCGCGATCTGATCGCAGCCTGATCGGCGACTTCCGCCTACAGCTGCCGGCCGGCAAAGTCCTGCAGCTGTGGGTAGAACAAACGAAAGTCTTCGCTCAACGGTTCATACAACTGCCGCAAGTCTTCCATCGCCCCCGCCAGTTCTTCAGGTCGGGTCAGGCGCCGGGAGATCCCGCGCAACACTTGTTCCAGCACTTCGAATTGCTGATACGAACCCAACCAGTCATTGGCCACCATGTGCGGGACGATCTTCGCCAGGCGCTCGGGCAACTGCCGCTCGCTGGACAGCACACGGTAAACGTCGGAGGTGAACTGGGCGAGCGGGCGGTCGGCGTACAGCGTCCAGTCCCGGGCCAGGCAATGGTCGAAAAACACGTCGAGGACGATGCCCGCGTAACGACGGCGGGTCCTGGAGAACCGCGCCAGTGAGACATCCACCAGCGGGTGGCGATCGGTGAACACGTCGATCTGCCGATGCAGGGCAATCGCCGCTTCGATCTCCGGGTCGAACTGCCCTTGCAGCCGCCCTTTGACGAAATCGCCATACAGACTGCCAAGCAGTTGACCGGGACGCTGGCCACCGAGGTGTAAATGTGCGAGATAGTTCATGGGCGCAGCTTAGCACCGCGCCCGCGTTTGTTTACACCTCACATATCGTTATAACCCGATATACCGATTTATGCGGTCATCAGATCAAATTCATATTGGTATATCGCGAAGTACCGATTTAAAGTTCGCCTCATCGCGATATAGCGCTACACACATCTTGAGCACCCAGCCATGAACATTGACCTCGACGAAATAATAAAAGCCCTGGCACACCCAGTACGGCGAGACATCCTCAACTGGCTGAAAGACCCGAAAGCCGAGTTTCCGGAACAGATCCACAACCACGAGTACGGCATCTGTGCCGGGCAGATCGATCAACGCTGCGGCCTGTCGCAATCGACCGTTTCCGCCCACCTGGCCACCCTGCAACGGGCCGGGCTGATCAGCAGTCAGAAAGCCGGCCAGTGGCACTTTTTCAAACGCAACGAGGACGTGATCCAGGCGTTCCTCAGCACCCTCAGCAAAGAGCTCTGACCCTTAACGTCAGCCAGCCAAAAGGAACAAACGATGCCCCTCTCACTATTCATACTCGCCTTGAGCGCCTTCGCCATCGGCACCACCGAGTTCGTCATCATGGGCCTGCTGCCTGATGTGGCGGCCGACCTCGGTGTGTCGATCCCCGGCGCCGGCTGGCTGGTGACCGGTTACGCTCTGGGCGTGGCCATCGGTGCACCGTTCATGGCAATGGCCACTGCACGACTGCCGCGCAAGGCTGCACTGGTGGCGTTGATGGGCATCTTCATTATCGGCAACCTGCTTTGCGCGATCGCCAGTGACTACAACGTGCTGATGTTCGCCCGAGTGGTTACCGCTCTCTGCCACGGTGCGTTCTTCGGCATCGGTTCGGTGGTCGCGGCCAACCTGGTCGCTCCGAACAAACGCGCCTCGGCCGTGGCCCTGATGTTCACCGGCCTGACCCTGGCCAACGTGCTGGGCGTACCGCTGGGCACCGCCCTCGGTCAGGAAGCCGGCTGGCGCTCGACCTTCTGGGCAGTGACCGTGATCGGTGTGATCGCGCTGATCGGCCTGATCCGCTTCCTGCCCGCCAAGCGTGACGAAGAAAAACTCGACATGCGCGCCGAACTGGCCGCGCTCAAAGGCGCCGGTATCTGGCTGTCGCTGAGCATGACCGCGCTGTTTGCCGCCTCGGTATTCACCCTGTTCACTTACGTCGCACCGCTGCTGGGCGATGTCACCGGCGTCTCGCCCCGTGGCGTGACCTGGACCCTGATGCTCATCGGCCTGGGCCTGACCGTCGGCAACATCATCGGCGGCAAACTGGCCGACAGGGGCCTGGCCGCGACGCTGATCGGCGTGTTCATCGCGATGGCCGTGACCTCCACGGTACTGACCTGGACCAGCATCGCGCTGATCCCGACCGAGATCACCCTGTTCCTCTGGGCCACCGCGTGCTTCGCCGCCGTGCCGGCCCTGCAAGTGAACGTCGTGACCTACGGCCAGGCCGCACCGAACCTGGTGTCGACCCTGAACATCGGCGCCTTCAACGTCGGCAACGCCCTCGGCGCCTGGGTCGGCGGCAGCGTCATCGCCCACGGCTACGGCCTGACAAGCGTGCCTCTCGCCGCAGCGGCGCTGGCGGTCCTCGCGCTGCTGGTGACCCTGATCACATTCCGCCAGAACGGCAATCCCGAGCTGGCCACCGCTAACTGATTCACTCACTTACCTCACGAGGGTTGTATCTCATGGCAACGATTTTCGATCCGATCAAACTGGGCGACCTCGAGCTGTCCAACCGCATCATCATGGCGCCGCTGACCCGCTGCCGCGCCGACGAAGGCCGCGTACCCAACGCGCTGATGGCCGAGTACTACGTACAACGCGCTTCGGCCGGCCTGATCATCAGCGAAGCCACCTCGGTGACCCCGATGGGTGTCGGCTACCCGGACACCCCGGGCATCTGGTCCAACGACCAGGTGCGCGGCTGGACCAACGTGACCAAGGCCGTTCACGCAGCCGGCGGCAAGATCGTCCTGCAACTGTGGCACGTCGGCCGGATCTCCCACCCGTCGTACCTGAACGGCGAAGCGCCGGTTGCACCGAGCGCCATCCAGCCAAAAGGCCACGTCAGCCTGGTTCGCCCGCTGGCCGACTATCCAACCCCTCGTGCGCTGGAAACCGCTGAAATCGCCGACATCGTCGACGCCTACCGCGTCGGCGCGGAAAACGCCAAGGCGGCCGGTTTCGACGGTGTGGAAATCCACGGCGCCAACGGCTACCTGCTCGACCAGTTCCTGCAAAGCAGCACCAACCAACGCACCGACCAATACGGCGGCTCCCTGGAAAACCGTGCCCGCCTGCTGCTGGAAGTGACTGACGCGGCAATCGAAGTCTGGGGCGCCGGCCGTGTCGGTGTGCACCTGGCTCCGCGCGCCGACTCCCATGACATGGGCGACGACAACCTGGCCGAAACCTTCACCTACGTCGCTCGCGAACTGGGCAAGCGTGGCATTGCCTTCATCTGCTCCCGCGAGAAAGAAGGCGCCGACAGCCTCGGCCCACAACTGAAAGAAGCCTTCGGCGGCGCATACATCGCCAACGAACGTTTCACCAAGGACAGCGCCAACGCCTGGCTGGCATCGGGCAAGGCTGATGCTGTGGCATTCGGTATCCCGTTCATTGCCAACCCGGACTTGCCGGCTCGCCTGAAGGCCGACGCGCCGCTGAACGAACCGCACCCGGAAACGTTCTACGGCAAAGGTGCGGTCGGTTACCTCGACTACCCGACTCTGTAAGCCATACCGCAGAAACGCAAAAGCCCCCGACTCGCGAGAGTCGGGGGCTTTTTATTGGTCGCTGGGTGGTCGGCCGTTCACATTCGTTCACAGGCTCGACACAAAATCCCTACAAAATACGTAGCTCGCTACATATCAACCCGCGCCGCAGAGGTATATAAAAGCATCCCATTGCAGCGGGGCGAGTGAACACGGATCTTCATCCGCGTCCTTCATTGACACAAACTGATCCAATAACGAATTTTGTTTCATTTGCGCAGGCTGGGGCTCAAGCGCAGCATGTCCAGCCCGGTATCGACCCAGCGCTCGGCCTCGGCGTAGAGTTCGAAGCTGTCCGGCGCCAGGAGCCATCCATAGAGAAGGCCGTCGATATAGGCGTGAATGCTGATGGCTGCCCGGGCAGTGTCGAGGTCTGCCGGCAGCTGCCCACGATTGACCGCATTACTCAATGTCAGCGCGATCCGCACATTGCAATCGAGGCTGGCGGTCCGGCGCTGCTGGCGCAGATCGCACATTTCATCGGTGAACTCGCACTTATGAAACAGAATTTCGTTGATGCGCCGGGTTTTTGGGTCCAGCGCAATTTGATGAAACAAATGAATCAGCAACTTGCGCATGCAGCCCAGCGGATCGGGTTCGTCCTCGCTTTCGCTGGCCTTTGCCAGTTCATCCAGCGGTTCCTTCAGCGTATCGAGCATCGCCTGCAACAGATCGGCCTTGTTGCTGAAGTGCCAGTAGATGGCACCGCGCGTTACACCCGCAAGGCTCGCAATGTCGGACAGCGTCGTACGGGCCACGCCCCTTTCATAGAAAGCTTTCTCGGCGGCTTCCAGAATCTGGCTTCGCGTTTCCTGAGCTTCCTCTTTGGTGCGACGAACCATGGCAGTAAAACCTCAAACAGGATGTTTCAGGGATGGCTGAATATCCGCTGAATAAAAAGGGGTGGATCTCTCGCGGATCGACTCCCCGGCCTACAATTTCAGACCTTGCCACGACTTTTGTAACCGGTTGGGTACGCAGCCAAGGTGTTTACAAACAACCATGAACGTAAGTATATTCATTAGCAAGCTACTTATCCACCCGGTAACCTTTTTTTACCCTTCCACACTTCTTGTGCGCTTTTCGCGCGCCTGACCCGAGGATCTTCATGCAATTCAAGCCAGCTGTTACCGCTCTGGTCACTGCCGTCGCCCTGGCATCGCTGCTCAGCGGATGTAAAAAGGAAGAGGCGGCTCCCGCCGCACCACCTCCTCAGGTCGGCGTCGTCACCCTGCAACCACAAGCCTTTACCCTGACTTCCGAACTGCCGGGCCGCACCAGCGCGTTCCGCATCGCCGAGGTTCGCCCGCAGGTCAACGGCATCATTCTCAAGCGTCTGTTCAAGGAAGGCGGCGATGTCAAAGCCGGCCAGCAGCTGTATCAGATCGATCCGTCGGTCTATGAAGCGACCCTGAAAAGCGCCGAAGCCAACCTGCGCTCGACCAAGTCGATCTCCGACCGCTACAAGCAACTGGTCGACGAGCAGGCGGTCAGCCGTCAGGAATACGACACCGCCGTGGCCAACCGCCTGCAATCGGAAGCGTCGTTGCAGAGCGCACAGATCAACGTGCGCTACACCAAGGTCTACGCGCCGATCTCCGGTCGTATTGGCCGCTCTTCGGTGACCGAGGGCGCGCTGGTCAGCAGCGGCCAGACCGACGCGATGGCCGTGATCCAGCAACTGGACCCGATCTATGTCGACGTCACCCAGTCCTCGGTCGAGTTGCTGGAACTGCGCCGCGAGCTGGAAAGCGGCCGTCTGCAGAAAGCCGGCGACAACGCCGCTGCGGTCAAGCTGACCCTGGAAGACGGCAGCCAGTACAAGCTCGACGGTAAGCTGGAATTCTCCGAAGTGTCGGTCGATCAGACCACTGGTTCCGTGACCCTGCGCGCTGTGTTCCCGAACCCGGATCACACCCTGCTGCCGGGCATGTTCGTCCACGCGCAGTTGCAGGCCGGTGTGAACAGCGCCGCGATCCTCGCACCGCAACAAGGCGTGACCCGCGACCTCAAAGGCACTCCGACCGCGCTGGTCGTCGGCCCGGACAACAAGGTCGAACTGCGTCAGCTCAAGGCCAGTCGCACCGTCGGCAGCCAGTGGCTGATCGAAGACGGCCTGAAGGCCGGCGATCGCCTGATCACCGAAGGGCTGCAATTCGTCAAACCGGGTGTTGAGGTCAAACCGACCGAAGCGACCAACGTCGGCAAGAAGAACCCGGCCCCCGCTCAGGCAGCTGACAAAGCCGCCGGCGGCAAAGGGGAGTAATCCATGTCAAAATTTTTCATCGACCGTCCGATTTTCGCCTGGGTAATTGCCCTGGTGATCATGCTGGTCGGGGCACTTTCGATCCTGAAGCTGCCGATCAACCAGTACCCGAGCATTGCGCCACCGGCCATTGCGATCTCCGTGACCTACCCGGGTGCTTCGGCACAGACGGTTCAGGACACCGTGGTCCAGGTGATCGAGCAGCAACTCAACGGTATCGACAACCTGCGTTATGTGTCCTCGGAAAGTAACTCCGACGGCAGCATGACCATCACCGCGACCTTCGAGCAAGGCACCAACTCCGACACCGCGCAGGTCCAGGTCCAGAACAAGCTGAACCTGGCCACCCCGCTGCTGCCGCAGGAAGTGCAGCAACAGGGTATCCGCGTGACCAAGGCAGTGAAGAACTTCCTGCTGGTGATCGGCGTGGTGTCGCGTGACGGCAGCATGACCAAGGACGACCTGTCCAACTACATCGTGTCGAACATGCAGGACCCGATTTCCCGGACCGCCGGTGTCGGTGACTTCCAGGTCTTCGGTGCCCAGTACGCGATGCGCATCTGGCTCGACCCGGCCAAGCTGAACAACTTCAACCTGACCCCGGTCGACGTGAAAACCGCGATTGCGGCGCAGAACGTCCAGGTTTCGTCCGGTCAGCTCGGTGGCTTGCCTGCCGTGCAGGGCCAGCAGCTGAACGCCACGATCATCGGCAAGACCCGTCTGCAGACCGCCGAGCAGTTCAAAGAGATTCTGCTCAAGGTCAACAAGGACGGCTCGCAGGTTCGCCTCAAAGACGTCGCCGACGTAGGCCTGGGTGGCGAGAACTATGCGATCAGCGCCCAGTTCAACGGCAGCCCGGCTTCCGG
Source organism: Pseudomonas sp. B26(2017) (assembly GCF_002113045.1). Taxonomy (NCBI): domain Bacteria; kingdom Pseudomonadati; phylum Pseudomonadota; class Gammaproteobacteria; order Pseudomonadales; family Pseudomonadaceae; genus Pseudomonas; species Pseudomonas sp. B26(2017). Next base: position 313,281 of record NZ_NEJJ01000004.1, on the reverse strand, counting down.
TCTGGCGGTGAAACTGGCCAACGGCGCCAACGCCCTCGACACTGCAAAAGCACTGCGCAACACCATCGACAGCCTCAAGCCGTTCTTCCCGCAAGGGATGGAAGTGGTGTTCCCGTACGACACCACCCCGGTGGTGACCGAGTCGATCAAGGGTGTGGTTGAAACCCTGGTCGAAGCGATCGTGCTGGTGTTCCTGGTGATGTTCCTGTTCCTGCAGAACTTCCGCGCCACCGTCATCACCACGATGACCGTGCCGGTGGTATTGCTCGGCACGTTTGGCATCCTCGCGGCGGCCGGCTTCAGCATCAACACCCTGACCATGTTCGGCATGGTGCTGGCCATCGGTTTGCTGGTGGACGACGCCATCGTTGTGGTGGAAAACGTCGAGCGGGTGATGAGCGAAGAAGGCTTGTCACCGAAGGAAGCGACCAAGAAATCCATGGGCCAGATCCAGGGCGCCCTGGTCGGTATCGCCCTGGTGCTGTCGGCGGTATTGCTACCGATGGCATTCTTTGGCGGCTCCACCGGTGTGATCTACAAGCAGTTCTCGATCACCATCGTGTCGGCCATGGCGCTGTCGGTACTGGTTGCACTGATCTTCACCCCGGCGCTGTGCGCCACCATGCTCAAGGCGATTCCACACGGCGAACACGGCACCCCGAAAAAAGGCTTCTTCGGCTGGTTCAACCGTGGTTTCGACCGCAGCGTCAAAAGCTACGAGCGCGGCGTCGGCAACATCCTGCGCCACAAGGCCCCGTACCTGCTGGCTTACCTGATCATCTTCGTCGGCATGATCTGGCTGTTCCTGCGTATTCCATCGTCCTTCCTGCCAGAAGAAGACCAGGGCGTACTGTTCGCCCAGGTGCAGACCCCGGCCGGTTCGAGTGCCCAGCGCACTCAAGTGGTCGTGGATGAAATGCGTGAGTTCCTGCTGCGTCCGACCAAGGATGGCGGTGAAGGCGACGCCGTAGCGTCGGTATTCACCGTGACCGGCTTCAACTTCGCCGGCCGTGGCCAGAGCTCGGGCATGGCGTTCATCATGCTCAAGCCGTGGCACGAGCGGAACGCCGACAACAGCGTGTTCAAACTCGCCGCCCGCGCCCAGCAGCACTTCTTCACCTTCCGCGATGCAATGGTGTTCGCCTTTGCCCCGCCGGCCGTACTGGAGTTGGGTAACGCCACCGGTTTCGACGTGTTCCTGCAGGACCGTGCCGGTATCGGTCACGAGCAACTGATGGCCGCGCGTAACCAGTTCCTGGGCATGGCCGCGCAAAGCAAAGTGCTGTCGCAGGTGCGTCCGAACGGTCTGAACGACGAACCACAGTTCCAGTTGGAAATCGACGACGAGAAGGCCAGTGCTCTGGGCATCACCATCTCCGACATCAACAACACCCTGTCGATTGCGCTGGGCAGTAGCTACGTCAACGACTTCATCGACCGTGGTCGGGTGAAGAAGGTGTACGTACAGGGCCAGCCGGACTCGCGCATGAGCCCGGAAGACCTCAAGAAATGGTATGTGCGTAACGCCAGCGGCACCATGGTTCCGTTCTCCGCATTCGCCAAGGGGGAGTGGATCTACGGCTCGCCAAAACTGTCGCGTTACAACGGCGTGGAAGCAGTCGAGATTCTCGGTGCCCCGGCGCCTGGCTATTCCACCGGTGAAGCCATGGCCGAGGTCGAGGCGATTGCTGCCAAACTGCCGAAGGGTGTCGGTATTTCCTGGACCGGTCTGTCCTATGAAGAGCGTCTGGCAGGTTCGCAGGCGCCGGCACTGTTCGCGCTGTCGCTATTGATGGTGTTCCTGTGTCTGGCGGCTCTCTACGAGAGCTGGTCGATTCCTATCGCCGTCGTGCTCGTCGTACCGCTGGGGATCATCGGGGCATTGCTGGCGACCAGTCTGCGCGGTCTGTCCAACGACGTGTACTTCCTGGTGGGTCTGTTGACGACCATTGGTCTGGCGGCGAAAAACGCCATTCTGATCGTCGAATTCGCCAAGGAACTGCACGAACAGGGCAGCAGTCTGCGCGATGCCGCCATCGAGGCTTGCCGCATGCGTCTGCGTCCGATCATCATGACGTCCCTGGCGTTCATCCTCGGCGTGGTGCCTCTGGCAATTTCCACCGGGGCAGGTTCGGGCAGCCAGCACGCAATCGGCACCGTGGTGATTGGCGGTATGATCACTGCCACCGTTCTGGCGATCTTCTGGGTCCCACTGTTCTTCGTCACTGTGTCGTCCATGGGTCAGCGCAAAAACGCCGACAAGGATGACACCATCGAAACTCCTAAAGAGGCTGGCCAATGAGCAAGTCGCTACTCTCCATCGCAGTCGCCGCGTTCGTGCTGAGCGGTTGCTCGCTGATACCGGATTATCAGCAGCCTGAAGCACCGGTGGCTGCGCAATTCCCGCAGGGCCCGGCGTACTCGCCGGCCGAGGCACCGGCGCAGGCCGCTGCCGAACAGGGCTGGAAGCAGTTTTTCCATGACCCTGCCCTGCAGCAGCTGATCCAGGTCGCCCTGGAAAACAACCGCGACCTGCGTGTCGCGGCGCTGAACATCGACGCCTACGCGGCTCAATACCGCATCCAGCGTGCCGATCTGTTCCCGGCCGTGTCGGCCAATGCCAGCGGCAGCCGTCAGCGGGTTCCGGCCCGTGCGTCGCAGACCGGTGATTCGACGATCACCAGTTCCTACTCCGCTACCGTCGGCATCAGCGCCTACGAACTCGACCTGTTTGGTCGGGTTCGCAGCCTGAGTGAACAAGCGCTGCAACAATACTTCGCCACCGAAGAAGCGCGCCGCAGCACCCAGATCAGTCTGGTGGCCAGCGTGGCCAATGCCTACCTGACCTGGCAGGCCGACAAGGAACTGCTCAAGCTGACTCAGGACACCGTCGGTGCCTTCGAGGAAAGCTACAAGCTGACCAGCCGCAGCAATGAAGTCGGTGTGGCTTCGGCGCTGGACCTGGCACAGTCGCGCACTTCGGTCGAGAACGCCCGGGCTCAACTGGCGCGTTATACCCGCCAGGTCGCCCAGGACGAAAACAGCCTGACCCTGCTACTCGGCACCGGTGTGCCGGCCAACCTGCAAGCGGCCAAACCGCTGTCGGATGACCTGCTGGCCGACGTGCCGGCCGGCCTGCCGTCGGATCTGCTGCAACGTCGTCCGGACATCCTTCAGGCCGAATACAACCTGAAGGCGGCCAACGCCAACATCGGCGCGGCCCGCGCAGCGTTCTTCCCGAGCATCAGCCTGACCGCCAACGCGGGCAGCCTGAGCCCGGACCTGTCCGGCCTGTTCAAGGGCGGTTCGGGTACGTGGCTGTTCCAGCCGCAGATCAACCTGCCGATCTTCAACGCCGGCAGCCTGCGCGCCAGCCTCGACTACGCCAAGATCCAGAAGGACATTGGCGTGGCGAACTACGAGAAGTCCATTCAAACGGCCTTCCAGGAAGTCGCCGATGGCCTGGCCGCGCGCCAGACCTACACCGAGCAGTTGCAGGCCCAGCGTGATTTCGTCGCTGCCAACCAGGACTACTACCGTCTGGCCGAGCGTCGCTATCGCATCGGCGTCGACAGCAACCTGACCTTCCTCGATGCCCAGCGTCAGCTGTTCAGTGCCCAACAAGCCCTGATCACCGACCGCCTCGCGCAGCTGACCAGTGCGGTCAACCTGTACAAGGCACTGGGCGGTGGCTGGAATGCGCAGACCGCGCAGAACGAGCCGCTGAAAGAAGAAGCGCCGAAGATGAAGTTGTTCTGACTCAAAAAAAGCCCACTAAACAGTGGGCTTTTTATTGCAGCGACAAAACTTCAATAATCATTTTTCCTCTACTTTAAACTCTTCGACTACCACCTTTTGCTCCTCTGGTACTCCACTCTCTTTAATTCGGAACGACAAAGAACCTTCAATCAAGTTAGCTGTTAATGAAGATGAAAATTTTTTCAATTCAATTTCACCTGTACCACGAACGCCGAAGAGTCCCTCCAGCGTTCCCACTCCCCAGGTTGCGGATACCGTCGACTCACTTTCTTTTATTTCGATGGGATACGTTCCAGTAGTTAATTTACTACTGCACTTCAGTTGCAAAACTGGTGCTTCTTCACCATCGTTTCCAAAATAAGCGAGCAAAGCAAATTTTTCCCCTTTAGGGAAAAACCTAAAAGAAGTGGTATGAAGTGTTACCACCTGACCACCTATATGATGTTGCACCGTCATTGAACCAACAGGCTGCTTTGAACTATTCATATCATTCGTCCCATAAAAAATTGAATTTCATATTTACCTTGCACAATAACGTTAGGGAAAATCCGCAATCAGAACAACTGTCATATCTGACAGGTCCAGCAACAATTAAAGATGGTTGGATTTAATATTTAGATCGAAATATTCTAAATGTCAGTCATCTATCTTGCGTTCGATAATCGCCCAAAACCCGCTTTTGCCAATTGAACCCTCCAGTTAATTCCCCGCACCATTTGCCCTACAAAACCAATAACAACAGGTTCGACACCATGCTCCCGCGCCCTGCTCCATCCGGCTGATCGCCGCCGCTCGCCCCCTGATTCCATTGAATTCCTGCGCCTCAGAAACGGCCGCAGCGTCCCCGTTCGCCCAAAAAAACAAGAGAGACCCGAGAACATGACAACGTCCCCTGCGCCCTACGCACTTCCCGGCCTGATCGCCCTCGCCCTGGCCGGCGTCGCGCTGCCCGCCGCGGCTGAAGAAGCCGGTTTCATCGAAGGGGCCAAGGTCAACCTGAACCTGCGCAACTTCTACATCAACCGTAACTTCACCAACCCGACCAAGGCTCAGGGCAAGGCTGAAGAGTGGACGCAGAACTTCATCCTCGACGCCAAGTCCGGCTTCACCCAGGGCACCGTCGGGTTCGGCATCGATGTACTGGGGTTGTATTCGGTGAAGCTCGATGGCGGCAAAGGCACGGGCGGCACGCAACTGTTGCCGCTCGATCGTGACGGGCGCCCCGCGGACAACTTCGGCCGCACCAACGTCGCGTTCAAGGCAAAGCTGTCGCAGACCGAAGTGAAGGTCGGCGAGTGGATGCCGGTGCTGCCGATCCTGCGTTCGGACGACGGTCGCTCCCTGCCGCAGACCTTTCGCGGCGGGCAGATCACCTCGAAGGAAATCGACGGCTTGACTCTCTACGGCGGCCAGTTCCGCGCCAACAGCCCCCGTGACGACAGCAGCATGAGCGACATGTCGATGACCGGCAAAGCCGCTTTCACCTCCGATCGCTTCAACTTCCAGGGCGGCGAATACGTGTTCAACGACAAGCGCACCCAGATCGGCCTGTGGAACGCCGAGCTCAAGGACATCTACAGCCAGCAATACGTCAACCTGATTCACAGCCAGCCGGTCGGCGACTGGACCCTGGGCGCCAACCTCGGTTTCTTCTACGGCAAGGACGACGGCAGTGCCCGTGCCGGCGACCTCGACAACAAGACCTGGTCGGGCATGTTCTCGGCGCGATACGGCGGCAACACCTTCTACGTCGGCCTGCAAAAGCTCACCGGCGACAGCGCCTGGATGCGCGTCAACGGCACCAGCGGCGGCACTCTGGCCAACGACAGCTACAACGCAAGCTACGACAACGCACAGGAACGTTCCTGGCAACTGCGCCACGATTACAACTTCGCCGCCCTCGGCGTGCCCGGCCTGACCCTGATGAACCGCTACATCAGCGGCGACAACGTGCACACCGGCACCATCACTGACGGCAAGGAATGGGGCCGCGAATCGGAACTGGGCTACACCGTACAAAGCGGCGCGCTCAAGAACCTGAACGTCAGATGGCGCAACTCGACCATGCGTCGTGACTTCAGCAACAACGAGTTCGACGAAAACCGTCTGATCGTCAGCTATCCGATCAGCCTGCTCTAGGCCGCCTGTCCGAATGGCTGGCGTTGCACCAGCCATCATCTAGAGTGGAAAAACCTGAAGGACTCAGGTGCTCCACCCTCTTCGCTTCCGTTATCTGTTGATGTAGGTCCTCAAGACTTGGCCAGGTTGTCATCGGAAGACCCTGCTGATCACCGGAGGACCACCTCATGATCACCCGACTCAAACCGGCTCCCGTCGACAAGGACTGGGATGCCAAGGCGTACCAGCAGTTTTCCCGTCTCAGGCAACAACCGGTCGATGAGTTGCTCGGTCGTGTCGACCTGGACAATCCTCAACGCATTTATGACCTCGGTTGCGGGACCGGGATTGCCACGAAGGTTCTGGCAGATCGCTGGCCGCTGGCAAACCTCAAAGGCATCGACAGTTCGCAGGACATGCTTCAGGTCGCCCGTTGCCTGCCGATCAAGGCGCGCTGGCAACACGCCGACCTGCAACGCTGGAAACCCCGCAAGCCGGCCGACCTGTTGTTCGCCGCAGCCGTGCTGCACTTCATCGATGACCATCGAATGCTGTTGCCGGGATTGCTCCGCCACCTCAACCCTGGCGGTTGTCTGGCCGCGCACATGCCGGACTGGCGCGATGCGCTGTGGTACCGGCTGATGCTCGACACCCTCGACGATGCCGGCCCCGGTGGCAAACCGTTGGGCAGCCCACAACTGCGCGAGCGCATGGCGGCCCGGCCGTTATTGTCGCTGGAGGATTACTACCGTTTGCTTGCGCCACTGACCCGGTCGCTGGATATCTGGGAAACCGAGCAGTTGCAGGTGGTCGACGGCAAGTCGCCGGTATATGACTGGGTGAAGGTGTCGGCGCTACGACCGGTGATGCTGGGGCTGACGTCAGAGGAACAGGCGCGCTTCATTTATCACTACCTGATGCGGGTGCATGCGCATTATCCGCAGGAGGAAAACGGCCATACGTTGTTTGCGTTCAAGCGGATTTTCATTGTCGCCAAGGTGTGAGGTTCGAAGGATCGCAGTCTTCAACTGGTTGCGATCCCCTGAATTCAACGATTACTCGCGTGATTCGGTGCCCAGCTCATCCCAAACCGACTCGGCCAGATGAAACGTCGCATTCGCCGCCGGAATCCCGCAGTAGATCGCGCTCTGCATGATCACTTCCTTGATCTCGCCGCGACTCACGCCATTGTTGGCCGCCGCCCGCAAGTGCAACTTGAGTTCACCTTCGCGGTTCATGCCGATCAGCATGGCGATGGTGATCAGGCTGCGGGTGTGACGCGGCAGGCCCGGGCGAGTCCAGATATCGCCCCAGGCGTGACGGGTGATCATCTCCTGGAATTCCGAGTTGAACTCGGTCAGCGTGGTCAGGCTGCGATCGACATGAGCGTCGCCGAGCACCGCGCGGCGCACTTGCATGCCGTCGTCGTAACGTTGTTTCTCGTCCACGGGAATCCCCTCAATCGGCCAGCAAAAAGGTCAGCACACGGTCGCTGAACGCGTCGCCGGCCTGAACGTTGGAAAGGTGCGCCGCATAAAACTCGGCGTACTCGGCACCGCGCACGTGCTCCTGAATGAAATGCCCGCCGGACGGTGGCGTCACTGCATCTTCGGTACCGGCGATCACCAGCAGCGGCGTCGTGATCGACGACAACTGCTCACGGAAATCCGCATCGCGTACCGCCGCGCAGTTGGCGGCGTAACCTTCAGGATGGGTCGCGGCCAGCATGTCGGTGATCTGCTTGGCCGCCGCCGGATGGGCGGCGGAAAAATCCGGAGTAAACCAGCGGGCAATCGACGCATCACGCAGCGCGACCATCGCCGCCGGGCCGTCGCGCAGCACGGTTTCGATGCGCGGATTCCACACCGACGGGTCGCCGATTTTCGCCGCCGTGTTGCACACGATCAGTTTGTTCAGCCGCTGGCCGGCGTTGATCCCCAGCCACTGGCCGATCAGGCCGCCCATCGACAGACCGCAGAAATGCGCGCGTTCGATATGCAGCGCATCCAGCAGCGCCAGCACGTCGCGGCCCAGTTGCTCGATGCTGTAAGGGCCCGGAGTCACCAGCGACTGGCCGTGACCGCGCGTATCAAAACGCAGCACCCGGAAATGTTCGGTGAAGGCCGGCATCTGCACGTCCCACATGTGCAGGTCGGTGCCCAGCGAGTTCGACAACACCAGCACCGGCGCATCGACCGGGCCTTCCAATGTGTAATGCAGTTCGCCATCGGCGAGTTGAACGAAAGCCACAGCCCTCTCCTTTCAATCAGACAATGCGTTGTGTTCGGCCACTGCCCGCTCGACCCAGACCTGCGCCTGACCAAGGTAGTGGGCGGGATCAAGCAGATGATCCAGTTCGGTAGCACTCAGTTCGGCGGTTACCTGCGGTTCGTCACCGAGTACCGCACGCAGTTGCCGCTGTTCGGCCACCGCCCGTTTGCAGCATTGCTCGAGCAGATGATGCGCGGTATCGCGGCCGACCCGTTGCGCGAGCACAATGCTCACCGCTTCGGCCAGCACCAGGCCTTGGGTCAGTTCCAGATTACGGGCCATGCGCGCGGCATCGACTTCCAGACCGTCGGCCAGCAGCCGGGCCTGTTTCAGCGCGCCGGACACCAGGCAGCAGATTTCCGGCAGGGTTTCCCATTCGGCGTGCCACAGGCCAAGGCTGCGTTCGTGCTCCTGAGGCATGGCGCTGAACAGCGTCGACACCAGCCCCGGCACCCGCGTCGCCGCGCCGATCAACACCGCCGCGCCCACCGGATTGCGTTTGTGCGGCATGGTCGAGGAACCGCCCTTGCCCGGCGCCGAGGGTTCGAACACTTCCGCCGCTTCGGTCTGCATCAACAGGCTGATGTCGCGGCCGAATTTGCCGAGGCTGCCGGCGATCAGCCCAAGCACAGCGCCAAATTCGACGATGCGATCACGCTGGGTATGCCAAGGCTGTTCCGGCAAAGTCAGTTGCAGTTCTTCGGCCAGCGCCCGGGCAATCGGCAACGCCTGCTCGCCGAGCGCGGCGAGGGTGCCGGACGCGCCGCCAAATTGCAGCACCAGCAACCGTGGCTTGAGTTCGCGCAGACGCTGCCGGCTGCGGGTCACGGCGCCGAGCCAGCCGGCGATCTTCATGCCGAGCGTCACCGGCGTCGCATGTTGCAGCCAGGTGCGCCCGGCCAGCGGTATCGCGGCGTGGCGCTGCGCCTGACTGGCGAGGGAGTCGGCCAGTTGCGCCAGCTCCCCTTCAATCAACTCCAGCGCCTGACGCAATTGCAGCACCAGCCCGGAATCCATCACATCCTGGCTGGTAGCGCCCAGATGCACGTAGCGCTCGGCTTCGGCATCGGTTGCGGCGATCTGTTTGCCCAACGCCTTGACCAGCGGAATCGCCGAATTGCCGGCCGTGGCAATCGCCTCGCCCAACGCTGCAAAATCAAACAACCCGGCGCGGCAGGCGTTTTCGATCGACGCCACAACACTCGCCGGAATCAACCCGACCCGCGCTTCGGCGCGGGCCAGCGCCGCTTCGAAGTCGAGCATCGCCTGCACCCGGCCCTGATCACAGAACACGTCGCGCATATCGCGGGCAGTAAAGTAGGCATCGAACAATTGATTGCCCGGTCGCTGAGTCATAAACAGTCCTTGCCGGCGCGGGCCGATGTGGCCCGCGCGCATCGGTTTTAAAGGTCGTGGTGCAAATACTTCGCTTCTTTGGGCAGGCGCAGGCTGAACAGGAACGCCACGGCCATCATGATCGTGACATACCAGTAGAACGCGTTTTCCATCCCTCCAGCCTTGAGGCTCAGGGCGACGTATTCTGCCGAACCGCCGAAGATCGCGTTGGCCACCGCATACGCCAGGCCGACGCCGAGGGCGCGGACTTCCGGCGGGAACATTTCGGCTTTAACCAGGCCGCTGATCGAGGTGTAGAAACTGACGATCGCCAGCGCCAGAGTAATCAACACGAAGGCCAGGAACGGGCTGCCGACACTTTTCAGACTGAGCAGGATCGGCACCGTGAACAGCGTACCGAGGCCGCCGAACCAGAGCATCGAGTTACGTCGGCCGATCTTGTCGGCGAGCATGCCGAACAGCGGCTGCATGCACATGTACAGGAACAGCGCGCCGGTCATGATGTAACTGGCCGTCTTGGCGTGCATGCCGGCGGTGTTCACCAGGTATTTCTGCATATACGTGGTGAAGGTGTAGAAAATCAGCGAGCCGCCGGCGGTGTAACCGAGCACGGTGATGAACGCGGCCTTGTGGTCGCGCAACAGCGCACTGATGCTGCCGGCGTCCTTGTGCTCACGCGTTTCCTTGTTGGTAGTTTCTTTCAGCGTGCGTCGCAGGAACAACGAAATAAGCGCCGCCACCGCCCCGACCACGAATGGAATCCGCCAGCCGTAGGCACGCAATTCTTCTTCGGACAGGAACTGTTGCAGGATCACCACCAGCAGCACCGCCAGCAGTTGCCCGCCGATCAGGGTCACGTACTGGAACGAGGCGAAGAACCCGCGCTGGCCCTTGAGCGCGACTTCGCTCATGTAGGTCGCCGTGGTGCCGTACTCACCGCCCACCGACAGGCCTTGCAGCAGACGCGCGAACAACAGCAGCAACGGCGCCCAGACGCCGATGTCCTTGTAAGTTGGCAGACAGGCAATCAGCAACGAGCCGAAGCACATCATCAGGATCGAAATCAGCATCGAGTTCTTGCGCCCGTGCTTGTCCGCCACCCGACCGAATATCCAGCCGCCGATCGGTCGCATCAGGAACCCGGCGGCGAATACGCCTGCCGTGTTTACCAGTTGCACCGTGGGGTTGTCGGAGGGGAAGAACGCCGGGGCGAAATAGATCGCGCAGAAGGCGTAGACGTAGAAGTCGAACCATTCGACGAGGTTGCCGGACGACGCGCCGACAATGGCAAAGATGCGCTTGCTGCGCTCTTCACCGGTGTAATGGGAGGTGAGGGTTGTCATTGTTTTTCACTCGATAGGGACAGTGAGAGTCTAGACACACTTCGCAACAGTCCCGTTCCACATTGGATCACCAACCAGACCCGATCTCTGATCGTTCCCACGCTCCGCGTGGGAATGCCGCCATGGACGCTCTGCGTCCACTGTGACGCGGAGCGTCACGGTATGCATTCCCACGCAGAGCGTGGGAACGATCAGTATCCGGTTCAATAATCGAAGAACACGGTTTCCGCATCAGTGCCCTGCAGGATCACATTCCACTGATAAACACCCGCTGCATCCGGCTTCGCCAGCAACGTGGCGCGGCGCTCGGCCGGTACGCATTCGAGCAGCGGGTCATTGACGTTCGCCGGATCGCCTTCGAAATAAATCCGCGTCAGCAAGTGCTTCACCAGACCGCGCGCGAACACCAGCACCACCAGATGCGGCGCCTGGGTCGTGCCCTTCAGGCCTTCGACCGTGCCCGGCTTGATCGTGGTGAAACGGAAGCGCCCTTCGGCATCCACCGGCACCCGGCCGAAGCCTTCGAAATTCGGGTCGAGCGGTTTGGCCTGCTCGTCTTCCGGGTGATCGTATTTGCCGGCGGCGTTGGCCTGCCAGACTTCGAGCATGGCGTCGTTGACGACATCGCCGTTGCCATCCACCACTTGCCCGCTGATCGCCACGCGCTGGCCGAGGGTCAGTTCATTGGCGAGGTGCTCACGGTTCAGCCAGGTCAGGCCGATGTGGTAATACGGCCCGACGGTGTGGGACGTGGTCGCAGTCAGGGTCATCTCATTTCTCCATCGGCGTGGCTTCGCGGCCGCGCAGCACGATGTCCCAGCGATAAGCGAGGGCGTAGGACGGAATGGTTTTTTCCAGATCGAAAGCGGCGATCAGGCGTTCCTTGGCCGAGGTGTCCGTCACGCAGTTATAGATCGGGTCGTACGCCAGCAGCGGATCGCCCGGGAAATACATCTGCGTGACCAGGCGCGTCAGAATGCTCGGCCCGAACAGCGAAAAATGTACGTGCGCCGGGCGCCAGGCGTTGTGGTGATTGCCCCATGGATAAGCGCCGGGCTTGATGGTCTGGAACTGATACCAGCCGTCCGCATCCGTCACGGTGCGGCCGGTGCCGGTGAAGTTCGGGTCCAGCGGCGCGTCGTGCAGGTCGCGGGCATGGTTGTAGCGACCGGCGGCGTTGGCCTGCCAGATCTCCACCAGAATTCCCGGCACCGGCAGACCGTCTTCGTCGAGCACACGCCCGTGAATGATGATCCGCTCGCCCAATGGCTCACCTGGATGCTGGGCGGTCAGATCGTTGTCAGTGTCGGCCACACGCTCGGCACCGATGGTCGGGCCGGTGATTTCCGACAGCGAATGCGGCAGAAACACCAACGGCTTGGACGGCGAGCGCAGATTGGTGGATTGATAGGTCGGATGCAGGTACGGCGGCTGGGTGCCTTCCTGCGGGCGGCGGTAACCAGGCTTGTCAGTCATTTCGCTTTCCTCTGTTCTTTTTCGTCACGGCTTGCGTCAGACGCGTTCGATGGCCAGGGCCAGACCCTGGCCGACACCGACGCACATGGTCGCCAGACCTTTCTTGCCACCGGTCTTTTCCAGCTGATGCAGTGCGGTCAGCACCAGTCGCGCGCCGCTCATGCCCAACGGATGACCCAAGGCAATCGCGCCGCCGTTCGGGTTGACCTGGGCCGCGTCGTCCGCCAGCCCCAGTTCGCGCAGCACCGCCAGACCCTGGCTGGCAAAAGCTTCGTTGAGTTCGATCACATCGAAGTCGCTGACCGCCACGCCGAGACGCTCGGTGAGCTTGCGCACCGCCGGCACCGGGCCGATGCCCATCACCCGTGGAGCGACCCCGGCGCTGGCCATGCCCAGCACTTTGGCGCGGGCAGTCAAACCGTGTTTTTTCACCGCTTCCGCCGAGGCCAGAATCAGCGCGGCGGCACCGTCGTTGACGCCCGAAGCGTTGCCGGCGGTGACGGTCTTGTCCGGGCCGTTGACCGGTTTCAGTTTGCTCAACGCTTCAAGCGTGGTGTCGGCGCGAGGGTGTTCGTCCTGGCTGACCACGGTTTCGCCCTTCTTGTGGGCGATGCGCACTTCGACGATTTCCTCGGCGAAGTAGCCGGCAGCCTGGGCAGCGGCAGTACGTTGCTGGCTGCGCAGCGCGAAAGCGTCCTGGTCCTCGCGGGAAATTTCGTAATCGTCGGCGACGTTGTCGGCGGTCTGCGGCATCGCATCCACGCCGTACTGGGCCTTCATCAACGGGTTGATGAAACGCCAGCCGATGGTGGTGTCTTCCAGCTTCATGTTGCGCGAGAACGCCGCATCAGCCTTGCCCATCACGAACGGCGCGCGGGACATCGACTCGACGCCGCCGGCAATCGCCAGCTCCATTTCGCCACTGGCGATGGCGCGGAACGCCGTGCCAACGGCGTCCATGCCCGACGCGCAAAGACGGTTGAGGGTGACGCCCGGCACGCTTTCCGGCAGACCGGCCAGCAGCAGTGCCATGCGCGCGACGTTGCGGTTGTCTTCGCCGGCCTGGTTGGCGCAGCCGAGGAATACTTCGTCGATGGCGCTCCAGTCCACCGACGGATTGCGCTCCATCAGGGCCTTGATCGGCACGGCGGCCAGGTCGTCAGCGCGAACCGCCGCCAGACCGCCACCGAAACGACCGATGGGCGTACGAATCGCATCGCAGATATAAATGTCGCGCATCATGCTTCTCCCGGTGCTTGGCCGTGGGCCGCTGCGGTACGGGCTTCGAGATCGCGCAGGGCGGTCAGCTCGACTTCGGTCGGTTCAGTAGTGGTGGCCACGCTGTCGGCAAAACGAATGGCCCAACCGGTAGCGGCGACCACTTGCTCACGGGTCACGCCCGGGTGCAGCGCGGTGACCACGAACTCGTTGGTGCCCTCTTCCGGCTCCATGATGCACAGGTCGGTGATGATCCCGACCGGGCCAGCGCCTGGCAGGCCCAGACGTTTGCGCGAATCACCGCCCTCGCCATGGCCGACCGAGGTGATGAAATCGAGCTTGTCGACAAACGAACGCGCCGACTGCTTGAGGATGATCAACACGCTTTTGGCGGAGCCGGCAATTTCCGGCGCGCCACCGGCACCCGGCAAACGGACCTTCGGCTGGTGATAGTCGCCAACCACGGTGGTGTTGATGTTGCCGAAACGGTCGACCTGCGCTGCGCCGAGGAAACCGACGTCGATGCGCCCGCCCTGCAGCCAGTAGCGAAAAATCTCTCCGGTGGGCACGACGGTGTCAGCAGTTTCCGCCAGTTCGCCGTCACCGATCGACAGTGGCAATACGCTGGGTTTGGCGCCGATCGGGCCCGACTCGTAGATCAGCACCACGTCCGGCGACGAGGTCAGGCGCGCCAGGTTGGCGGCTTTCGACGGCAGGCCGATGCCGACGAAGCACACCGAGCCGTTCTTCAGGCGACGGGCCGCGGCGACGGTCATCATTTCATTGGTGGTGTAAGTCATTACTTGGCCTCCGAAGCAGCGGCCAACTTGGCCTGGAACTCGCTGAAGTCAGCGCAGCCATGGATGTATTCGTTGATCCACGCGGTGAACGTCTCACGGTCGCGGGCGATCGGATCCCACGCCTGATAGAAGCGATTGTCACGCTCGGTGTAACCGTGGGCGTAGGACGGATGCGCGCCACCGGGTACATGGCAGACTGCGCTCAAGGCCCAGGTCGGCAGTACGCAGGCGTTCATCGGCGCGTTGAGGTTGTCGACGATTTCTTCGACGGTGACGATGCAACGCTTGGCGGCCAGTGCGGCCTCTTTCTGCACACCGAGAATGCCCCACAGCAGCACGTTGCCCTGACGGTCGGCCTTCTGGGCGTGGATCACGGTCACGTCCGGACGCACCGACGGCACCGCCGCCAGCACTTCGCCGGTGAACGGACAAGTCACGGATTTGATCAGCGGGTTGACCTTCGGCAGGTCGGAACCGGCGTAGGCCCGCAGCACTGCGAACGGTAGGCCGGAGGCGCCGGCGACGTAGGCGTTGGCCAGGTCGGCGTGGCTGTGCTCTTCGATTTCCAGGGCGTGCGGCCATTGTTTCTCGACCGCGTCGCGCAGACGGTGCAGCGAACCTACGCCAGGGTTGCCGCCCCAGGAGAAGATCAGCTTGCGTGCACAGCCGGCGCCGATCAGTTGGTCGTAGATCAGGTCAGGCGTCATCCGCACCAGGGTCAGATCTTTCTTGCCCTGACGAATGATTTCATGACCCGCCGCCGTAGGGATCAGGTGAGTGAAGCCTTCGAGCGCGACGGTGTCGCCGTCGTTGACGAATTGCTTCACCGCGTCGTGCAGCGAAAGGATCTCAGCCATGGAGCGGGCTCCCGTTTTTGTAATGAATCGCCAGTGAATAAAAAGGCGCGAGGTTCTGCGCCGGAGTCACTGAAGATTAAGCCGCTGATTTTCGTCAAACAATCCGATAATCGACTGAGTGTTCGTTTATCGAACAGATTGTTATCAACCTATCTTTCCGTCACTGATCGTTCCCACGCTCTGCGTGGGAATGCAGCCCGGGACGCTCCGCGTTCCTTCGGGATCCCAACGTGGAGCCACCGCTGAGGCCAGTTCGACGTGGGAACGATCCTGCAATAAAACTCAAGTCGCGTCCGCGTGACTGACCAGGCCCTTGATCACGACCGCTGCCGTAGCCAGGCCCGCCGGAATCACCAGCGCTGTCAGCACTTGCTCGAAATTCCAGCCCAGGCCCAACAGGGTGGCGCCCATCCACGCCCCGAGAATCGCGCCGAAGCGGCCGATCCCGAGCATCCACGAGACACCGGTCGCGCGGCCCTGAGTCGGATAAAACCGCGCCGCCAGTGAGGGCATCGCCGATTGCGCGCCGTTGACGCACATGCCCGCCACCAGCACCAGCGTCGCCAGCAACGTGATGTTGCCCAGACTCTGCCCCACCGCGTAGGCAAACACCCCGGCCAGCAGGTAGAAAATGCCGATGACCTTGTGCGGATTGAACCGGTCCATCGCCCAGCCTACGCCGACCGCGCTCAACACCCCGCCGAACTGAAACAGCGCGCCGATAAACGCTGCCTGCTCCATGCTCGCGCCGCTGTCGCGCATCAGGGTCGGCAGCCAACTGGTCAACAGATAAACGATCACCAGACCCATGAAGTAGGTCAGCCACAGCAGCAACGTACCGACGCTGTAGGTGCCGGAGAAAATCACCGCAAACACGTTGCGTGCTTTGACGGTTTTCTGTTCCGGCACGCTGAAACTCGCGGCCTGAGCGACGGTGGCAGGATCAATGGGTGCGAGAGTCTTGCGTACCTTGTCGGTGCCACGATTCCGCACTACCAGATAACGCGCCGATTCCGGCAACCAGAGCAGCAACACCACAGCGAGGATCAGAGGCAGAATCCCGCCGATCAGCAATAGACTGTGCCAGCCAAATGCCGGGATCAGCTTGGCCGAAATAAATCCGCCGCCGGCCATGCCGAGGTTGAAGCCGCAGAACATGCTGGTCACCAGCAACGACTTCTTGCGCTCCGGGGTGTATTCCGACAGCAGCGTGGTAGCGTTCGGCATGCCGGCCCCCAGCCCCAGACCGGTGAGGAAGCGCAGCACCAGCAACTGATCGACGTTGGTCGCGTAGGCCGAGGCCAGGCTGAAACCACCGAACAGAAAAACCGCGCCGACCAGTACGACTTTTCGCCCGAAGCGGTCAGCCAGCGGACCGGAGCCCAGCGCACCGAAGACCATGCCGATCAGCGCGGCGCTCATCACCGGGCCGAGGCTGGCGCGGTCGATGCCCCAGTCCTGGGAAAGCGCCGGAGCAATAAAACCCATGGCCGCGGTGTCGAGGCCATCGAGGAACACAATCAGGAAACACAGGATCACGACGCGCCACTGATAGCGCGAGATCGGTTGGGCATTGATGAAGGACTGCACATCGAGGCAGTGACCTACAGCGGACTGAGGCTGGTTCATTATTTTTATTCCACGCAAAAAACGCAGTCGAACGGCGGCCGGCCAGAGAGCGGCACGGTCACAACTATATAAGGAAGAAATCGGGCGTTGCGCTAATACCGGCAACAGGAACAGGAGCGGCGACAGTCGGGGAACGTGCGCATGGGAAGTTGCCTCTTGTCATTATTATGGGAGTCGACAATCCGGCGGGCTCATTCACATTCGCGCCGGATGACGCTGCCGCGACATTAATGATCCGAGGGTTTTAGCGTCAATTCGATAAACGCAACTCTGTGCGTTTATCGAACAGGTTCATCAGGCGAACAACTGCGCACTGAGGTCACGACTGGCGCTCAACAGGCCGGGCAGAAAGCGCTGCTCAAGTTCGGTGCGGCTGACGCGACCGGCGTGAGTGCTGACATTGAGCGCGGCCACCACCTGGCCGGAAGCATCGTAGACCGGCACGGCAATCGAACGCAGGCCTTGCTCCAGTTCCTGATCGACGATGCACCAGCCCTGCTGCCGGACTTCCTGCAAACATTCGAGCAAGGCGTCGGGGGTGTGAATCGTGCGGCTGGTCTTGGCCACCAGTTCGGCGTGGTCGAGGTATTCGCGCAGCGAGGTGTCGTCCAGCGCTGCCAGCAGAATCCGTCCCATGGACGTGCAATACGCCGGCAAACGCCCGCCCACCGAGAGGTCCACCGAAATCAGACGCTGAGTGGTTGCCGAACGGGCGATGTAGAGGATGTCGTCGCCCTCCAGTGTGGCCATGTTGCAGGCTTCGTGCAGTTGCTCGCTCATGCGATCAAGGTACGGCTGGGCCGAGACCGCCAGCGGTGTCGAGGACAGATAGGCGTGTCCGAGGGTCAGCACTTTGGGCAGAAGTGAATAAGTGCGCCCGTCGGTGGTGGCGTAGCCGAGTTTGATCAGTGTGTGCAGGCAACGGCGCACGGCGGCGCGGGGAATTTCCGTGCGGTGGCTGATCTGGGCGATGGTCAGGTGGCGCTTGCGCTCCTGAAACGCCTGCACCACCGCCAGGCCACGGGCCAGTGAGGTCATGAAATCCGGATCGCCGGTCAGGGCCTGGATACGCTTGGCCGGCGAAGCGACGATCGGCGGCGCT
Organism: Pseudomonas sp. B26(2017); assembly: GCF_002113045.1. Taxonomy (NCBI): domain Bacteria; kingdom Pseudomonadati; phylum Pseudomonadota; class Gammaproteobacteria; order Pseudomonadales; family Pseudomonadaceae; genus Pseudomonas; species Pseudomonas sp. B26(2017). The sequence goes on along the minus strand of NZ_NEJJ01000004.1, from coordinate 295,352 downwards.
ACCGAGGTGAAGGAATTGCGCATTTGATCGTTCATGTGGTTCCTTTTTTTCTTGTTCGGATCAACGGCTATACAAGCGGCTCGCCGGCAGATACACAAGCGACAGACCGCCAACATCGGGCGATTATCGAACCGTCGACCGATAATCGCAATCGCCCTGACCTCCTCCGGCGGGCTGCTCCGAGGAGTTTTGAACCTGGAACGCCTGCATAGTTAACGAGCCTTAGTTGTCCGACTAAATGGCGCCAGAAATCAAACACTGCGCAACAAAGATGCAACTATTGCCGGAAGTTGCACGTCACAAAACAATCACACATGCGCAAACGTTTTTAACTTGGCAAAGATAGTCAATCCCGAATCGGCCGCTATAATGCACCTCAGTGACACCGCGCTTTTTATTTGCCGACGGTGCCACCCGCTGGCGCGATGTCCATCGCCGCCAGCCCCGGCCAGCGCCTGATGCTCATTGCTCATGCACCGCCAGCGCGCTCGCTGAAACAGGAAACTGATGCTGCGTCAGTTTTAATCTGGTGCCGTAGCCGCCTGCAACATGGAAGTCCCGGCCGTCTTCCCGATAACACCGCTGCCTGTCCAGGCAAGCGTTGGTCGACGAACCGGTTAAATGCTTCATGCAGTGCGTTCACCGGATATTTATCTCAACTCATACAGGTAGCACTGTGACGAAAGACGAACTGCGCGCGGAACTTGAGCGCCAGGAACAACGTTACAAGGAAGTTTACGGCGGGGAAGTCACCACCTACGCCGCCCAGCCCGAACCGGAACGCAAAGCCTGGCGTAAACGCCCTACCGTTCAGGATCAGGTCTTCCAGCAAGAACTGAAAAAAATGGAAGAGGAACTCAAAGCCGAAGAGCCTTGAAACCGTTCTTTGCATCTTTCGAGGGTAAGCGTACTCACCGGGTTACAAGCACGGTGGACTGACGATGCCTTGCGCGCCCGCTACCCGCGGGCAGCGGCCAATTCCCCCTGTATTGCGCAGGTCTGGAGTGTGTCAGACGCGTTTCTCAGATATTTCATACAAGTTTCAGCCTCCTCCCGACAACCGGCCAATTCGCCTACGCCTCGCATTTTTATCAATTGAATCAATGGCTTGCAAAACCCTGCAGAAAGCTGGGGTAATGCACCTTGATACAAATTAATTTGGCGAAGTCGGTAACCGATGAGCAGGTAGGGGATCGATTTCCAGTCTTTTCTGGCATAATCGCGCCCCCTTATGACCGGGTCAGAAAACCTTCATGATCGATTTATTCAGCGGACTGGATGCCTGGGTGCTTGTGAGCCTCCTGCTCGCCCTGACATTTGTCCTCGCCTTCGAGTTCATCAATGGATTTCATGACACCGCTAACGCGGTAGCCACTGTTATCTACACCAAAGCGATGCCGCCTCACCTGGCGGTGTTCTTCTCGGGCGTGTTCAACTTCCTCGGCGTATTGCTGGGCGGCGTTGGCGTGGCGTATGCCATCGTGCACCTGCTGCCCGTAGAACTGTTGATCAACGTAAACACCGGCCATGGTCTGGCAATGGTGTTCTCGCTGCTCGCCGCCGCGATCGCCTGGAACCTGGGCACCTGGTACTTCGGTATCCCGGCCTCCAGTTCGCACACGCTGATCGGTTCGATCCTCGGTGTCGGCCTGGCCAACGCCCTGATCAACGAAATTCCACTGGCCGACGGCGTCAACTGGCAGAAAGCGATCGATATCGGCGCCTCGCTGGTGTTCTCGCCGATGGCGGGCTTCCTGATCGCCGCGCTGGTGCTGATCGGCCTGAAATGGTGGCGCCCGCTGTCGAAGATGCACAAGACGCCGGAACAGCGCCGCAAGATCGACGACAAGAAGCACCCGCCGTTCTGGAACCGTCTGGTCCTGGTGATCTCGGCCATGGCCGTAAGCTTCGTGCACGGTTCCAACGACGGTCAGAAAGGTATCGGCCTGATCATGCTGGTACTGATCGGTATCGTGCCTGCGCAGTTCGTCCTCGACCTGAACAGCACCACCTACCAGATCGAGCGTACTCGTGACGCGACCCTGCATCTGAGCCAGTTCTACAAGCGCAACGCCGACACCCTGGGCGAGTTCCTGGCGCTGGGCAAAAGCGTGGAAGGCGACCTGCCGGAGAAATTCCGTTGCAACCCGCAACAGACCGAACCGACCATCGCCGCCCTGCTCGACACCCTTAAAGGTGTAGCGGACTACCACTCGCTGTCCTCGGAAAGCCGCATCGAAGTGCGTCGTTACCTGCTCTGCCTGGACGACACTGCGAAGAAGGTCAGCAAACTGCCAGGCCTGGCCCCGCGTGAGAAATCCGACCTGGACAAGCTGCGCAAAGACCTGACCACCACCACCGAATACGCCCCGTTCTGGGTGATTCTGGCGGTCGCCCTGGCCTTGGGCCTGGGCACCATGGTCGGCTGGAAACGCGTGGTACTGACCATCGGCGAGAAGATCGGCAAGCAAGGCATGACCTACTCGCAAGGCATGTCGGCCCAGATCACCACCGCCAGCCTGATCGGCCTGGCCAACATCTTCAGCCTGCCGGTTTCCACCACCCACGTCCTTTCCTCGGGCGTGGCCGGCACCATGGTCGCCAACAAAAGCGGCCTGCAAGGCGGCACGGTGAAAACCATCCTGCTGGCCTGGGTCCTGACCCTGCCGGCCACCGTCGCCCTGTCGGCCGGCCTGTTCTGGCTGGCGTCGAAAGCGCTGGGTAGCTGATAGACAGCTGTAATGAAAAAGGCGTGATTCGCAAGGATCACGCCTTTTTTATTGCTTCCAGAAATGGGACGCGGAGCGTACCGGGCGGCATTCCCACGCAGAGCGTGGGGAACGATCAAAGCAAAAGCAGTCCGCCAGCCGCAACACCCGAAAAACCGATATTCACAAAAAACACTCAAAGCATGGTCGGCCAAAAGGCCGCCAGGAAGACAAAAAAAAGGGCAACCGAAGTTGCCCAAAATGCCTTGCGTGCTCATCAAATCCAGAAGAATCAACGCTTCTTGCGCTTGTTCGCATCCTTCCAGATAAAAAATCCAAACCCTGCAAAAAACAGAACCATCAGGCCCACAGTCAGGACCCCGGCGAACACCACGTTATCGAAAAACATGACTGGCCTCCTGGCCCCTGCTCTGCTGCGATGGAACCAAGTTAACCAATCAGGCAGGCGCAGGAATTGACCGGGATCAATGCCGGTCACCGCACGGAGGAAAGGAAGGGAAATAACTGACCTGCATCAAAGGATGCAGGGGAGATCAACGCTTTTTCGGTTTGTTTTTTGGCTTTTTCTTCGGCTTGCCCAACGGCATGGCCTGCTCGAAAGCCTGGCGTACCTCATTCAGGCGCTTCTCGTTGAGGTCATGGATACGCTTGGCGCGTTCAGTGTTGAGGTCGATCAGCTTGTCGTCTTGGCTCATGGCGTTCGGTGCATCGCTTGGACTGAATCACAACTGCCGGTTCACCGACAGGACTGCGCCAATAATGCGGCCTGACGCAGGCGCTGACCAGCCACTGACCTAAACGCTGTACAACAATTCATGTACCGCCCACCGGATTTGCCCGCACAATCGGCGCTTTGCCGTTAATAAGAAGGATCTGCGTCGTGCCCCTGCATCAGGATCTGCCCCCGCTGATGGCCTTGCGCGCTTTTGAAGCCGTGGCCCGTCATTTGAGTTTCATCAAGGCTGCCGATGAGCTGTCGGTGACCCAAAGCGCGATCAGCCATCAGGTGCATAAACTCGAAGAATTCCTCGATCAGCGACTGTTCGTGCGCCGCACCCGGGCGATCGATCTGACACCTGCCGGCGAACAGTATTACCGGCAAATCCAACCGGCCCTGGCCGCGATTGCCGCCGCCACCCACGAACTGCGCGGAGAGCGCCCCACCACTCTGCGCATCGGTCTGCTCGCCTCCTTCGCCACTTTATGGCTGGCACCACGTCTTGCGGACTTCCACGCGAAATACCCGAACATCCATGTCGAGCTGCTGCCCGCCGTGCAACTGGCCGACGTCGACGCCGGCGAGGTGGATCTGGCGATCCGCTATGGCAAGGGCGGCTGGGCGAGAGTCGAGGCCCGCCGGTTCATGGGCGAAACCCTGACACCGGTGTGCAGCCCGGACTTCAAGGCCAAAGGCGTGAACAACGGGCCCTTGCTGATGGCCAAATCGCACCAGCCGTTCGAATGGATCGACTGGCAGCAACACAGCGGCATCGATCTGGCTCATGTGCCCAGCGTCATGCTCCACGACTACAACATCGTCGTCGAAGCGGCCGTGGCCGGTCAGGGCATTGCCATGGGTCGCCAGCGAATGATCGAACGACGAATCAAGGAAGGCGCCCTGGTGCCGGCCTTCGACACGCCGCCGATGCTCGGCGATATCGGCTATTGGCTGGTCACCCCGCAACGCCCGCCCACACCGGCGGCGCAAAGCTTCTGCCAGTGGCTGGAGGAAACCGCGAACGCGTGAATTTTTTGGATACGTCGGATTAAATCTATCCGTTTGTCGCCCTTCCCTCGGGACAACATGCTGAAGCCTTCACTCAGGAGGACTTCCCATGACCGATTCCCTCAGCCAACGTGTTCAACAACTCGGCCTGCGCCTGCCCGAACCGAGCCAGCCGATCGCCAATTACGTCAACCACGTGGTCAGCCAGAACCAGCTGTTCATCTCCGGACAGATTCCGTTGCTCGACGGCAAACCTGCGTTCATCGGGCGACTGGGCGAAGCGATCTCCGAGGAAGAAGGTGCCAACGCCGCCGAATTGGCGGCCCTGGGGCTGCTCGCCCAATTGAGCCATTCGCTGGGTGACGACCTGTCGAAACTGGTGCGCATCCTGCGCCTCGGGGTTTTCGTCGCCGCCGCACCGGACTTCAAGGCTCAGGGCGTCGTTGCCAACGGCGCCTCGAATCTGCTGGTCAACGCTCTCGGCGACAAGGGCCGTCACGTGCGCACCGCAGTCGGCGTGTCGAGCCTGCCGGCCGGCGTGGCGGTGGAAATCGACGCGATTTTCGAGATCAAGCCGTGAACATCGACGACCTCACGCACCTGCGCGCCGCCACACCCGGCTGCGCCCAGGTGATCCACTTCAACCACGCCGGCGCCTCGCTGCCAAGCCAGGCTACCCTCGACGCAGTGATCGAACAGTTGCAACGCGAAGCGCTCGGCGGGCCAATGGAATCGGCAGACAACCGGGTACAGGAACGCGCGCGCAATGCGGCCGCCGCCCTGCTCAACGCCGAACCCGAGGACATCGCCTTCGCCAGCAGCGGCTCGGCAGCCTGGAGTCAGGCGTTCAACGCACTGGGGCCGTGGCAGCCCGGGGAACGAATTCTGGTGGGCCGCCATGAATGGGCCGGCAATCTGGCATGCATGGCCGAAGCGGTGAAGGCCGGCGCGCGGCTTGAAGTGATTCCTTGTGACGCCCATGGTGCGGTCGACCCGCAAGCTCTGGCGCAGATGATCGACGGCCAGGTACGGCTGATCGCACTCACCTGGCTGCCGGCCAACGGCGGCCTGATCAATCCCGCCGCGCAGATCGGCCGCGTGGCGCGGCGCCACGGCATCCCTTATTTCATCGATGCCGGTCAGGCGCTGGGGCAGTTGCCCTGTGACGTTCAGGCTTTGCAGTGCGACATGCTCAAGGGTGCCGGACGCAAGTTTCTGCGCGGCCCGCGCGGCACGGCGCTGATGTACATCCGGCCGGCATTTTTGCAACGGCTGCTCCCCGTGCAACGCGATGTATTGTCGGCGCCGTGGGACGGCAGACGATTCACCCTGCGCGACGACGCGCGCCGCTTTGAAACCAGTGAAGTATCGCTGGCCCTGCTGGCCGGGCTGGCCAATGCGCTGGAAGAGTACAACCGCCTCGGCGCAATCCCGGTTCGCCAGCGGATCGAACAACTGAGCAGCGAATTGCGCCAACGCCTCAAGGCGATTCCCGGCCTGACGCTGCGGGATCTCGGAGCGACCCATCAACAATCCGGGCTGATCGCCTTCACGCTGGAAGGCTGGGACAGCGTGGCGTTGAAGCAGACATTGGCCGAACGGCGAATCAACATCGGTGCCAATGACGTGGCCTACACGCCGCTGGACATGCAGGCGCGCGGGCTGACAAATATCGCGCGGGTGGCGGTGAGCTATTTGAACACGCAGGAAGAGATCGACGTGTTGCTGGAAAACCTGACGGAATTGGCCGCCCGGCCTCAGATTTCGATGTCGACCCAAAGCCCCTGACGCGGCTGATCTTCCATCAGCGGTGCCACCGGCACGGTGTTGTCGGCATTCAGTTCGGTACCGGGCACGGCGAGATGCGCTTCGGGGTCATCGTCGGCTTCGCGGCGCCGGCGATCGCGCTCTTGCTGGCGGCGCTGCTCTTCGCGCAGCAGATAGCCATCCTCTTCCGGATCGCGCTTTTGCAGGTCGATGGTGCTTTCGTTGGAGCTTTCCTGCACCGGCACCACAGGGGGAATATCCGGTCGCTGGCGGATCGGATCCTGCTGGGAGGTGATCGGCACGGCGCTCAGGGGGAGCATCGGTGGCAGCATATGAAGGGTCTCCTGTCAGCAGGTTATCGGCGGCGCCCAGGGTGCCTTGAGCCATCGGTCGCAAACTTGTGACCGGTTTGGCACTCAGGGGTGCCGCAACATCCCGTAAAACCGATGCATGACCTAATCTTCCCTGCAATTGGCCGATTGCGTTTAAAAGCCGGGCCGAGGCTCCTTATCCTTTGGCCTCGGGCCCTCATTCCGTTAAGATAGCCCGCTTTTTCAAGGTGGGAGTCAGGCAGCATGGCGCAGCAGTATCAACCGGGGCAACGCTGGATCAGTGACAGCGAAGCAGAGCTTGGTTTAGGCACCGTTCTGGCACAGGATGGCCGCTTGTTGACCGTGCTTTACCCGGCCACTGGCGAGACTCGCCAGTACGCGCTACGGAATGCGCCCCTCACCCGCGTGCGGTTCTCGCCCGGCGATTCGATCACGCACTTCGAAGGCTGGAAGATGACTGTCCAGCAAGTCGACGACGTCGACGGCCTGATGGTCTACCACGGCCTCAACGCGCAGAACGAAGCCGTCACCCTGCCGGAAACCCAGCTGTCGAACTTCATTCAGTTCCGTCTGGCCAGCGACCGCCTGTTCGCCGGCCAGATCGACCCGCTGGCGTGGTTCTCCCTGCGCTATCACACCCTGGAACACACCAGCCGCCAGTTGCAGTCTGCGCTCTGGGGCCTGGGTGGCGTGCGTGCACAACCGATCGCCCACCAGTTGCACATTGCCCGTGAAGTCGCCGACCGCATTGCGCCGCGTGTATTGCTGGCGGACGAAGTGGGTCTGGGCAAGACCATCGAAGCCGGTCTGGTGATCCATCGCCAGTTGCTGTCGGGCCGCGCCAACCGCGTGCTGATCCTCGTTCCGGAAAACCTCCAGCACCAATGGCTGGTGGAAATGCGCCGCCGTTTCAACCTGCAGGTCGCGCTGTTCGACGAAGAGCGTTTTATCGAAAGCGATGCCACCAACCCGTTCGAAGACACCCAACTGGCGCTGGTGGCGCTGGAGTGGCTGGTCGACGATGAAAAGGCGCAGGACGCCCTGTTCGCTGCCGGCTGGGACCTGATGGTGGTCGACGAAGCCCACCATCTGGTTTGGCATGAAGACAAAGTCAGCCCGGAATACTCGCTGGTCGAACAACTGGCCGAAGTCATTCCCGGCGTGCTGCTGCTCACCGCGACACCGGAACAACTCGGTCAGGACAGCCACTTCGCCCGTCTGCGCCTGCTCGATCCGAACCGTTTCCATGACCTGGCCGCCTTCCGCGCCGAGAGCGAAAACTATCGCCCGGTGGCCGAAGCCGTTCAGGAGCTGCTGGACAAGGGGCGCCTGTCGCCGGCCGCGCACAAGACCATCCACGGCTTCCTCGGCAACGAAGGTGAAGCCCTGCTCACCGCCGTCAACGATGGCGACAGCGAAGCCAGCGCCCGACTCGTGCGTGAACTGCTCGACCGCCACGGCACCGGCCGCGTGCTGTTCCGTAACACCCGCGCCGCCGTGCAGGGTTTCCCGGAGCGCAAACTGCACCCGTACCCGCTGCCGTGCCCGGACGAATACCTGGAACTGCCGCTGGGCGAACACGCCGAGCTGTACCCGGAAGTCAGTTTCCAGGCCCAGCCGGACGCCAGCGAAGAAGAACGCTGGTGGAAATTCGACCCGCGCGTCGAGTGGCTGATTGACCAGCTGAAAATGCTCAAGCGCACCAAAGTGCTGGTGATCTGCGCCCACGCCGAGACCGCGATGGACCTGGAAGACGCCCTGCGCGTGCGCTCCGGCATCCCGGCCACGGTGTTCCACGAAGGCATGAACATCCTCGAGCGTGACCGCGCCGCCGCCTACTTCGCCGACGAAGAGTTCGGCGCGCAGGTGCTGATCTGCTCGGAAATCGGCAGCGAAGGTCGCAACTTCCAGTTCGCCCACCACCTGGTGCTGTTCGATCTGCCGTCGCACCCGGACCTGCTGGAGCAGCGGATCGGTCGTCTGGACCGGATCGGCCAGAAGCACATCATCGAACTGCACGTGCCCTACCTGGAAACCAGCCCGCAAGAGCGCCTGTTCCAGTGGTACCACGAAGCGCTGAACGCGTTCCTCAACACCTGCCCGACCGGCAACGCCTTGCAGCATCAGTTCGGCCCGCGCCTGCTGCCGCTGCTCGAAGAAGCCGACGATGGCCAATGGCAAGCGCTGATCGACGAAGCGCGTACCGAGCGCGAGCGGCTGGAAGCCGAGCTGCACACTGGTCGCGACCGCCTGCTGGAACTCAACTCCGGCGGCGCCGGCGAAGGTGAAGCGCTGGTCGAGGCCATCCTCGAACAGGACGATCAGTTCGCCCTGCCGATCTACATGGAAACCCTGTTCGACGCCTTCGGTATCGACAGCGAAGACCATTCGGAAAACGCTCTGATCCTCAAGCCGAGCGAGAAGATGCTCGACGCCAGCTTCCCGCTGGGCGACGACGAAGGCGTGACCATCACCTACGACCGCAACCAGGCGCTGTCGCGCGAAGACATGCAGTTCATCACCTGGGAACATCCGATGGTACAGGGCGGCATGGATCTGGTGCTGTCCGGTTCGATGGGCAACACCGCCGTCGCGCTGATCAAGAACAAGGCGCTCAAACCAGGCACCGTACTGCTGGAACTGCTCTACGTCAGCGAAGTGGTTGCCCCGCGCTCGCTGCAACTGGGTCGCTACCTGCCGCCGGCCGCCCTGCGCTGCCTGCTCGACGCCAACGGCAACGACCTGTCGTCGCGTGTGGCCTTCGAAACCCTGAACGATCAACTGGAAAGCGTGCCGCGCGCCAGCGCGAACAAGTTCATCCAGGCCCAGCGCGACCAGCTGACGCCACGGATCAACGCCGGTGAAAGCAAGGTCGCCCCACGCCACGCCGAGCGCGTCGCCGAAGCCCGCCGCCGTCTGGCAGCCGACACCGACGAAGAACTGGCGCGCCTGACCGCGTTGCAAGCGGTCAACCCGACCGTGCGCGACAGCGAACTGGACGCCTTGCGCAAGCAGCGTGAACAAGGTCTGGCGATGCTCGACAAAGCGGCGCTGCGACTGGAAGCGATCCGGGTGCTGGTAGCGGGCTGAACCGCCCTGCTCCATCGCCAAAAATGAAAAGGCCCGCAGTGATGCCGGCCTTTTTTGTACACCGCAGATCGTTCCCACGCTCCGCGCGGGAATGCCTCAAGGGACGCTCCGCGTTCCAGCTCTCGAATGGGACGCAGAGCGTCCCGGGCTGCATTCCAACGCAGAGCGTGGGAACGATCAGGCGATGCAGGTCATCACGCGGTAACGGCCTGACTCTGCGGCTCAACCACTGCCACCAGCCCTTCCTTCATCCGCTTCGCATCCCGCACAAAACACCGCGACGCGAGGAACAGGAACACCATGGTCAGGAACAGCGCCGCCGGAATCAGGTACATCGCGTCATGCAGGCCGACAGCCTTGAACGCTTCGGTCATCTGCTCGGCACCCGCCGAGACCATCGCCGACTTGGCGAAGTGATCCGACAAACCGCCCACCACTACCGGCCCCAGGCCGCCGCCGAGCAGATACAACCCGGCGAAGAACAGCGCCATCGCCGTAGCCCGCAGGCGTGGCTCGACCACGTCCTGAATCGCCGTATAGACGCAGGTATAGAAGTTGTAGGCGAACAGCCAGCCAACGCTGAACACCGCGACAAACACCCCGATCTCGATACGCCCGGCATGCAGCGCCCACGCCGTGCAAAGGGTCGAGATGATCAGGCTGAACGCGGCAAACAGCAGTCGCCCGTTGGCCACCCGCTGGTGAATCTTGTCGGCGATCCAGCCGCCGAGGGTCAACCCGACAAGCCCGGTCACACCGACGATCACGCCGGTCGCCACCGCCGCTTCCTGCAACGGCATCAGGAAATAACGCTGGAGCATCGGCACCAGGAACGAGTTGCAGGCGTAGGTCGCGAAGTTGAAGCACAACCCGGCCATCACCAGCCACAGGAAGGTCGGCACGGCGAGAACGCGGCGGATCGGCTTGTCGACTTTCTCCTGGGACACCTGCACGGTTTCCGCCGCGCCGCGCTTGGGTTCCTTGATGAAGAACATGAACACCGCCAGCACCAACCCTGGCACGGCGGCAATAAAGAACGGCGCGCGCCAGCTGTCGAACGCCTTGACCATCCAGCCGATGGTGAAGAAAGCCAGCAGCAGCCCCAGCGGCAGGCCGAGCATGAAAATGCCCATGGCCCGAGCGCGGCGATGGGCCGGGAACAGGTCGCCGATCAGTGAGTTGGCGGCGGGTGCGTAACTCGCTTCCCCGATGCCGATCCCCATGCGCACCAGCAGGAAACTCCAGAAACTGCCGACCAGACCGTTAACGGCAGTCAGCGCGCTCCAGGTCGCCAGGCCCCAGCCCATCAGTTTGCTGCGCGAACCGGTGTCGGCCAGGCGCCCCAGTGGTAATCCGGCAATCGCGTAGACCAGCGTGAACGCGGTGCCGACGATCCCGAGCTGGAAGTCGCTGAGGTGCCATTCCATGCGGATCGGTTCGATGATGATCGCCGGAATGGTGCGGTCGAAGAAATTGAACAGGTTGGCGAGGAACAGCAGGAACAGAATGCGCCAGGCATTCGCCGCTTGGGTCGAGTTCTGCATGGGTCCGTCTCTTTATTGTTATTGGGGCTTCACTGCCAACGCATCCGAGCCCGGAACCTGCAATCTAGTCACGCTCGTCGGGGCTGTCTGTCATCATTCGTCAGCCTGATGACAAGCCATGGCCGTGTAACGAAACGTAAGCCCTTGAAATGCTTCGAATCCCCCTGAAACCGGGGGGTTTGCGGAAAAATCCGGCAATGAAAAAATACTTTCGCGCCCCCCTTCCCAACGCCGTGGCAAAGCCTAGAATGGCCGCCGGATCCGTCCGGATCCTGCCGATCAATCCCTTTGATACCCCCGCCCATGTCCGAAGCCAGTCCGTGTCTGAATTGCGGTGCCTGCTGTTCCCATTTTCGTGTTTCTTTTTTCTGGGGTGAATGCGCATCCTCCGGCGGGACAGTCCCCGATGAACTGGTCACTCAGATCACGCCCAGCCGGGTCGCGATGATCGGCACCGACCGCAAGGCGCCGCGCTGCACCGCGCTGGAAGGCGAAGTCGGAAAGTCAGTGGCCTGCACGATCTACGACAAGCGTTCCAGCCCCTGCCGCGAGTTCGAAGCATCGTGGGAAAACGGCGCGCAGAACATCGACTGTGACAAGGCACGTGCCCGTTTCGGCCTGCCGCCACTGCAACCGCACTGGAACGAAGTCGCCTGAACTCCGGCATCCGGGCACTTAGCGCCAATCGCTATGACGCTAATGCCGAAATCATTAGCGCCAATGTGCCACTATCGCTTGCACGGCAAAAACCGCCTCTATACTCCAGACATTCGCCTGCGTTGATGACGCAGTAAGGACGCACTCAGAGACGGGGCATGCTATGGAGTGGCTTGGTTTGCAATTTGTTGCCGAGCAGCCGGAGAGCGGGCAGGTCATCCTCAATTGCACACACAATCCCCTGTTGGTGCTGGTGGCCTACCTGGTCGCCTGCGCCGCGAGTTTCGCCACCCTCGACATGGCCGAACGGGTCGCCCACGCTGAAGAACCCGGTTCGCAGCGACTGTGGCGCTGGATCGGCGCAACCTGCCTGGCCGGCGGCATCTGGGCCATGCATTTCATCAGCATGCTGGCGTTCCAGGCGCCGATCGACATTCAGTACGATCTGCCCGTGACCCTGTTTTCGCTGTTAATTGCGTTACTCGCATCCTGGCTGGCGATGCACACCCTGAGCACGCCCCAACCAAGCCTGCTGGAATACCTCAAGACCGCCATCGTCATCGGCCTTGGCATCGCCAGCATGCACTACGTCGGCATGGCGGCCATCGAATCCGCCGCCACGACTTACTACCAACCCACTCTGTTCATCTCATCGATCGTGATCGCCATTGGCGCCAGCTTCGCCGCGCTGTGGGTGGCCGGTCATCTGCGCGAAGGCAACGGCCTGCACATCCAGATGCTCAAATACGTGGCGGCGTTGATTCTCGGTGCGGGCATCCTCAGCATGCACCTCACCGGCATGGCCGCACTGCAACTGGTGCTGCCCGAGGGGCAATTGCCGACTCAGGCGTCGCAAACCAGTCACTTGCAGTTGGGCCTCACCGTCGCGTTGATCACATTGCTGATCCTCGGCAGCGCCATCAGCGCCGCATTGGCCGACAAGAAGCTGCAGAACAAGGAACACGACCTGCGCCGGGTCAACGCCCTCCTCAGCCAGCTCGATCAGGCACGCATGTCGCTGCAGCACGTGGCCAACTACGACGCCCTGACCAACCTGATCAACCGGCGTGGTTTCAATCAGATCTTCGCGGAAAAGCTCAGCCAGAAATCCAGCGAAGGCGGCATGCTGGCCGTGATGTTTCTCGACATCGACCACTTCAAACGCATCAACGACAGCCTCGGCCATGACGCCGGCGATCAACTGCTCAAGGTTATCGCCCAGCACATCAAGGGCTCGGTCCGTAGCCATGAAGACGTGGTGGCGCGGTTTGGCGGCGACGAGTTCTGCATCCTGATCGGCCTGCGCGACCGCGAAGAAGCGCGCAATCTGGCCCAGCGCATCATGCTCAAGATGAAAGAGCCGATCGAGCTGGCCGGACGGCGCATGGTGATGACGACCAGCATCGGCATCAGCCTGTTTCCCGAAGACGGCACGACCTGCGATGAACTGCTCAAGCACGCAGATCTTGCGCTGTACCAGTCCAAGGGCGCCGGGCGCAACGGCGTGCACTTCTTCGATTCCAACCTGAAAAACCGCGCCAGCCTCGAGTTGCAACTGGAGGAAGAACTGCGCCATGCGCTGCGTGAAGAGAACGGCCTGCTGCTGTATTACCAGCCGATCTTCGAACTCAAGACCGGCAAAGTCACCAAGCTCGAAGCGCTGATCCGCTGGCAGCATCCGGTGCACGGCCTGCTCACCCCAGATCGCTTCATTGCCATCGCCGAAAACAACGGCCTGATCGCCGAGCTCGACAACTGGGTCCTGCGCAAGGCCTGTGAAGACCTCGGCGAGTTGTCGCGCCATGGTTGCGAAGACTTGAAGATCGCCTGGAACTGCTCACCGCTGAATCTGGCCCGGGAAGAACTGGCCAATGAAATCGAGCATGCCTTGCGCAGCGCCGGCGTCGCCCCGGAACGGCTGGAACTGGAAGTCACCGAAAACGCCTTGATGGGCAACATCGCCAACACCCTGGTGCTGTTGCGGCAGATCCGCGCCCTCGGCGTGTCACTGTCGATCGACGACTTCGGCACCGGCTATTCGTCGCTGGCCTACCTCAAGCGCCTGCCGCTCAACACCTTGAAGGTTGATCGCTCGTTCATCCTCGACATTCCCAAGGCCACCGCCGACATGGAGATCGTCCAGGCGATCATCGTCATGGCGCACACCCTGCATTTACAGGTGGTCACCGAAGGCGTCGAGAGCCTGGAGCAATACGAGTTCCTCGAGCGCTCGGGCTGCGACTTCATTCAGGGTTACCTGCTCAGCCGCCCGGTGCCACTGGCGGAACTGCGCCCGGTGCTGGAGGAAATCAACCAGCGCAAACACGCGCACACGGTCAATCCGCTGAGTCTGGCGCGCGGTACATTTGCACCAGTGTCGCTGGATCCTTCTGCAAAAAACCTTGTGCCCCATGCAGGCGCATCAGTTGTGCGGCCAATCCGCTGATCGGCGTGGCCGAGCCGGTTTCCCGGGAAAACTTCACTGCGGTATCCAGATCCTTGAGCAGCGTGCGCACGTGCCACTTCACCGGCTCGAAACGGCTTTCGGCCATTTGCGGGGCGAGGATCTGCAACGGTCTGGAATCGGCAAAGCCACCGGCCAGCGCCTCGGCGATCAGGCTGGCATCGACCTCGGCCTGTTCGGCCAGCGCCACCACTTCGGCGATCACCAAGGCATTGCAGGCGACGATCATCTGATTGCAGGCCTTGGTCACCTGGCCGGTGCCGACGCCGCCCATGTGCGTGACGCGCTGCCCGAGTTCGAGCAACACCGGGCGTACCCGATCAAGGTCCGCGGCATCACCGCCGACCATGATCGCCAGACTGCCGGCCTCGGCCCCGACCACTCCGCCGGACACCGGCGAATCGAGCCAGGCCATGCCCGTCTTGCCGGCGAGCTCAGCCGCCATTTCTCGGGTGGCCGTCGGTTCGAGGCTGGAAAAGTCCACCAGCAACTGACCGGGTTTCGCCCCTTCGGCCACGCCGGCCGGGCCGAACACCACCTCGCGCACCACCGCCGTGTCCGCCAGGCACAACATCACCACATCAGCCTGTTCACAGAGTTCGGCCGGGGTCGCCACCTGCCGGGCGCCGGCCTCGACCAGCGGCGCGCACTTGGCCGGGTTGCGGTTCCACACGGTCAACGGATAACCGGCGGCCAGCAGACGGTGGCACATCGGCAGGCCCATCAGGCCGATTCCGGCAAACCCCAACGAAGGTCGCGTTGACATCATTTAGCCTCCTTTTGATTAAAGATCGCCGAATAATGGCCGATCCATCATCAATCAGGAAAGGATTCCCCCGCGCGGCACTCAGGCCATCACCCTGACGCACGGGCCAAACACGCGCAGAAAAAAGACGCGAGATTCCCATTCCGTGAGGCTCGACGACAGCGGTCGCCGATCCAACCAGTCCAGGTAAATGGCGCACAATGACTTCTAAAAACAATCCGGCCACTGCGGTATCCGATCTGACTCTGAGCCCTGCGGCGAACAGCCCTGCCCCAATGAAGCCATTGCCACCTTCGCGTCCGCTGGGCACCCAGCAATACCTGTATTTCACCGAAACCAATACCGACCGCATCCTCGACAACCTCGATGGCCTGCGTGACCTGGTGTTCCCGCGCCCGCCGCATCTGGAAGGCGACAACGAACAGCACAACGACCAGGAATTCCCCTCGGTGTGCCTGATCGGCCTCGGTCGCTGCGGCTCCAACATCGCCCTCGACGTGGCGGAGCTGGTGTACAACGCGCGCAAGTTCTACCTCAACGAATTCAACAACGAAGATCGTCCTTCGAGCGAGCGTCGCCTGGCCGACAAAGGCTACAGCCCGGCCCAGTGGATCAAGACCAACCTGCGAATCGGCCCGAACAAGGGCAGCAAACCGGTGTTTCTGGTGGAACCGCTGGTGATGCTCGGCGACCTCGACAAGGACATTGCCGGGCGCATCCGTTTCTCGCGCAAGGGCGAAAAAAGCGGTTTCCTGCGCGATTACAGCAAGATGAAGATCATGGACTTGTCGGAAGTCCACGCCGGTGGCGCCGGTAACGCGCCGATCCTCGGCCAGTATCTGGCGAAGATCATCCTCAACAAGGACACCCAGCGCTTCTCCAGCCCTGACTGGAAAATGATCCACTCGTACCTGATCGACAGCTGCGGGATCAAGGCCAACCAGTCGCGCCTGTATTTCTCGATCTTCAGTGCCGGCGGCGGTACCGGTTCGGGCATGGCCTCGGAATTCGGCCTGGCTCAGCAGCACTCGTACATGAACAAGACGTTCGACACCAAGCCGATGGACGAGCATGACGGCAAGAGCGGTCATTCGTTCGTGTTCGAACCGATCTTCACCAGCGGCATCTGCGTACTGCCGAACATTTCCGACCACCGCAGCGAAATGTCCGAGGCGCTGCACATCAACGCCGGTCGCCTGCTGTGCAAATACCTGTCGGAAGAATGGGATTTCTCGTACAACTTCGCCAACGAAGACAGCAGCGAAGCCAGCGTCATGGGCCGTATCCGCCCATGGAACGCGATGATGCTGATCTCCAACGACATCATGCGTTACGCCGAAGAGAGCGATGACGGCAACATCCAGAACATTGATGTCAATGCGATGGAGAAACACGCCAACCAATATATCTCGCAGCAGATCTTCAACATTCTGACGGCCCAAGCGGTTACGACCGACTACGACCAGAACTATTTCCGTCGCGCCGGCATCGACATCGGCGAGACCATTCGCCTGGATGCCAACGACCTGTTCATGAGCCTGGCCGGCCCGGTGGCGATTGCCTACGCCGAGTCCGTGGTGCCGGAAACGCCGCCGCCGAGCAGCGACAAATTCAAGGTGTTCGATAAAGAGCCGCAGCGCCTGAACATCGACGACCTGTTCTTCCGCTCGATCGACCTGCCGCACTTCAACAAAGTGACCCAGGCCATCGAAGGCATCAGCCTGTTGCCGATCGAGTCCAAGCGCTATCGCGCGTCGCTGGAGCAGTACAAGAATTCCGGCTACGACGCGGCCGCGCTGCACGACCTGCACTTCTTCAAGAACTGCTCGTCGGTGGTCTCGATCGTTTCGCTGCCAAAAGACTACAAGCTGTCGTACATGGACCTGAACCGGTTGAAGACCCACCTCAACAGCCTGTTCCCCAACACCACGCTCAAGCGCTACGCGCTGGTGATAGGCGCCTCGGCCAACCTGTCGCTGACCACCCTGATCGCCAAGAGCCCGTGCCTGTCGGACGACTTCCTGACGCTGATCGTGGCGTTCATCAAGCGTTGCTTCGCCAAGACCCCGTACCGTTTCGATGACACCCTGGACAATTCGATCCTCGATTTCATCATCAGCGAAGCATTCGACGAAGACCGCATCGACGACCTGCTGAACGAGTTCGAGAACCCGGCGAAAATCCTCGATACCAACTGGTATGCGATCAAGCCGATGTATGAGAAGAAGTACCGCGAGCTGATCAACGACAAAGAGAAGTTTGTCTCGATCAACGACATTCGCCTGTCGCGCGATTGCGTGAAGAAGTCGATCAAGTACCTGCGCGAGATCTACCGTCACCGGATCGGCAAGACCAAGGTTATTTCCCTCAATAACCATACTGGCAAGTCTTACTCGGTCTGACGGCAGACCGAGGCGCCTCGATCGCCCCGAAATTCCCTGGAAATTTCAGTCTTTCCAACATCCCGAAACAATTAAGCAGCCGTTAGGCTGCTTACTGAACTGTGCCCGTTACGTTTACGTCACCGTTATGCCACCCACGCTTGTGGCATTTCTCTACGGCAACGTGCCATCACGCTACTCGGCTACACACTTTTTCCCGGCAGTGACACGCACCACAAAAGGGCATCGATTCAGCGCGACGCCCTTTCCTGGATCAGAATCCACGGTCGCACCACAACCGACCACAACTCGGGATCGCGCTCAAGAATGTCTTGCGCCCGCGGCGCAGAGAGCTTGGCGACCTTATCTTCGCCCAGCCAGGCAGCCACTTTCGCGCTCTGATTCGATGCCATTGCCTCTGCCACGGCGATCAAATCCAGCTCGGCGCTGACCCATAACAGGTCACCCTTGGCAAAGAAGGGCTCCAGCTCCTTCCACGTAATAGTTGCGGTTTCACCAAGCAGCTTGGCATAGAGGGTGCTAGGTTCTTGATTCATGGGACTGTCCGGAAAAGAAATCGGCGCGAATGATAACGTCGGTGGTCCGGCAGAAAAACCCGGTTGCAAAAGGCCGTACCGAACGAAAAGAGCAGGAACGCCAGGGAATGCTGATGATTGGGTATAAACCCTCTGAACGCCCCGCCGCAATTCTGTCTTTTTCTTTCATTTAAGCGACACCCTCAGGTTTTGCCCCCTGGCGCCAGCTTCCCAGGCCAACAACCGGCGCTCTACACTGTACCGGTACAGTTGCCGGGGGCTTTTCCGGAGGGTATCGCCCAGATATCTGTCCCGGTTCTGCTGCTACGGCGTCAGGACTCTAAAAAATACAACAGTAAGAGTGGAGCACTATGACTAAGGCTACTAAGCAGATTTCCAAACTGTTTGCCGCTATGGTTCTGGCCGGGGTTGCCAGCCATTCGTTCGCGGCTGACACCATCAAGATCGGTATCGCCGGCCCTAAAACCGGTCCAGTAGCCCAGTACGGCGACATGCAGTTCAGTGGCGCGAAAATGGCCATCGAACAGATCAACGCCAAAGGCGGCGTCGACGGCAAGAAGCTCGAAGCCGTTGAATACGATGACGCTTGCGATCCTAAACAAGCGGTAGCGGTTGCGAACAAGGTCGTCAACGACGGCGTCAAGTTCGTGGTCGGTCACCTGTGCTCCAGCTCCACTCAGCCTGCTTCGGATATCTACGAAGACGAAGGCGTGATCATGATCACCCCGGCTGCCACCAGCCCGGACATCACCAACCGTGGTTACAAAATGGTCTTCCGCACCATCGGTCTGGACAGCGCCCAGGGCCCTGCCGCCGGTAACTACATTGCCGATCACGTGAAGCCGAAAATCGTCGGCGTGCTGCACGACAAGCAGCAGTACGGTGAAGGCATCGCCACCGCCGTCAAATCCACCCTCGAGAAGAAAGGCACCAAGGTTGCCGTGTTCGAAGGCGTCAACGCCGGCGACAAGGACTTCTCCGCGATCATCGCCAAACTCAAGCAAGCCAACGTCGACTTCGTCTACTACGGCGGCTACCACCCGGAGCTGGGCCTGATCCTGCGTCAAGCCCAGGAAAAAGGCCTGAAAGCCAAGTTCATGGGTCCGGAAGGCGTGGGTAACGACTCGATCACCCAGATCGCCAAGGACGCGTCCGAAGGCCTGCTGGTGACCCTGCCGAAATCCTTCGACCAGGATCCGGCCAACGTGGCCCTGGCCGATGCATTCAAGGCCAAGAAAGAAGACCCGAGCGGTCCGTTCGTGTTCCCGTCCTACTCGGCAGTTGAAGTGATTGTCGGCGGTATCGCTGCGGCCAAGTCCGAAGACCCTGCCAAAGTGGCTGAAGCCATCCACGCCGGTACTTTCAAGACCCCGACCGGCGATCTGAGCTTCGACGCCAAGGGCGACCTGAAGGACTTCAAATTCGTGGTTTACGAGTGGCACAACGGCAAACCTAAAACCGAAGTGTCGCCTCAGTAAGGCGCTGCCTGACTGACTGCCAATAAAGCCCACGGCGTGCCGTGGGCTTTGTTTTACGAATGTATTGGGCCGCGCTGGCGTGATCCGCCAGTCTCCCCACCTGAAAATCTCAAAACCGTCATCAGCGGTTCGCTGGCAAAACCCGGATTCGAAGTGGATAAAGATCCACGGGACCGGGCGGGAAAATGACTCCACCAGTGAAATGCGTATCAGGTTTTTAGGAGCGCTGTAATGCCTGACATCTATCACTTCTTCCAACAGCTGGTTAACGGCTTGAACGTTGGCAGCATGTATGCCCTGATCGCCATCGGCTACACGATGGTCTACGGCATCATTGGAATGATCAACTTCGCCCACGGCGAGGTGTACATGATCGGTTCCTACGTGGCGTTCATCGCCATCGCCGGGCTGACCATGATGGGACTCGAAAGCGTCCCGCTGTTGATGACCGTGGCTTTCATCGCCAGCATCGTCGTCACCAGCTCCTACGGTTACAGCATCGAACGCATTGCCTACCGCCCGTTGCGCGGCAGCAACCGTCTGATCCCGCTGATTTCCGCGATCGGTATGTCGATCTTCCTGCAGAACACGGTTCTGCTGGCGCAAGACTCCAAGGACAAAGCTATCCCCAACCTGATTCCTGGCAATTTTGCCTTCGGCCCAGGTGGCGCACATGAAGTGCTGATTTCCTACATGCAAATCGTGGTGTTCGTGGTGACCCTGATCGCCATGCTCGGCCTCACGCTGTTCATCTCCCGCTCTCGCCTGGGCCGCGCCTGCCGCGCCTGCGCCGAAGACATCAAGATGGCCAACCTGCTGGGCATCAACACCAACAACATCATCGCCCTGACCTTCGTCATCGGTGCTGCGCTGGCGGCCGTCGCGGCCGTGCTGCTGAGCATGCAATACGGCGTGATCAACCCGAACGCCGGTTTCCTCGTCGGCCTCAAGGCCTTCACCGCTGCGGTACTGGGCGGGATCGGCAGCATCCCCGGCGCCATGCTCGGCGGGCTGGTGCTCGGGGTGGCGGAAGCCTTTGGTGCCGATATCTTCGGCGACCAGTACAAGGACGTCGTGGCTTTCGGCTTGTTGGTTCTGGTGCTGTTGTTCCGTCCGACCGGCATTCTGGGCCGTCCGGAGGTTGAGAAAGTATGAACAGGAATCTTAAACAGGCGCTGTTCAGCGCCTTGCTGGTCTGGGCCGTGGCCTATCCGGTACTGGGACTGAAACTGACCATCGTCGGCATCAACCTGGAAGTGCACAACACCAGCCCGGCCATTCTGGCGACCATCGCCATCTGCTCGGTGCTGATGTTCCTGCGGGTGCTGTTCAACCAGCAGATCAGCAAGGCGTGGCGTTCGTCGCCTGGCATGCCGCTGATCCCGGCCAAGGCCAGCAACTTCCTGACCCTGCCGACCACCCAGCGCTACTTCATCATCGCGCTGATCATCGGTGCGCTGGTGTGGCCGTTCTTTGGCTCCCGTGGCGCGGTGGACATCGCGACGCTGATCCTGATCTACGTGATGCTCGGCCTGGGCCTGAACATCGTGGTCGGTCTGGCCGGTCTGCTCGACCTGGGTTACGTCGGCTTCTACGCCGTCGGCGCCTACAGCTACGCGCTGCTGTCGCACTACTACGGCCTGAGCTTCTGGATCTGCCTGCCGATTGCCGGCCTGATGGCGGCGACGTTCGGCTTCCTGCTCGGTTTCCCGGTATTGCGTCTGCGCGGCGACTATCTGGCGATCGTGACCCTGGGTTTCGGGGAAATCATCCGCCTGTTCCTGCGTAACCTGACCGACATCACCGGCGGCCCGAACGGCATCAGCAACATCGAGAAACCGACGTTCTTCGGCCTGACCTTCGAACGCAAGGCCGCGGAAGGCCTGCAAACCTTCCACGAGTACTTCGGCCTGGAATACAACTCGATCAACAAGGTGATCTTCCTCTACCTGGTTGCCCTGCTGCTGGCGCTGGCGGCGCTGTTCATCATCAACCGCCTGCTGCGCATGCCGATCGGCCGTGCGTGGGAAGCACTGCGTGAAGATGAGATTGCCTGCCGTGCGCTGGGTCTCAACCCGACCGTGATCAAGCTGTCGGCGTTCACCCTGGGCGCGAGCTTCGCCGGTTTTGCCGGCAGCTTCTTCGCCGCCCGTCAGGGTCTGGTGACGCCGGAATCGTTCACCTTCATCGAGTCGGCGATCATCCTCGCCATCGTGGTGCTGGGTGGCATGGGCTCGCAGCTGGGCGTGATTCTCGCGGCTGTGGTGATGATCCTGCTGCCGGAAATGATGCGTGAGTTCAGTGAGTACCGCATGTTGATGTTCGGCGCCCTGATGGTGCTGATGATGATCTGGCGACCTCAAGGTCTGCTGCCCATGCAACGTCCTCACATGGAGCTGCGCAAATGAGCCGCGAGATCCTGAAAGTCGAAAATCTGAGCATGCGCTTCGGCGGCCTGCTGGCGGTCAACGGCGTGGCCCTGACCGTGAAGGAAAAACAGGTGGTGGCACTGATCGGGCCGAACGGCGCCGGCAAGACCACCGTGTTCAACTGCCTGACCGGTTTCTACCAGCCGTCGGGCGGCAGCATCCTGCTGGACGGCGAGCCGATCCAGGGCCTGCCGGGCCACAAGATCGCCCTCAAAGGCGTGGTGCGCACGTTCCAGAACGTGCGGTTGTTCAAGGACATGACGGCGGTCGAGAACCTGTTGATCGCCCAGCACCGTCATCTGAACACCAACTTCCTGTCCGGCCTGTTCAAGACCCCGGCGTTTCGCAAGAGCGAGCGCGAGGCCATGGAGTTCGCCGAGTACTGGCTGGAAAAGGTCAACCTGAAAGAGTTCGCCAACCGCCCCGCCGGCACCCTGGCCTACGGTCAGCAGCGTCGCCTGGAAATCGCCCGCTGCATGATGACCCGTCCGCGGATTCTCATGCTCGACGAACCGGCCGCCGGCCTGAACCCGAAGGAAACCGAAGACCTCAAGGCGCTGATCAGCGTGCTGCGTGAAGAGCACAATGTGACCGTGCTGCTGATCGAACACGACATGAAACTGGTCATGAGCATTTCCGACCACATCGTCGTGATCAACCAGGGCACGCCTCTGGCCGACGGCACGCCGGAACAGATCCGCGACAATCCTGAAGTGATCAAAGCCTACCTGGGGGAAGCGTAAATGCTGCAGTTCGAAAACGTTTCCACCTTCTACGGCAAGATCCAGGCCCTGCACAGCGTCAACGTCGAAGTCCGCCAGGGCGAGATCGTGACCCTGATCGGCGCCAACGGTGCCGGCAAGTCCACGCTGCTGATGACGCTGTGCGGTTCGCCGCAGGCCCACAGTGGCAGCATCCGCTACATGGGTGAGGAACTGGTCGGCCAGGACTCGTCGCAGATCATGCGCAAAAGCATCGCCGTGGTGCCGGAAGGCCGTCGGGTGTTTGCCCGCCTGACTGTCGAAGAAAACCTGTCCATGGGCGGATTCTTCACCGACAAGGGCGACTATCAGGAACAGATGGACAAGGTTCTCGGACTTTTCCCACGCCTGAAAGAACGCTTCAACCAGCGTGGCGGCACCATGTCCGGCGGCGAACAGCAAATGCTCGCCATCGGCCGCGCGCTGATGAGCAAGCCGAAACTGCTCCTGCTCGACGAGCCGTCGCTGGGCCTGGCACCGATCATCATCCAGCAGATCTTCGACATCATCGAACAGCTGCGCAAGGACGGTGTGACGGTGTTCCTGGTCGAGCAGAACGCCAACCAGGCGCTGAAAATCGCTGACCGCGCCTACGTGCTGGAGAACGGCCGGGTGGTCATGCAAGGCACCGGTGAAGCGCTGCTGACCGACCCGAAAGTACGCGAGGCGTACCTCGGCGGTTGATGGATCGCAGCAAACAGAAAACGGCCTTCGGGCCGTTTTCTGTTTGTGCCGGAAAAAAACTTTTACCGATCGCTGTAACGCATCGCCAAGTCGTTTCTCTAGTGGGGCAAGCAAGCGCATTCGCTTGTTCAACCCAAGTAAAAGACCGGAGAAACATCATGACTGCTACCACCCGCACCCTGTCCGCCACCGCCCTGGTTCTGGCCCTCGGTTCTGCCCTGAGCATGGCCGCCGTTTCGACCGCTCAGGCCGCCGACAACAGCAACATGGAAAAATGCTTCGGCGTGGCCATGAAAGGTCATAACGACTGCGCCGCCGGCGCCGGCACCACCTGCGCAGGCACAGCGAAAATGGATTACCAGGCCAACGCCTGGAAATTCGTACCGAAAGGCACCTGCACCACCACCGAAAGCAAGACCTCGCCGACCGGTTTCGGCCAGATGGAAGCCTTCAAGGCCAAGTCCTGATCCACGGCCTGCCCGAGTGACGAACATGATCACCTCCTGCGACCATGCCTCCCCCCGCACTCGGGCAGCCCTCACCGGGCTCCCGCCCCGCGCCGGGCTGGGGCTCAAGACCGGGCACTTTCGTGAAGTGCTCGGTTCTCTTCCGGACATCGGATTCTTCGAGGTCCACGCCGAAAACTACATGGTGGCCGGCGGCCCGTTCCATCATTTTCTGGGTTTGATCCGCGAGGCGTATCCGCTGTCGCTGCACGGTGTCGGGCTGTCTATCGGTACCGAAGGCGCGCTGGATGTCCAGCACCTCAAACGCCTGGCGGCACTGATCGAGCGCTATCAACCCCAATCCTTTTCCGAACACCTGGCCTGGTCCAGCCATGGCCCGGTGTTTCTCAATGATTTGCTTCCTCTGGCGTACGACACACCGACGCTGAACCGCGTCTGTGACCACATCGATCAGGTGCAGAACATCCTCAAACGCCCGATGCTCCTGGAAAACCCGGCAACCTATCTGGCGTTCGAGCGCTCGACCATCGACGAAGCGGATTTCATCCGTGAAGTCGTCCGGCGCAGTGGCTGCGGCCTGTTACTGGACGTGAACAACGTCTACGTCTCGTGCATCAACCATCAACGTGATCCCTTGGCCTATCTCGACGCACTACCTCTGCGCGCAGTGGGCGAGATTCATCTGGCGGGGTTTGCTGAAGACTCCGACAGCCTCGGTGATCGTTTGCTGATCGACGATCACGGCGCGCCAATCGATCAAGCCGTCTGGTCGTTGTACCGGCAAGCGCTGGAACGCGTCGGCCCGGTGGCGACGCTGATCGAACGGGACAATCAGGTGCCGGCCTTTAACGTGCTGTTGGCAGAAGCGCAGCAGGCCGATGCGCTGTTGCTGGGTGCGGGAGCTCGGCCATGAGCACTCAAACCGCGTTCAGCGCCGCGTTGCTCGATACCGGGCTGCGCTGCCCCGACGGTTTGTGCAGCGCCAACGGCGCCGATCCTGCCAGCCGTTTCGCGGTCTACCGCAACAACGTGCAGGGTTCGCTGATCAACGCACTGGCCGACAGCTATCCCGTGGTGATGCAGTTGGTGGGTGACGAATTCTTCCAGGCCATGGCCGGCGTTTTCGTGCAAAGCCATCTGCCACACAGTCCGTTGATGAGCGACTACGGCATAGAGCTGGCGGACTTCATCAGCAGATTCGAACCTGCCGCGAGCGTCCCCTATCTGGCCGACGTCGCGCGGCTGGAACGCTTGCGCACGCTGGCTTATCACGCGGCCGATGCTTTGCCTTTGAGTCAGGAGCGGATCGCCGCCGTGTTTGCAGATGCCGATGCGCTGAATGAACTGCGCATCGGCCTGCACCCTTCGCTGCATCTGCTCGATTCAAGCTTCGCCGTAGTGAACATCTGGGCCGCGCATCAGCACGACGCCACACTGGCCGGGATCGATCCTCTTCACGCCCAACACGCGTTGATTCTGCGCAACGGACTGGAGGTCGAGGTGTTCGCCGTGGATCGCGGCGCCGGCCAGTTCATTCGCCACCTCAAGGCCGGCCTGTCACTCACGCAGGCGCTGGAGTCCGCCGAAGCCTTCGACCTCAGCCAGACCCTCGCCCTGCTGATCAACCGCCAAGTCATCACTCATTTCTATCCAAAGGTGTCGTCATGAACAGTCTCGTTGCGCGCGCCATCGCGCTGCTGGAAAAAATCCCACACAGCCTGATCGCCTTCATCGCGCGTTTTTCCATCGCGGCGGTGTTCTGGAAATCCGGACAGACCAAGGTCGAGGGCCTGGCCATCGACCTGATCGACGGAACATTCCAGATTGGCTGGCCGCATCTGGCGGACTCGACGATTCCGCTGTTCCAGAGCGAATACCACGTGCCGTTGCTGTCGCCGGACATCGCCGCGCACATGGCGGCGTTTGCCGAGCACTTCTTCCCGATGCTGATCCTGATCGGCTTCGCCACACGGTTTTCAGCGCTGGCCTTGCTGGGCATGACGCTGGTCATCGAGCTATTCGTCTACCCCGACGCCTACCCGACTCACGGCACCTGGGCAGCGGTTCTCCTGTACCTGATGGCCACCGGGCCGGGCAAAGTGTCGATCGATCACTTGATCGCCAGGCACTACAACCGGTCCAGCGCTTCGCCGCTGAGTTTGAACCAGCCGATCAGGTAATCCGCCAGCACCTGAGTACGTTTCGGTAATCCCCCCTGATAAGGGTGCACCAGGTACATCGGCATGCGACGGGTCTGAAAATCGCGAAGGAGCCAGCGCAATCGGCCGTCAGCCAATTCCGCCTGCAACAGATAGGACGGCAGGCGAGCGATCCCGGCGCCGGCCAATGCGGCTTTCTTCAACAGGTTGTAGTGATTGCTGGCGAACGGTCCCGACACCCGCACCCGCAGCAGTTCGTGTTGCTGGTGATAAAGCCATTCCTCGCGACCGCTGTAATGACTGTTGAGCAGGCAACGGTGTTCGGCCAGTGCCTGCGGCGTCAGTGGTTCACCAAAACGTTCCAGATAGGCGGGGCTGGCGCAGGTCATTTCCTGCCAGGCCAGCAGCGGCCTGGCCACCAGTCGCTCGTCATTGGCGACCTCGGTGCGAATCGCCAGATCGAAGCCGTCGCGGGACAGGTCGCGGTAGCTGTTGTTCAGCTCCAGTTCGATCTGCACTTCGGGGTATTTCTGCGAGAAGTCCAACAGCAGACCGTCGAAGAACGTTTCTCCCAGCGACACCGGAACCGTCATACGCACCGGGCCAGCCATGTCGTCCTTCAATCGTGCCAATGCCTGACGCGCTCGCTCTACCTGGACTACAAGCGCCTGTGCCTGTGGCAACAACGCCGCACCGGCCGCGGTCAGGCTCAGCCGACGCGTCGTACGTTGCAGCAACACCACGGAAAAACGCGCCTCCAGCTGACTGATACGCTTGGACAGCTGCCCCTTGCTGCACCCCAATTGCTGCGCCGCCAGGGTAAAACTGCCGGCCTCGATCAACACCGCGAACGCCGCCAGATCATCCATCTCGCTCATGGATTGTTTCCATTTGAAAACCAAAGGTTGCCCATTAGTGCGCTTATCCGCAGAAAAAACCACTCTAGACTGAAACCTCGTTCAATCACTTGAGGCAATCACGATGAAAATTCTGTTGATCGGCGCCGGCGGCACCATCGGTTCGGCGGTGGACAAAGAGCTGTCGCAGCGTCATGAAGTCATTCGTATCGGCCGCAACAGCGGCGATTTCCAGGTGGATATCAGCGACAGCGCATCGATTCGCAAATTGTTCGAACAGACCGGCAAGTTCGACGCGCTGGTGTGTGCCGCCGGCAACGTAACCTTCGCCCCGCTGGGTGAAATGACCGAAGACAGCTTCGCCCTCGGCCTGAAAGACAAGTTGATGGGCCAGGTCAATCTGCTGTTGATCGGCCGCGAATTCGCCAACGACGGCGCATCCTTCACCTTCACCACCGGCGTGCTCAGCCACGATCCGATCCGCAGCGGCGCGTCGGCGGCACTGGTCAACGGCGCGCTCGACAGTTTCGTCCGCGCAGCGGCCATCGAGCTGCCACGCGGTCTGCGCGTCAACTCGATCAGCCCGACCGTGCTGGTGGAAGCCATGGGCAATTACGCCCCGTACTTCCGTGGCTACAAGCCGGTTCCTGCGGCGGATGTGGCATTGGCCTACGCCAAAAGTGTCGAAGGCTTGCAGACAGGTCAGACATTTCACGTGGGCTAAACCCTTGTGATGAACGGTCAGCCTGCGTAACGTGGCGACACTTGTCTGGAGAGCCAAAGATGCGTGTTGCCCGTTCCCTGATCGTTGTTGCCCTGCTCCCGTTGTTTGCCGCGTGCCAGTTGTTCGATGGTGCGCGGGAAAGTGCCTCCCACGTCGGCCAGACGCGGATGCAGGGACAACTGACCGCTGCCGACGGCAAACTGGTGTTCCAGGCGTGCGGCGAGCAGCGCCAGTACGTGGTCAATGACATCGGCGGCACCAGCATCCTGCAAGAGGCCGCCACCTTGGCCGATCAACAGGGCAAGTTGTTCGCAGACGTGCGCGGAAAGATCGCCGGCGACCGCCTCGACCTGACGCAGCTCTATCGCGTCGAACGTTCCGGCACTGCCTGTGACGACCCCAACTTCAAACAGCTGATCCTGCGCGCCGCCGGCCATGGTCCGGAATGGAACGTCAAGGTCAGCGGCAAGGGCCTGGTCATCGACCGCGAAGGCCAGCCACCACTCGCCGTGCCCTACGTCGAAGAGCAACTGGGCGACGGTCGTTTCAACCTCAGCAGCGAAGCCAACAACCAGCGCATCGAGTTGTGGGTAGCGCCGCAGCGCTGCGTCGACAGCAACACCGGCAGCGTGCAGCACATGAGCGCCGAGTTGCGTATCGACGGCATGGTACAGCGCGGTTGCGGGTATTTCGGCGGTTCACGTAACGACTGATCGTTTTACCCTCACGAGATCCGGCCGTTGCGGCTTATAATCGCCGCCTTCAAACGCCCTGGCGCAGTTGTGCGCCCCGCGAACCGGATCCTGTCATGTTACGAATCACCGAACTCAAGCTGCCGATCGACCATCCCGACGAAGACCTGCGCGCTGCCATCGTGCAACGCCTGGGCATCGCCAGCGATGACCTGCTCGATTTCACCTTGTTCAAGCGCAGCTACGATGCGCGCAAAAAGTCCTCCGAACTGTGCTTCATCTACACCATCGACCTCGAAGTGCGCGACGAGGCCAAAGTGCTGGGCAAGTTCGCCGACGACCGTAACGTCAACATGGCGCCGGATGTCAGCTACAAATTCGTCGGCCAGGCGCCAAGCGACCTGAGCCAGCGCCCGATCGTGGTCGGGTTCGGCCCGTGCGGGATCTTCGCCGGCCTGTTGCTGGCGCAGATGGGCTTCAAGCCGATCATCCTCGAGCGCGGCACCGAAGTGCGCCAGCGCACCAAGGACACCTGGGGCCTGTGGCGTAAAAGCGTGCTCAACCCCGAGTCCAACGTGCAGTTCGGCGAAGGCGGCGCGGGCACGTTCTCCGACGGCAAGCTGTACAGCCAGATCAAGGATCCGAAATTCCTCGGCCGCAAGGTTCTGCATGAATTCGTGAAGGCCGGCGCGCCGGAAGAAATTCTTTACGTCAGCAAGCCGCACATCGGTACGTTCCGTCTGACCGGCATGGTCGAGACCATGCGTGAAGAAATCCGCGCTCTGGGCGGTGAAGTACGCTTCCAGGAGCGTGTCACCGACGTGCTGATCGAGGACGGCCAACTGGTCGGCGTCGAACTGGCCAGCGGCGAGATCCTGCATTCGAAACACGTGATTCTGGCGCTGGGCCACAGTGCCCGCGACACTTTCCGCATGCTCCACAGCCGTGGTGTGTTCATGGAAGCCAAGCCGTTCTCGGTGGGTTTCCGCATCGAGCACCCGCAATCGCTGATCGACCGCGCGCGACTGGGCAAATACGCCGGTCACCCGAAACTCGGCGCTGCCGACTACAAACTGGTGCACCACGCCAAAAACGGCCGTTCGGTCTACAGCTTCTGCATGTGCCCGGGCGGCACGGTGGTGGCGGCGACTTCCGAGCCGAACCGCGTAGTCACCAACGGCATGAGCCAGTACTCGCGTAACGAGCGTAACGCCAACTCCGGCATCGTTGTCGGCATCACCCCGGAAGTCGATTATCCGGGCGGCCCGCTGGCCGGGATCGAGTTGCAGGAACGTCTGGAATCCCACGCTTTCATCCTCGGCGGCAGCGACTACAAGGCGCCGGCGCAATTGGTCGGCGACTTCATCAATGGCATTCCTTCGACCGAGTTGGGCGAAGTCGAGCCGTCATACAAACCGGGCGTCGCTCTGGGCGATCTGGCCCTGGCGCTGCCGGAATTTGCCATCGAAGCCATTCGTGAAGCATTGCCGGCGTTCGAGAAACAGATTCGCGGTTATTCACTGCACGATGCGGTGCTGACGGGAATCGAGACCCGCACCTCGTCACCGCTGCGCATCACGCGTAACGAGGCGCTGCAGAGCATGAACGTCAAAGGTCTGTTCCCGGCCGGCGAAGGCGCGGGTTATGCGGGCGGGATTCTGTCGGCGGGTGTGGACGGGATTCGGATTGCGGAAGCCGTGGCACGAGACATCCTGGGCCTCGAAGCCTGATAAACAAGCTTTGAAGTGACACAACCCCTGTGGGAGCGAGCTTGCTCCCAGAGGGGTATTCGGCGTCAGATATTGGCGCGTAATACGCTGGCCGGCAGCGCCTCACCCCGTTCGGCACTCGCCGCCACGACCGCTATCAATCCCTCCAGCTCATAACCCTGCGCCTTGAGCCACGCCTGATCGTAGTAGGTGTCCGCATAGCGCTCGCCGCCATCGCACAGGATCGCCACGATCGACCCCGACTCCCCCGCCGCTTTCATCTGCTGCGCCGCCATCAACGCACCGATCAGGTTGGTCCCGCTCGACCCGCCCACATGCCGGCCCAGACGCTGCGCCAGGTAATGCATGGCCGCCAGCGACAAGGCGTCCGGCACCTTGACCATCGCGTCGATCACCTTCGGCAGGAACGACGCTTCTACCCGTGGCCGGCCGATACCTTCGATCCGCGAACCGTGATCCAGCCGCAAACTCGCGTCGCCGGTCTGGTAGTAGTCGAAGAACACCGAACGCTCGGCGTCGGCGCAGAGCACACGGGTGCAGTGCTGGCGATAACGCACGTAACGGCCGAGGGTCGCGGTGGTGCCGCCAGTGCCGGGGCTGGAAATCAACCAGGTGGGGCACGGGTGTTGCTCGTAGCGCATCTGCTGGAAGATCGACTCGGCGATGTTGTTGTTCGCCCGCCAGTCCGTGGCGCGCTCGGCGTAGGTGAACTGGTCGATGAAATGACCGTCGTGCTCGCGGGCCAGGCGTTCGGACTCGGCGTATATCTGCGTCGGGTCTTGCACCAGATGACTCTGGCCACCGTAGAACGCAATCTGCGCGATCTTTTCCCTGGACGTGGTCGCCGGCATCACCGCAATGAACGGCAGGCCGAGCATCCGCGCGAAGTACGCTTCGGAAATCGCCGTCGAACCGCTGGACGCCTCGATCACCGGCGCGCCGGGTTTCAGCCAGCCGTTACACAAGGCGTAGAGAAACAGCGAACGGGCCAGCCGATGCTTGAGGCTACCGGTCGGGTGGCTGGATTCATCCTTGAAGTACAACTCGATGCCCGCAAACCCTGGCAGCGGCAAGGGGATCAAGTGAGTGTCGGCGCTGCGCTGGAAGTCCGCTTCGATGATCCGGATGGCTTCGCGGGCCCACTGTCGGTTGTCGCTCATGGCTGTCGTTCTCATTGAATCGGGCAAAAGTGCCTTCACAGGCTCAGCCCCCAAGCTTAGGAAAAAACCTACAGCACTGACAGATACAGCTGAGCTTCAATACCTTTGGCAACTGCTAGGCTCTGCTGCAGGTCTGGCATACGCCTTGTAACCATATATAACAAAAAAGAATATAAATTTTGTTTTAACAACTAACAGTACGGGTTAGGGTGTGCCACCTTTTGACTTTATCGATGGAGAGCGACCTTGCCTCTGCGTAGCACTTTCACGCGTTTCTTTCAGTTGGAAGCTGCCAGCGGTCTGTTACTGATCGCCGCGGCCATCCTGGCTCTAATCATCAACAACTCGCCGCTGTCGTGGTTGTACAGCGGCCTGCTCGACACTCCGGTGGTGGCGCAGATCGGCGCGTTGAAGATCGCCAAGCCCCTGCTGCTGTGGATCAACGACGGTCTGATGGCGCTGTTCTTCCTGCTGATCGGCCTGGAAGTGAAGCGCGAAGTGCTCGACGGCCAGTTGTCGAAACCGTCGCAGATCGTCCTGCCCGGCGCGGCGGCCATCGGCGGCATGCTGGTGCCGGCGCTGATCTACTGGTTCCTCAACCGTGACAACCCGGCCGCCCTCGACGGCTGGGCCATTCCGACCGCCACCGACATTGCCTTCGCCCTCGGCGTGCTGGCCTTGCTCGGCAAGCGCGTGCCGGTGTCGCTGAAGCTGTTCCTGATGACATTGGCCATCATCGACGACCTCGGCGCCATCGTGATCATTGCGATCTTCTACTCCGGCGAGCTCTCGACCCTGTCGCTGGGCCTCGCTGCCGCGTGCATCGCGGCGCTGGTGGCGATGAACCGGCTCGGGGTGGTCAAGCTCGGGCCATACATGATCATCGGGTTGATCCTCTGGGTCTGCGTGCTCAAGAGCGGTGTTCACGCGACGCTGGCGGGTGTGACCCTGGCTTTCTGCATTCCGCTGCGCACCAGGAATGCCGAGCCTTCGCCACTGCTGACCCTCGAACACGCGCTGCACCCGTGGGTCGCCTACGGCATCCTGCCGCTGTTCGCCTTCGCCAACGCCGGCCTGTCGCTGACCGGCGTGACCGCCGAAAGCTTCACCCACCACGTTCCGATGGGCATCGCCGTCGGCCTGCTGCTGGGCAAGACCATCGGCGTGTTCGGCCTGACCTGGCTCGCCGTCAAATCCGGCATCGCCGCCCTGCCCCAGAACGCCAATTGGGGTCAGGTGCTGGGCGTGGCGATGCTCTGCGGGATCGGCTTCACCATGAGCCTGTTTGTCGGCTCCCTCGCCTTCGTGCCGGGTGCCAGTGAATACGCCGGGATGGACCGGATGGGCATTCTCACCGGTTCGGTGTTCGCGGCATTGATCGGTTATGCGGTGACGTTGGCGGCGAGCAGAAAAAGATCCACTCAAAGCAGTTAACACGATCATTACGGCGCCTCTCGCTGGAAGGCCCAGGATTCAATGAAAGATTCACACACATGATTGGGCTCCAGCCCCCTGCAAACCGTTGGTAAGTGTCCCGTTGGTGCTGCTCGCAGCGCTTAACCTGAGCCTTTCAAGTGTGCTATATCTTCTGTTGACAGCAGCGTTACCCCAGAACGTTTTTTCGGAGTTTTCCATGTCACGCAAAGCAGAAAAGCGCCCAATGACGGACAGTCAGATCGCCGTGCAGGAATCTTATATTCCGGACATTGCCCTGAAAGCGTTCAATAACGCCTACAAAATGGCACTTGCCAATGGGGCTGCGGTGCTTGTCGCCAAAGATGGTCAGTTGTTTGAAGTGACAGAAAAGTCTTCAGTCGCACTGCGTTCGATCGGCACCTATGGAAACCTGAAAAGCGGGACTCGCCTGCACATCAGCAAACTGTCTAAACAGGTCGTTTCTTGAGCACACCGAGGATACGTATATTCGCCGGACCAAATGGATCAGGAAAAAGCACCTTTAATCGGTTGGTTCCTGCGCATCTATTAGGCAATTACATAAACCCGGATGATATAGAGCGTGCAATCAAAGACACTGGATATTTTGATTTCACCACCTATCGCATCGAATCTCACAAAAATGACATTTTCGACTTTTTCCGCAGCCACGCCCTGCTGAAAAAAGCTCCGGAGTCATTGGCAAAATTGGATTCGATTGCGATTGAAGGTGACAGGCTCAGCTTCTCGGATACTCAAATCGACTCATATGTAGCCTCCGCTCTCTCCGACTTCATACGGCGTTCTCTGATCAAAGAGAAAATCAGTTTTACGTTCGAAACTGTAATGTCCTCCTCAGACAAGGTCGATTTGCTCTACGAAGCCCAGAGATCCGGGTATAGGGTTTACGTCTATTACGTTGCAACAGCCGACCCGGAAATCAATGTTGCCAGGGTTGCCTATCGCGTATCGCAGGGTGGTCACAACGTTCCTCCTGAAAAGATACGAAAGCGTTATTGGAGATCTCTGGCGCTTCTATCGGACGCAATCCTCACCTCGAACAGAGCCTATATCTTTGATAACTCCGACGAAGGTAGCGAAGGACTGACACATGTAGCAGAGATTACGGACGGGGAGCTGATTGAAATTAAATCAGACGTACAGCCACCTTGGTTTAAAGAGTTCGTACTCGATAAACTGATCTAGATCACAAGCCTTCGACTTCTCTTAATGTCGGCCCTTATTCACGTCGAAAATCCCCCACGCCTTTAAAGATACGTCCTACCAAATCGCATTCGTCTATCGCGATCCCTGCTGAACACCAAACAAAAACCCCGACCAGTCACCTGATCGGGGTTTTCCTTTACCGCTCGTTTGCGCTTAGTGCGAAACGCGGCTGGTCCCGCCGACAGTCGAAATCCGTACCCGCTCACCGACGCGGAACACTTCATTTTCCTGAACCTGCTGCACGTAGGCGCGCATGCTGCCGTCGTCTTCGCGCACGGTGATTTCGACACCTTGAGTGCGGGTCAGGCCTTCTTCAGTGGCCGAACCGATCAGGCCGCCGGCCACGGCACCGATAACGGCTGCAACGATGCTGCCTTTACCGCCGCCGATAGCGCTGCCGCCGACACCGCCGACCACTGCACCGGCGGCGCCGCCGATCGGGGTCTTGGTGCCTTCGATTTTCACCGGACGCAGGGATTCGATGGTGCCCATGCGAATCGTCTGCACGCGACGCGCTTCGTCACGGGAGTAGGAGTCACCGGTCAGGCTCGACTGGCAGCCGGTCAGCAACATCGCCATCGTGGAAAAGGAAGCAACCAGCAGAACAGACTTACGCATAGCATCAACTCCAAAGGACAGGTATTCATTAAACTCCGCAGCTTGACGCCTGTCACGACGTGGCCCGGATAAAGTTGCTTTCATTCAGGTCCGGTACAGGCACCCGCGAACTCACCCAACAGTAGCGCCAAATTCCATTTCCTGCGCCGTCGACCCAAGGATTTCCATGGATTACTTCATCATTGTCGTCACCACCGCCGCCGGCCTGTATTTCCACTGGTGGCTGTATGTGCGGATCAAA
This sequence comes from Pseudomonas sp. B26(2017), assembly GCF_002113045.1. Taxonomy (NCBI): domain Bacteria; kingdom Pseudomonadati; phylum Pseudomonadota; class Gammaproteobacteria; order Pseudomonadales; family Pseudomonadaceae; genus Pseudomonas; species Pseudomonas sp. B26(2017). Next base: position 260,678 of record NZ_NEJJ01000004.1, on the reverse strand, counting down.
CGCTGGATGGATCGCGATCTGGCCTTGTCACTGGCCGGCAAGGATGAAGGCAAACGCGCGTTCATGCTCGAACGGCTGGAGCAGGCTCAGGCACAGAAGATCAAGCGCCGGGACCTGCCGAAGTGGCTTGAGGCCGCTGCGGCAGGTTATCCCGCTCGGTAGACTGCTCAGGGTGCCAGACGTTCAAGAATCCACTCGGCGCCCTGCACACGGTAGTTGAGGCGATCGTGCAAACGGCTCGCGCGGCCCTGCCAGAACTCGATGCGTTCGGGGAGCAAGCGGTAACCGCCCCAGTGTTCCGGGCAGTGAGGCTGAGTGTCGGTGAAGCGCTGTTCGGTCGCCTTGAGCAAGTCTTCCAGTTCACCCCGGCCGTTGATCACCCGGCTCTGCGGTGAAGCCCAGGCGCCCAGTCGGCTGCCCAGCGGTCGCACCTGATAATACGCGTCGGACTCTTCAGGCGAGACCTTCACCACCCGTCCTTCGATGCGCACCTGGCGCTCCAGGGTCGGCCAGAAGAACGTCATGGCCGCGAACGGATTCGCGGCCAGATGCTGGCCCTTGGCACTCTCGTAGTTGGTGAAGAAGGTGAAGCCCTGCTCGTCCAGCCCCTTGAGCAGCAGAATGCGGCAATGCGGACGGCCTTCCGCATCCACCGTGGCCAGGGTCATCGCGTTGGCTTCCACTGGCGCCTGTTCGGTTTTCACCGCTTCGGCAAACCACTGGTGAAACAACGCAAAGGGCTCGGCCGGGGCTTGCGCCTCGGTCAGGCCGTCCCGGGTGTAATCACGACGCATATCTGCCAGAGACTGGGTCACGGCGCATTCCTTTTCGTTAGCGGATCACTTTTTGGTGGTATCGGTCGCAGCGACTTTCTTGTCGGTTGCGGCAGCTTTGGCGGGCGCGGTCTTTTTCGCCGGAGCCTTGGCCGGGGCCTTCTTCGCTGGAGCCTTGGCAGCAGCTTTCTTGGCCGGGGCCTTTTTGGTGGCCGGTACGGCGGCCTTCTTCGCAGCCGGCGCCGGGGTCACCGGTTTGGCGGCAGGCTTGACGTCCTGAGCGGCGACCATGGTCACTGGCTTCGGTGCTGGCATGTTGTACTTGCTCAGCAGCGCAACCATGGTGTTCTGCGGGGTCACCAGCAGTTCGACACGACGGTTGAGGGCACGGCCTTCAACGCTGTCGTTGGCGGCGCGCGGTGCTTCGGAACCCATGCCGCGCAGCATCAGGCGATCACGCTGCAGACCGCTGAGACGGAAGATCGCCGCCACCGCCTGGGCACGTTCCTGGCTCAGCTTGATGTTGGCCGGAGCGGCACCGGTGGTGTCACTGTGACCGAGCACCAGTACGGCGGTTTTCGGGTCGGCTTCAAGGATTTTCGCCACGCGGGTGAACGGGCCGAGGGTTACCGGCAACAGCATCGCCGGGCGATCCGGGTTGAACGAGCCTTCCACCGGCGCGGTTACGACCAGTACGTTTTCACGACGCTCGAGTTGCAGGTTGCTGTCCTTGATCGCGGTGCGCAGGCGCGGCTCGTAATCATCCAGCCAGGCCTGAGTCACTTTCGGATCGGGCATCGGCACGACTTTGGCCGTGTCGTGCTCCTTGCCGCCAAACGGCCACCACCATTTGCCGCCCTTGTCGGCCTCAGCCTTGGCGACTTCGACCGGTTTTGCCTCGGGCTTGGCTTCAGCTTTCACTTCAGCCTTGTCCGCCGAGTCGTCCGAGCCAAACGGCCAGTACCAGGGGTTGCTGCTCTCGGCCTTGGCCACCGGCGCGGCAGCAGCCGGTTTCAACGGTGCAGGTGCCGGAGCCGGCTCCTTGGCGGCGACTTTGTCGGAAGAACCGAACGGCCACCAGCTGCCGCCATCGGCGTCGTTCTTCGGAGTCTGTGCACAACCGGTGATTGCGAAACACAGGGCCAGGGCGAGAGTTTGTTTGGACGACATTGGAAACCCACAAAAAGAATTAGTGAACAATCAGAGGACTTTCGCCCGGATAAACAGACGCTTTGAAACGAAAATCGCCATGAGGTTCCGGCCCTGGAACCTCGGGCGACGCTTTACAGACAAGTGGCAAGTACCCGCGCCAGCTTCTGCGCGCGCGGATCCATCAAGACGTACGGCCCCAGTGTACTTGTCACAAATCCAAAGGCCACATCGTGCTCCGGATCAGCAAAACCGATGGAACCGCCGGCACCCGGATGCCCGAATGCACGCGGGCCGAGGCCGTAAGTGGCATTCGGCACGTCGGGTTGATCGAGCATGCAGCCGAGACCGAAACGGGTGCGGGTCAGCAAGGTCTTGTCCTCGCCGAGGCTGTGTTCACGGGTCAATTCGTCGAGCATTTCGCTTTCCAGCAGGCTGCCGTCGAGCAGACCGGCGTAGAACCCTGCCAGACTGCGGGCATTGCCGTGGCCGTTGGCCGCTGGTTGCTGCATGCGCCGCCATTCCGGCTTGTTGGTGCTGGTGAGCACCGACGGCGGATTGGTGAAGGCCCGGGTGGTCATGGCTGTCGGCTCACGCATGGTCACTTGCAGCAGGCGCTGGGCGGCCGCATCACCGGTGTTGCCCTTGCCCCGGGCGATGTGCGCCACGCGATGGAATTCTTCGTCGGCCAGACCGACATGGAAATCCAGCCCCAGCGGTTTGGCGACCCGCGCCACAATCGATTCCCCCGGCCCGCGACCGTCGGCGCGCCGCAGCAATTCGCCGATCAGCCAGCCGTAAGTGATCGCGGCATAGCCATGACCGGTGCCCGGCGTCCACCACGGTGCTTCGGCCGCGAGGGCGTTGACCATGGTTTGCCAGTCGTACAGCGCTTCAGGTGCCAGCAATTCGCGCAGGGCCGGCAGACCGGCCTGATGGCAAAGCAATTGGCGCAGGGTGACGGATTCCTTGCCGGCGGCAGCGAATTCCGGCCAGTAACGGGCGACTGGCGCATCGAGCTGCAACTTGCCTTCGGCAACCAGTTGCAGCGCGGTGACGGCGGTGAAGGTCTTGGTGCAGGAGAACAGGTTGGCGATGGTGTCGCTGTGCCAGGCCTCGGCGCCGTCCTTGTCGGCGGTACCGGACCAGAGGTCAAGGACGGTTTCCCCGCCAACCCGGATGCACAACGCGGCGCCGCGTTCCTGGGGATCGTCGAACAGTGCGGCGAAGGCTTCGCGCACCGCTTCGAATTGAAGCTCGTAATGTCCCTGAATCTGCACCCGCAACTCCCCCGCGAAAACGCTCTACAAAGTGGCCCGCATTGTTCCAGCCCGTGAGGGTTTTGGGAACTGCTGCGGGCCGGGCGGTCTTCAGGTTTCGTAACGATCAGTGACCGTTGCCGGAATGCCCGCCGCTGTGGCCAGCGCCCTGCCCCGGGCCTTTGCCGGCGTCAGCCTTGCGGCCGCCTTCGGCTTCGTGGCCAGCCTTGTCCGATGCGGCAGCCGCTTTTTGCGCCTCTTTGTTCAACTGATCGACGGTCGCCAGGTTGCTCTTGCGCACGGCTTCGACAAAACCCTGGAACGGCAGATCAGTGACGCCAACCAGACCAAAGTGACCGTTCTCGCCATCGAGCAGGCGGCCGGTCACCGGTTGATCCAGATACTGGAACCAGTGCACGCCGACAATCGACGGCTCGCTCAGCGCCTGCTTGAGGAAGTTGGCGTAGGCCGGACCGCGATCTTCTTCCTTGCTCAACGGGGTCACGCCGCCCCAGAACGGGCCACGGTCGGTGGAGCCGAAATTGAATTCGGTGATCAGCACCGGTTTGTCGAGGCTGCGCAACGCGGCAAAGTCATAGCCGTCCTGCGGTTGCAGGGTGTACATGTTGAAACTCAGCACGTCGCAATACTGGGCGCAGGAGGCCACGGCTTCCGGGGTGCTGGTGGCGAAACGGCCGCCGAGCAGCAACTGGTTCGGCGCGTGCCATTTCAGCGAGTCGGAAATGGTCTTGAAGTAGGTGTCGGCGAAGACCTTCTGGAAGTATTTGAAGTCGGCCTCGATTTCCGGATGCTCAGGATTCGGCAGCGGCGCTTCGAAACCCGGGTCTTCCATCAATTCCCACGCCGGCAGATCAATGCCCCAGGCCTTCGACAGCCCCGCCTGGTTGCGGTACTTGTCGCGCAACTGCTTGAGGAACGCACGTTTGGCCGGCACGTCTGTAGTCATTTTCAAGGTGCCGTAGGCCAGCGCGTAGCGAGATTTCGGATCATCTCCGGGGCCGGCCCAGGCCAGTTCGTTGTCGGCGAAGTAACCGATCAGCCACGGATCATCGCGATGATCGCGGGCGGCAATCGCCACGGCGCGCTCGGTGGCCATGGCGAAACGTGGATCAAACGGGTCAGGCATGCCGCCCCACCAGTCGGTGCCGGTGCTGATGCTGGTGTAGTCGCCGACGATTGACAGCGGCAAGGTGTACGGCATGCGCTCGGCGTCACCAAGGACGGGGGCGCTCCAGTTACCGATGGTGTTGAAGCCCCAGGCTTGCAGGCGATCAAGGGTGTGGCTGGCCCACTTTTGTTCGTCGACCGTGTTTTTGCACGGTGTCGCTACGCTTTGCCCGGTGGTGGCAGCCGACTCGGCAACCCCGGTTTTCGGCTGTTCGGAGGCGGCTACCGGTGCACTGGCGTTGGTTGCCACCTCTTCCGCGGCGCCAGCCTTGGCGGCTTCGGCCACTCCGGCCTTGTTGCCGCTGTCCGGGATGCACGGCTCGCCATACAGGCGCTGAAGGTTGGCGCCGTAGAAGTCGTACCAGCGCCCGAAATTGTAACCACGGCCCTGATCGACACCGTTACCGCCACGGTTGTCACCTTCGCCAAAGTGGCTGGCCAGCGGCTCTTCAGGTTTGGGCAGGGATTCGAACATGTATTCGCGACCGGCCACGTAGGTCTGGTTGACCTCGGGGCTGACAGTGTTTACGCCCAGGGAATAGAACGGATGGCCCTCGGGCGTCACCAGATACCAGCGGCCGTCACGCTTTTCGGTGCGGAAGAAACCGCTGGCCTTGAACGCCGGGCCTTTATTCCAGCCACCGAACTTGTCCAGCGACGACTTTTCGCGCTCGGCCAGCCAGGTTTTCAGTTGTTGCTGTTCTTTGGCGGCGGCGGATTTCAGTTGTTCGTCGTTGGCGACTTTTTCCGGCCACTTACCGCGAGTCGATTGGCCATAGGCATCCACCAGATTGCCGTAGGCGGATTTGATCACCTCACCTTCGTCCTGCACGCCAAAACGCTCAAGCAACAGACTTTGCGCGGCTTTCGGCTGGTCCATCGACAGGCTGACCGATACCACCTGGCTGCGATCCAGCTCACCGCTGCTGCTCGCCAGCAGGATGCGCTGCCCGTCAATCGTCATCGGCATCGCTGGCCCGGCCTTCATGCCCTGGCTCAGTGGCGAGGTCGCGGTCAATGGCACCAGCAAGGTCTGCGCCGGGCCGGCCGGCAGATCAACGCGGCTGACCAGGGTCTTGCCGTCGTTACTCTGGATTTGTACGTAGACGGTCACCGCCCAGTTCATTGCACTCTGGATGCGCAGGCTCATCATGCCGGACTGCGACCAGTCCCAGGCACCGGTCTGTGGGGACAGACGCAAGGTCGGGCGGGCCGTCGGATTGAACGTCACCCGGCGCAGCACTTCACCTTCCGGGGTCTGCTCGGCATTGGCTTGCGGCAGGTCGGCGTTTTCGGTCGCCACTTTCACCACATCGGCGGGGCGGACAAAGTTGAACAGGGTCTGCTGGCCGGCAGGTGCCGCCAGCAAGGGGCCAGCGAAAACCAGGGCAAAAATGGCAGGCAACGAACGACGAATCATGAGAACGGAATTCTCCCTAACGACCCACAAGGGCCAATGGAAAAGCAATGACAGAGAGATAGACAGCGCGGCGGGCAAAACTGCCCACCGATGTCTCAGGATATTTCACGACGGAAAGGAGGCAACGCATTGAGGATCGCCTTGCCGTAGCGCTGGGTGACCAGTCGCCGATCCAGCAAAGTGATGGTGCCGCGGTCTTCTTCGGTGCGCAGCAGACGACCACAGGCCTGAACCAGCTTCAGCGAGGCGTCGGGCACCGAGATCTCCATGAACGGATTGCCGCCCCGGGCTTCGATCCATTCAGACAACGCGGCTTCGACCGGATCGTCCGGCACCGAGAACGGGATCTTGGCGATCACCACGTGCTCGCAGTAGGCCCCTGGCAAGTCCACACCCTCGGCGAAACTGGCAAGACCGAACAGCACGCTGGAATCGCCGCCATCGACCCGCGCCTTGTGCTTGTTCAGGGTTTCCTGCTTCGACAGGTTGCCCTGAATGAACACTTGCTTGCGCCAGTCACGGTCAAGGCCGTCGAACACGTCCTGCATTTGTTTGCGCGACGAGAACAACACCAGACTGCCGCGAGAGCCTTCCACCAGTTCCGGCAGATCGCGGATGATCGCGGCGGTGTGGGCGGCGGCATCGCGCGGGTCGGCCTTGAGGTCCGGCACCCGCAACACTCCGGCGTCGGCATGATGGAACGGGCTCGGCACCACGGCGGTGACGGCTTTTTTCGGCAGGCCGGCGCGCATGCGGAAGCGATCGAACGTGCCGAGCGCGGTCAAGGTCGCGGAAGTCACCAGGCAGCCGTAGGCCACGTTCCACAGACTGCGGCGCAGGGTTTCGGCGGCGAGGATCGGGCTGGCGTTGACCTCGATATCGAACAGCGAACCGCTTTCGGCCAGGGTCAGCCAGCGGGCCATCGGCGGGTTGTCTTCCGGGTCTTCGGCGGTGAATGCGGTCCACAGTTCCCAGTTGCCGGAGGCACGGGACAACAGGCTGCCGAACAGTGGATACCATTCTTCGGCCTGATTGCTGGCGATGCCGATGTTGACCTCGCCGTCCATGCCTTCCTTGAGCAGATCCGTCAGGCGGGTGAACAGATCGTTGAGGCGGGCGAAGCCTTTTTTCAGCTCGATGCCCATCTCGCGCATGTGTTCGGGAATCACCCCGCCGATGAAGCGATGACGCGGGCGTTCGCGGCCCTCGACGTCTTCGCCGGGCTTGAAATCGGCAATCTGTTCGCAGGCGGTGAACATGAACTGCTGCTGGGTCTTGATCTCCCGCGCCAGCTCCGGCACCTGCTCGATCAGCTTGCCGAGGTCACCCGGCAGCGGGTGCTGGGCCAGCAGTTTGGTGAGGTTCTTGGCGGTGGTTTCCAGCCAGTCGGCGGTGGAACGCAGGCGCGTGTAATGGGCGAAGTGGCCGATGGCCTTGTCCGGCAGGTGATGGCCTTCGTCGAACACATAAATGGTGTCGCGCGGATCGGGCAATACCGCCCCGCCACCCAGCGCCAGGTCGGCCAGCACCATGTCGTGGTTGGTGACGATCACGTCGACTTTGCCCATGCCTTCGCGGGCCTTGTAGAAGGCGCACTGGCCGAAGTTCGGGCAATGCCGGTTGGTGCACTGGCTGTGATCGGTGGTCAGGCGCGCCCAATCGGCGTCTTCCAGCGCGTTGGGCCAGCTGTCGCGGTCGCCGTCCCATTTATTGCCGGCGAGCTTCTCGATCATGCTGGTGAACAGCTTCTGACTGGCCTCATCGACCTCGATCTTGAAGCCTTCTTCTTCGAACAACTGGGCGGTGGCGGTCTGGGCATGGCCTTCCTGCAGCAGCATGTCGAGCTTGGACAGGCACATGTAGCGGCCACGGCCCTTGGCCAGGGCGAAGCTGAAGTTCAGCCCGCTGTTGCGCATCAGGTCGGGCAAGTCCTTGTAGACGATCTGCTCTTGCAGGGCGACGGTGGCGGTGGCGATCACCAGGCGTTTGCCGGCCAGTTTCGCCGTCGGGATCGCGGCCAGGCTGTAGGCCACGGTCTTGCCGGTGCCGGTGCCGGCTTCCACCGCGACAATCGCGGGGTCCCCACTGCGCCGGCCTTCGTCATCGGTGTCGATATCCCCGAGGACCTTGGCGACTTCAGCGATCATCAGGCGCTGGCCGTAACGCGGCTTGAGGCTCTTGGCCTCTAGAAAACGCGAGTAGGCGCCCTGGATCGTGGTTTTGAGTTCAGTGCTGATCATTGAGTGTCGGGCGCAAAAAACGCTGGATAAATTTTCAGTGGTTCGAATGGGGGGCTATCATACCCCGCGAATCGATCCCGCGCAGAACGGAGTACCCCAATGACACCTTTTAGCCTCGTTTACCCCATCCATGTACTGGCCGCGCTGGTGTGGGTCGGCGGTATGTTTTTCGCCTGGATGGTGCTGCGTCCTGCGGCGATGAAGGCGCTGGACGGTCCCGGGCGCCTGACGCTCTGGGTGGAAGTGTTTCAAGGTTTTTTTCGTTGGGTGTGGGGGGCGGTGATTTTGCTGCCGGTGACCGGAGTCGGCATGTTGCATCTGCAACACATCGCCTTCGATAACGCGCCGCGTTACGTGCAAGTGATGATGGGGTTGTATGTGGTGATGACTGCGCTGTTCATCCGCATTCAGGCATTGATGCTGCCGGAACTGCGCACGGCGGTGCAGGCGAAGGACTGGCCGGCCGGTGCGGCGGTGCTGGGGCGGATTCGCAAGGTGGTGGGGTTCAATCTGCTGGTCGGGATGGTGCTGGTGGCGGTGGCCGCAGCGCGACCGTCGTTCTGAAGTGATGCTGGTCGTTCCCACGTCGAGGCGTCGACCGTCTGCGTGGGAATGCAGCCCGTGACGCTCCGCGTCACTGGACGCGGAGCGTCCCTTGAGGCATTCCCACGCAGAGCGTGGGAACGATCAATCGGTCAGAGGCGCTGTACGGTGACAGACCCCGCCGCCCCCGCAGGCCCCGGCTGTCCGTCGGCCCCCGGTTTGCCGCTCTTGCCACCATCGGCACGATAGACCAGACAGCCCTTGGACTTGCCACCCGCACCCGGCTTGCCCCCAGGACCGGCCGGACCACCGGCACCGCCGGCGACTTCGACCTTGATCAGCTCGGCCGGAAATTCCCGCGGCACTTCAAGACGCACCAGTGCGCCCGGCGCCCCTGGCTGACCGTCGCTACCGTTGCTGCCATCAAAACCGCGCCCTGCCTGACCCCAGGTGCAACCCGGCTCCTGACCGTTGGCGCCATCGAGCCCGACAAAACCCGGCGCACCGGTACCGCCACGGGCATCGACCACCAGTTTCGGCGCATTCAACGCTTTGAATTGCAGATTCAGATTGCGCCCGGCGCGGGCGGCTTTTTCGTACGTCCCCGGCGCGCCACGCGCGGTGATCTGGCTGCCTTCGGCGAGTTCGGCGCGGATGACTTTCATATCCAGCGCCTGTTCGCTCGGCACGATGGCAATGCGCGCTTCGTGGCCCAGCTGCAATTCGCCGACATTCAGTTCGGTCACGTTCGAAGGAATCAGCAAGGTGCCGTAATCGGCGACCACCAGTTTTTCCAGCTGCAAGGTGCTGGCGGTGTTCGGCAGACGCATGAGGGAGTTGGTTTCGACGCTGACCACCTGGGCGCAGGCCAGGGGACTGATGAATGCAGCGAGCAGGCAGAGTTTACGCATGGGAAGCCTCCGGAGCGGCCGGGGCCGGGATGGTTTGCAGGTGGAATACGCCGAACAACAGGATGCGGCCACGATCACGCCAGGGGTGCGGACGACCCTTGAGGCTGCGATTGCACAGCAGCACTTCGAGTAGGTGGATCGCCAGCAGCAGACCGGCGGCCAGATTGACCATCAGGTGCAGCGGATGAACAAACGGCACCAGCTGATTGGCCAGCACCACGCAGCAGAACAGCAGGGTCAACAATCGCCCCAGCCCACAGAACACCTTCATACGCTCCCCCGTGTTGCGAATTATTCTTTGGGCGCACAGTAACGGCTTCTGCAGGGGATAAGCCAGAGGGGAAAATGAAAAAAACCGGTCCGTCGCCGGATGGCTGCCGGTTCGACGAGATTCATCGACCGACAGCTCTAGCCTGCAGACTACAGACGTTATCTAACGATTGATGTGCAGTTCCACCCGACGGTTCTGCGCACGCCCCTCATCAGTATTGTTATCGGCGACCGGTTCGCTCTCGCCGCGCCCTTCACTGGTGAGTTTGTTCGGCGCCAGGCCCTGGCTCAGCAAATATTCCGCCACGCTGCTGGCTCGACGTTCCGAAAGCGCCTGGTTATAGGCATCCGAACCCTTGCTGTCGGTGTGGCCGATGACCTTGATGCTCACCACATCGGCATTGCGCAGTTTGTCCATCAACGTGTCCAGCTGGCTTTTGGCAGCGGGTTTCAAATCGGACTTGTCGAAATCGAACAACACGTTGCCGGCGTCGTTGAGGGTGATGACTTCGGTTTGCGGGGCCGGTTCGGCCGGTTTCTCGGTGACCGGGTATTGCGGCAACGGACAGCCACGATGATCGACCGGAGTGTTGGCCGGGGTGTCGGGGCAACGGTCGCGGCGATCGAATACGCCGTCGTCGTCTTCATCGCCATCCTGGGCGTAACAGATCAATCCGCCAGTGAGGATCCCCAGCGCAGCGCCACCGCCGGCCCAGCCGCTATTTTCGAGCGCGCCGAGACCGCCGCCGACCAGTCCGCCAATAAGGCTGCAGATCGGCCAGGTACGTTGATTGAGGGGAGCGGTGCCATCGCTGTGGGTGGCGCAACCGGTCAACAGGCTGCCCAGCAGCAGAACCGGCAAGACGGACCTTGTAAGAACACTCATCGTTAAAGCTCCTGTGTCACCGGCCCATACCGGTTACACAGGAGTAAAGACCCGCATCCGCGACTGCACAAGCCGCGGATGCGAGGGGGGCTAGCGGTTGATTTTGATTTCGGTACGACGGTTCAGCGCGCGACCGTCGGCAGTTTTGTTGTCTGCCACCGGCTGGCTTTCACCGGCACCGGTCACCGACACGAAGCTGCTTTGCGGTACGCCGCTTTCGACCAGGTACTTGACCACCGAGTGCGCACGGCGGTCCGACAGTTTCTGGTTGTAGGCATCGCTGCCGACGCTGTCGGTGTGGCCGGTCACGGTCAGTTGCGCCGTGCTGGATTCCTGTTTCAGGCGCGAAGCGACTTTATCCAGGACCAGTTTGTCGGCCGGAGTCAGCGTGGCCTTGTCGAACTGGAAGTGAACATCGCGGATGACAATGGTTTCTTCCTTGACCACCACAGCTTCTTCGACCACTGGCGCAGGGGCTGGTGGAGGGCAGCCGTCAGCATCGACCTGTACGCCTTTAGGCGTGCCCGGGCACTTGTCGCGACTGTCCGGCACACCATCGCCGTCTTCATCGCCATCACCGTGAACCCAGCAATAGGCTGCTGCCGTACCGCCGACGAGTAACGCGCCATACCCCGCCCATGCGGAGCTTTCGGTCGCACCGAGGCCCGCACCGACGACACCGCCGACTGCCGCACAGGTCGGCCAGTCGGTTTTCTGCAAACCTGCACAACCAGTCAACACACTGGTTAGCAGAACCAAGGGTAATGCTGTCCGAACTATGCTCATCTAGTTTTCTCCTGAGGGATCGGCTTAGAACCGATTCAGGGAGTAAAGACCGGAGTTTTAATCTCCGCCAGCAATAGGCCATTGCCGTTTGTGCGCCTGTTCACGGGACTTCGGCGAATTTGCCGCAAACCCGCAGGACAGAGATCTAGGCCTTGGCGTCCGGGCAGGCTAGTCTTGGCGCTCTGATTGAGGAGCTTCGATGAACGTTGCCATTTCTTCCCGCACCCCGCAGCAGGCGTTGGCCGCCCTGCTCGACCGCTACGCACCGGCACGCCTGCTGCTGATCGGCGCCAGCGAATTCCCGGCGCTGGCTGCCTTTAAGCAGGCGCACCCGCAGACCTGCGTCGCGCACGCCGCGCCCGGTGCGTTGCCGGCGGAACTGGCGGCGCGCCGTTTCGACCTGGCGCTGGTGGTCGATTGCCTGGAACATTTGCCCAAGCGCGACGGCCTCAATCTTTTGGGCGGGATCCGCAACCTCAACGCCAGCCGTATCGCGGTGCTGGCGGATCTGCCGGCCAGCGGCTGGCAGGAAACCGATTTTTATTCCCTGGCCCTGCAGGCCAGCGAACGCTTCGCCCGGGACGAACAGGTGCTGACCCTCTTCACCTACGATCTGCTTGACTACAAACAAGTCCCCGACTGGCTCAATTCGCGGTTCTGGGCCAATCCGGAAAACTTCGGGAAATACTGGTGGTAATGCAATGAGTACAGCCATTTGCCCTTGCGGCAGCGGCAACCTGCTGGATGCCTGCTGCGGTCCTTATCACGCCGGCCACCCGGCCCCGTGCGCCGAAGCCCTGATGCGTTCGCGCTACAGCGCCTACGTGCTGGGTCTGGTCGATTATCTGGTGGCCACCACCCTGCCCGCCCAGCAAGCGGGGCTGGATCGCCAGTCGATCAGCAACTGGAGCGCCCAGAGCACCTGGCTCGGTCTGGACGTGGAAAGCTCGGAAGTGTTCGGCGGCCAGCCGGAACACGCGTTCGTCACGTTCACTGCGCGCTGGCATGACGGTCAGGGCGAGCACAGCCACCGCGAACGCTCGTCGTTCGTGCAGAACAGCGGGCGCTGGTATTTCATCGACCCGACCGTGCAACTGAAGCTGGGCCGCAACGACGCCTGCCCGTGCGCCAGCGGCCAGAAGTTCAAGAAATGCTGTGCGGGGTATTTCGGCAGCTGAGGCTAGACTGGGCCGCAAAGGGAGTTAAACCATGCTCGGTCATTGGCGCACATTTCAGGTCCTTTCACTGCTCGTGTTTCTGGGGCTCGGCGGCTGCGCGTCCTGGTTCAGCGACGACTCCCGCGACCCCGCCGTGCACCTGGTGAAAGTCGAAGTAGTACGCGCCAGGTTGCTGGAACAGAAATTCATCCTGCACTTTCGCATCGACAACCCCAACGACAGCGACCTGACCGTGCGCGGCCTGGAATACCGCATACACCTGGCCGACATGCTGCTGGCCGAAGGCGAGCACGAACACTGGATCACGGTGAACCCCAAAAGCAGCGCGTTCTACAACGTGCCGATCCGTACCAACCTGTGGCCGAAGGTCAAAGAGGTGGTGAAAATGCTGAAAAACCCGAACCAGCAGATTCCCTATCGGCTGGAAGGCGAGATGGAAACCGGTTTATTCATCGCTCACTACGTGCACCTGGCGCGCAATGGCGTGATAATCCCCGCCGATTTGATTACGGAGTGACCCCGATGACCCAGCAACCTCATGTCCATGGCCCTGACTGCAACCACGATCATGACCATCACCACCATGACCATGGCCATGTCCACGGCCCGAACTGCGGCCACGCCCACCAGGAACCGGTGCGCAATGCCCTGAAAGACGTTGGCCGCAACGACCCTTGCCCATGCGGCAACGGCAAGAAGTTCAAGAAGTGCCACGGCGCTTGATGTTTCGGGCGAAGACCGACTTCGCCTGACACACCGCTTTCGCGAGCAAGCTCGCTCCCACAGGGATCGCGTTCCGTCAGGAGCAACTCGGTCGAATGTGGGAGCTGCGGTGCGACGATTCGACTTGCCGGCGATGGCGGCGGCACATTCAGCAAAGCCCTATCGGGCCGCAAGAATCTCCGCACTGCCAACCACCGTCGCATACTCCCCGTGCAGATTCCCCAATGACATGGCATGCACCTCTTGCGCCGAACGCAGCGTGCCGAAATAGTCAGCCTTGTCGAAGGTAAAGCACGCATCCTCCGCCACCCACGCCTCAAACCCCAGGTTGCCCGCCGTGCGTGCCGTGGACTCCACCGAGTTGTTCGTCGCCACGCCGACAATGATCAACTGCCCGATCCCCGCCTCACGCAGCTTCGCCTCGAGCCCCGTCGCACAAAACGCATCCGGTACCTGTTTCCGGATCAGCCATTCGCCGTCCTGCGGCAAGAACCGGTCCTGAAATTCCACCCCTGACTGCTCTGGCCAGAACACTGATTCCGGCGAGCGCGACAGGTGCTGCACATGAATCACCGGCCGCCCGCTGCGCCGCCAGAAGCCCAGCAAATCGAGGATCCGCTCTTCGGCCGACGGATTGTTCCGCCGCCCCAGACGCGGTTCCAGAATGCCTTTTTGCTGGTCGATGATGATAAGTGCAGCGTTGGCCTTCAGCTCCATGGCGATTTTTCTCACGCAGGGTCATTGAATTTCCCGTACTTGAGCATCACCTCCTGTGAGTAAGCAAGCTATCGAACGCACACAGGACAACCTGAAGCCGGCGTTTGCTGTCCGCACGTAAGTCATTTTGCTGATTTGGAGTTTTCCATGATCGACCTGTATTACTGGACCACGCCCAACGGCCACAAGATTTCCCTGTTCCTCGAAGAGGCCGGCCTGCGCTACGACGTGCACCCGATCAACATCAGCCAGGGCGAGCAGTTCCAGCCGCAGTTTCTGAAAATCTCGCCGAACAACCGCATCCCGGCCATCGTCGATCATGAGCCGGCCGATGGCGGCGAACCGTTGTCGCTGTTCGAGTCCGGGGCGATCCTGCTGTACCTCGCGGAAAAGACCGGCAAGTTCCTGCCCAAGGATCTGCGTGGCCGCCAGGTGGCGCTGCAATGGCTGTTCTGGCAAATGGGCGGCTTGGGGCCGATGGCCGGGCAGAACCATCATTTCAGCCAGTTCGCCCCGGAAAAAATCCCCTACGCGATCAAGCGCTACATCGACGAAACCACGCGCCTGTACGGGGTTCTGGACAAGCAACTGGCGAACAATGAGTTCGTCGCCGGCAGCGAATACAGCATCGCCGACATGGCGATCTACCCGTGGATCGTTTCGCACAAGTGGCAGAGCCAGAACCTGGAAGACTTCCCGAACGTGCAGCGCTGGTTCAACCACATCAAGGATCGCCCGGCGACCGTGAAGGCGTATGCGCTGGTGCAGAAGATCAATCCGCCAAAGTCCTGACCTGTCTTGATCGTTCCCATGCAGAGGCGTCGAATCGTCCGCGTGGAAATGGGCCGCAGAGCGGCCCGGACTGCATTCCCGCGCAGACGGTTCGGCGCCTCGACGTGGGAACGATCTGCATGAGCGGGAAGAAATAACCGCTCGCCCCGCTTGCGCGGCCCCCACCTGCTCACTAACGTAGCGGCTTTATTGCGCCCCCAGCCTCTACACCCCCGCAGGAGCTTTGCCATGGCCTCGCCAGCCCTTTCACATTTTCTTCCCCGGTTCGGCGTTGCCGCAGCAGTGGCCGGTGTTCTGAGCCTGACCGGTTGTCAGACCTGGAACGCCCAGGACACCCTCCCGCCGACCTCCGGTGTGCAGCCGCTCAAGGGCCTGGCGCAGAACGTTTCGGTACGCCGCAATGCCATGGGCATGCCGCTGATCGAAAGCAACAGCTTCCACGACGCACTCTTCGCCCTCGGCTACGTGCATGCCAGCGACCGGATCAATCAGATGGTCACCCTGCGCCTGCTGGCCCAGGGCCGTCTGGCGGAAATGTCCGGTTCGTCGATGCTCGACGCCGACCGTTATATGCGCGCCGTCAACCTGAAGAAAAGCGCCGGCGAGCTGTACAAGGCCTCGTCGCCACGGCTCAAGCGCTTCTTCGAAGTCTATGCCCGGGGCGTCAACGCCTACCTGTTCCGCTACGCCGACAAACTGCCGGGGGATCTGGCATCCAGCGGCTACAAGCCCGAGTACTGGAAACCGGAAGATTCGGCGCTGATCTTCTGCCTGCTGAATTTCAGCCAGTCGGCCAACCTACCGGAAGAAATCGCTTCGCTGGTGCTGGCGCAGACCGTGACCAACGACAAACTGGCGTGGCTGACGCCGTCCGCCCCTGACGAAAACCTGCCGCTGGCCGAGGCCGACAAGCTGCAAGGCATCAAGCTCAACGGGCAGATTCCGGGGCTGACGGAACTGAGCAACGCCAGCGAACAACTGGCCGCCATCAACCTGCTTGGCACTCAGTCGTCGAACAACTGGGCCATCGCTCCGCAACGCAGTCGCAGCGGCAAGAGCCTGCTGGCCAGCGACAGCCATGGCCCGCTGGCCGCGCCGTCGCTGTGGAGTTTCGTGCAGATCCGCGCACCGAAATACCAGGCCGCCGGCGTGACCGTGGCGGGTCTGCCCATGGTGCTCGGCGGCTTCAACGGCAAGGTGGCGTGGAGCCTGACCAGCGTGCTCGGCGATAACCAGGACCTGTTCCTGGAAAAAATCCGTCGTCAGGGCAGCACGCTGTCCTACGAGGTCAACGGCAAGTGGCAACCGGTCGCCGTGCGCAACGAAACCTATTTCGTCAAAGGCCAGCGGCCAATTCGCGAAGCGGTGTACGAAACCCGCCATGGCGCGCTGCTCAACAGTGTTCAAGCCGCCGCTCAGGGCGCAGGTTTCGGCCTGGCCCTGCAGACGCCGAGCTTCACCGACGACAAATCCCTCGATGCGTTTTTCGATCTGAGCCGCGCCCAGAACGTTGAACGCGCCTCGGACGCCAGCCGGGAAATCCGCGCCATCGCGTTGAATCTGGTGTTTGCCGACGCCAGCAACATTGGCTGGCAAGTCACCGGGCGTTTCCCGAACCGCCGTGAGGGCGAAGGCCTGCTGCCGTCGCCGGGCTGGGAAGGTCGCTTCGACTGGGACGGCTACGCCGACCCGATGCTGCACCCCTACGATCAGGATCCGGCCCAGGGCTGGCTCGGCACCGCCAACCAGCGGGTCATTCCCCATGGCTACGGCATGCAACTGTCCAATTCCTGGGCGGCGCCGGAACGTGGCGAGCGCCTGGCTGAACTGGCCGGCAGCGGCAAACACGATGGTCGCAGCGTGATCGCCATGCAGTACGACCAGACCACCACCTTCGCTGCGAAGCTGAAGAAAATGTTCGAAGCACCGGGCATGGCGCAGCCGCTGAAACAGGCGATCGACGCGCTGCCGGACGCCGAGCGCAGCAAGGCCCGCGAGGCTTACACCCGTCTGATGGCGTTCGACGGCAAGCTCAGCCCGACTTCCGCCGATGCGGCGATTTACGAGCTGTTCCTGCAGGAAAGCATGAAGCAGATTTTCCTCGACGAACTCGGCCCGCAAAACAGTCCGGCGTGGAAAGCGTTTATCGCCAACGGCGATCTGTCCTACGCCGCACAGGCCGATCACTTGCTGGGCCGCGAAGACAGTCCGTTCTGGGACGACGCCCGTACGCCACAAAAAGAAGACAAACCGGCGATTCTCGCCCGCAGTCTGGCGGCTGCGATCAGCGCTGGCGACAGTCAGTTGGGTGGCGACCGCCGGTCCTGGCAGTGGGGCAAACTGCACCGCTACGAGTGGAAGAATGCCAACGGCCAGACTGTTCGCGGCCCGATCGCGGCGGGCGGCGACCACACCACGCTCAACATGGCGGCGTTTGCCTGGGGCCAGGACTTCAACACCACCCGTGCGCCGTCGATGCGTTTCATCGTCGACTTCGGTCAGAGCGAGCCGCTGATCGGGCAGAACGGGACGGGGCAATCGGGTAATCCGGTGAGCCCGAACTACCTGAACGGCATCGATCCGTGGCTCAAGGGCCAGTACATCGGCCTGCCGATGCAGCCGCAGAACTTTGACCGGGTGTATGGCAAGACGCGGTTGACGCTTACCCCCGGCAAGTAATCCCCCCCGGTTGATCATTCCCACGCTCCGCGTGGGAATGCCTCAAGGGACACGGAGCGTCACGGGCTGCATTCCCGCGCAGAGCGTGGGACCGATCATGTGACAGTTAAAAAACTCGATAGAACTTCTGACTTCGCGCCTGCCTCATAGCTAACAAGTCCTCCATTCCGGTAACACCATGGACCTTGTTATCGCTCGCCCCGAAGGCCTCTACTGTCCCGCCGGGGATTTCTACATTGACCCGTGGCGGCCCGTCGAGCGCTCGGTGATCACCCATGCCCACGGTGATCATGCCCGTGGCGGCAACCAGCATTACCTGGCCGCCAGCCCTGGCGAAGGGATTTTGCGCGCGCGCCTGGGCCAGGACATCAACCTGCAAACCCTCGACTACGGCCAGCGCCTGACCCACCACGGCGTCACCCTGAGTTTTCATCCCGCCGGCCATGTGCTCGGCTCGGCCCAGGTGCGGCTGGAATACGGCGGCGAAGTCTGGGTCGCGTCCGGCGACTACAAGATCGAACCCGACGGCACCTGCGCGCCGTTCGAACCGGTGCGTTGCCACACCTTCATCACCGAATCGACCTTCGGCCTGCCGATCTATCGCTGGCAGCCGCAGGCGCAGGTGTTCGCCGAGATCAACCAGTGGTGGCAGGCCAACATCGAGGCGGGCAAGGCCAGCGTGCTGTTCTGTTATTCGTTCGGCAAGGCCCAGCGGATTCTCCACGGCATCGACGAAACCCTAGGGCCGATCCTCAGCCACGGTGCGGTCGAGCCGCTGAACCGGGTCTACCGCGAGGCCGGCGTCTACCTGCCGCCGACGATCTACGCCGGCGACGTGAAAAAGAACGACCCGATCATGCGCCAGGCGCTGGTCATCGCCCCGCCGTCGGCCGGCGGCAGCAGCTGGATGCGCCGGTTCGGCGATTACAGCGACAGCTTCGCCAGCGGTTGGATGCGCCTGCGCGGCACCCGCCGGCGGCGCGGGGTCGATCGCGGGTTCGTGCTTTCGGATCACGCCGACTGGCCCGGCCTGTTGTGGGCCATCGAGCAGACCGGCGCCGAACGGGTCATGGTCACCCACGGCTCGATTGGCGTACTGGTGCGCCATCTGCGCGAAAAAGGGCTCGACGCTCAAGGCTTCAATACTGAATACGGTGACGACGAAGAAGAGCATTCCACCGCCACGCCCGCCGTCGCCGAGGTGCAGCCATGAAAGACTTCGCCGGGTTGTACGCCGAACTCGACGCCACCACCTCCAGCAACGCCAAACTGGCGGCCATGCAGACCTACTTCGCTCAGGCGCAACCGCAGGATGCCGCGTGGGCGGTGTACTTTTTGTCCGGCGGGCGGCCTCGGCAACTGGTGCCAGTGCGGATCCTGCGGGATCTGGCGGTCGAAGTGTCCGGGCTGGAGCCGTGGCTGTTCGAGGAGAGCTATCAAGCAGTCGGCGATCTGGCGGAAACCATCTCGCTGGTGTTGCCGGAACACCCGCACACCTCCGAGGCCGGCCTCGCCGAATGGATCGAAGCCAAACTGCTGCCCTTGCGCGGTGAAACCCCGGAATACCTCGCCCACCAGTTACCCGCACTGTGGGCGCAACTGGATCGACCGAGCCTGATGCTGTGCATCAAACTGATCACCGGCAGCTTCCGGGTTGGCGTGTCCAAATTGCTGGTGACCCGAGCCCTGGCCTCCATGGCCGGGCTCGACAGCAAACGCGTGGCGCAACGGCTGGTGGGTTACACCGACTTGTCCAACCGGCCGAACGCTGACAGCTACCTGAAACTGATCGCGCCCGAATCCAGCGATGAACACGCCCAGCGCGGAGGCCAGCCCTACCCGTTCTTCCTCGCCCACGCGCTGGCGCAACCGGTGGAAACCTTCGACACCCTGCTCGGGCCTGCAAGCAACTGGCAGGTGGAGTGGAAGTGGGATGGTATCCGGGCGCAGGTGGTCAAGCGCGACGGCAAATTGTGGGTCTGGTCCCGGGGCGAAGAGCTGGTCACCGAACGTTTTCCCGAACTCGACACACTGGTGCAAGGGTTGCCTGACGGCACAGTGATCGATGGTGAGATCGTGGTGTGGAAGAACAACCGCCCGGTCACCGAAGACGCGTTCGATCCCCAGACGACGCAAGCCCCGGCGGTGCAACCCTTCGCGCTGTTGCAACAGCGGATCGGCCGCAAGTCGCTGGACCGCAAAATCCTCGAAGACGCGCCGGTGGTGGTACTCGCCTATGACCTGCTCGAATGGCAGGGCGAAGACTGGCGCAACCAGCCCCAGGCCAGACGTCGTGAGCAACTGGAGCAGGTCATCGCCAAATGCAACAACCCGGTGCTGCTGCCTTCGCCGCTCCTGACGGGTGATGACTGGCTCGATCTCGCCCGCCAGCGTGAGGCCTCCAGGCGACTTGGGGTCGAAGGCATGATGCTCAAGGCCCGGGATGCGATGTACGGCGTCGGCCGCACCAAGGACATGGGCGTGTGGTGGAAATGGAAGGTCGATCCGTTCAGCGTCGACGCGGTGCTGATCTACGCCCAGCGCGGGCATGGGCGCCGCGCCAGCCTCTACAGCGATTACACCTTTGCGGTGTGGGACGGCCCGCCCGGTTCCAGTGCGCGGGCGCTGGTGCCCTTCGCCAAGGCCTATTCCGGGCTGACCGATGCGGAAATGCGCGAAGTCGACAGCATCGTGCGCAAGACCACCGTGGAAAAATTCGGCCCGGTCAGCAGCGTGACCCCAAGCCTGGTGTTCGAACTGGGCTTCGAAGGCATCGCCCTCTCCCGCCGGCACAAAAGCGGCATCGCCGTGCGCTTCCCGCGCATGCTGCGCTGGCGCCAGGACAAGACCGTGGATGAGGCCGACAGCCTGGCGACCTTGCAAGAGCTGTTGGTCTGACTCCTTCCCCCGATACTCCCCCTCACCCCGATCGTTCCCACGCTCCGCGTGGGAATGCCTCAATGGACGCTCTGCGTCCGCTTTGGGACGCGGAGCGTCCCGGGCTGCATTCCCACGCAGAGCGTGGGAACGATCCCCTGAACCATCCTGGTGCAGCTTTTGCGGCGCGCCCGTTTTCGTGCACCGACCGGCCCCGGCATGCACTTCCTGCACCTTTTAAAACACTTGTTCGGGACTCTGGTTCGGAAATTGCTACTTTCTATAAGTCGTAAGCGCTCCAGTAACAATCATTCCGCGCCACAAGCGCTCATATTGGTTCTTAGGGATTGAATAATGAAAAAAGCATTGCTGACCCTTTCTGCACTGGCGTTGTGCATGGCCGCCGGCTCCGCGCTGGCCAAGGAATACAAAGAACTGCGGTTTGGCGTTGACCCTTCCTACGCACCGTTCGAGTCGAAAGCGGCAGACGGCAGCCTGGTTGGCTTCGACATCGATCTGGGCAACGCGATCTGCGCCGAGTTGAAGGTCAAGTGCAAATGGGTCGAAAGTGACTTCGACGGCATGATTCCGGGCCTCAAGGCCAATAAATTCGACGGTGTGATCTCGTCGATGACCGTGACCGAAGCCCGTGAAAAAGTCATCGACTTCTCCAGCGAGCTGTTCTCCGGCCCGACTGCCTACGTGTCGAAGAAGGGTTCCGGCATCACCAACGACGTCGCGTCGCTGAAAGGCAAAACCGTCGGCTACGAGCAAGGCACCATCCAGGAAGCCTATGCCAAAGCCGTGCTGGACAAGGCCGGCGTGAAAACCCAGGCCTATCAGAACCAGGATCAGGTGTATTCCGATCTGACTTCCGGCCGTCTCGATGCGGGCATTCAGGACATGTTGCAGGCCGAACTGGGCTTTCTGAAGTCGCCACAGGGTGCCGACTATGCTGTCAGCGAGCCGGTCGACAACCACTTGCTGCCAGCCAAGACCGCTGTCGGTATTAAGAAAGGTAACACCGAGCTGAAAGCGCTTTTGGATAAAGGTATCAAAGCGTTACACGATGATGGCAAATACGCCGAGATTCAAAAGAAACACTTTGGCGATCTGAATCTGTACAGCGGCAAATAATGCCCCGGCGCCCATCCTCGATGGGCGCCTTTTTCATTCAGTCAGGTTGCTGATTTATGTTCGAAAACCTCTTACAAAATCTGGGGCTCTCCGCCTTCAGCCTCAAGGGCTTTGGCCCGTTGCTGTTGGAAGGCACCTGGATGACCATCAAATTGTCGGCGTTATCGCTGCTGGTGGCCGTGTTGCTCGGCCTGCTCGGCGCCAGTGCCAAGCTGTCAAAAGTCAAACTGCTGCGCCTGCCCGCCCAGATCTACACCACGCTGATTCGCGGGGTGCCGGACCTGGTGCTGATGCTGCTGATCTTCTACAGCCTGCAAACCTGGCTGACGACGCTCACCGATTACCTGGAATGGGAATACATCGAGATCGACCCGTTCAGCGCCGGGGTCCTGACCCTGGGCTTCATTTATGGCGCGTACTTCACTGAAACCTTCCGCGGGGCGATTCTCGCCGTGCCACGCGGTCAGGTCGAAGCCGCCACCGCCTATGGTCTCAAGCGCGGCCAGCGCTTTCGTTTCGTGGTGTTCCCGCAAATGATGCGCTTCGCCCTGCCGGGCATCGGCAACAACTGGATGGTGATGCTCAAGGCCACCGCGCTGGTCTCGATCATCGGCCTGGCCGATCTGGTCAAGGCCGCGCAGGACGCCGGCAAGAGCACCTATCAGCTGTTCTATTTTCTGGTTCTCGCCGCGTTGATTTACCTGCTGATCACCAGTGCCTCAAACTTCATCCTGCGCTGGCTCGAACGCCGCTACGCCGCCGGTGCACGGGAGGCCGTACGATGATCGAACTTCTGCAGGAATACTGGAAAGCCTTCCTTTATACCGACGGCCAGAACATCACTGGCCTTGCGATGACGATGTGGCTGCTCAGCGCCTCGATCTTCTTCGGTTTCATCGTGTCGATTCCGCTGTCGATCGCCCGCGTCTCGCCGCACTTCTACATCCGCTGGCCAGTGCAGTTCTACACCTACCTGTTCCGTGGCACGCCGCTCTATATCCAGTTGCTGATCTGCTACACCGGGATCTACAGCCTGGCCGCCGTGCGCGCGCAACCGCTGCTCGACAGTTTCTTCCGCGATGCAATGAACTGCACGATCCTGGCCTTCGCCCTGAACACCTGCGCCTACACCACGGAGATATTCGCCGGGGCGATCCGCAGCATGAACCACGGCGAAGTCGAAGCGGCCAAGGCTTACGGGCTGACCGGGTGGAAACTCTATGCCTACGTCATCATGCCGTCGGCGCTGCGCCGGTCGTTGCCGTACTACAGCAACGAAGTGATCCTGATGCTGCACTCGACCACCGTGGCCTTCACCGCGACCATCCCCGACATCCTCAAGGTCGCGCGGGACGCCAACTCGGCGACCTTCCTGACCTTCCAGTCGTTCGGCATCGCCGCCCTGATCTACCTGACCATCACCTTTGCGCTGGTCGGCCTGTTCCGTCTTGCCGAACGCCGATGGCTGGCCTTTCTCGGCCCGACCCACTAGGACCCTTTTGAGATGCGCCACCAGATACACGACCTGCTGGCCCCGCTGCCGGGGACCGCACGACAGATTCACAGCTTTCACTTCGGCCCGGACAAGGCTCAGGGCAAGATTTACATCCAGTCCTCGCTGCATGCCGACGAACTGCCCGGCATGCTCGTGGCCTGGCACCTCAAGCAGCGTCTGGCGGAGCTGGAAGCCGCCGGGCGCCTGCGCAGCGAAATCGTGCTGGTGCCGGTGGCCAACCCGGTTGGCCTCGAACAGGTGCTGATGGATGTGCCGCTGGGCCGCTACGAGCTGGAGAGCGGGCAGAATTTCAACCGCTGGTTCGTCGACCTCAGCGAAGAAATCGGCAACGAAATCGAAGCGCAACTGAGCGACGACCCGCAGCGCAACCTCGAATTGATCCGATCCAGCCTGCGCAACGCCCTCGACCGCCACACCGCCACGACTCAGTTGCAATCCCAACGCCTGACCCTGCAACGGCTGGCCTGCGATGCGGACATGGTTTTGGACCTGCATTGCGATTTCGAATCCGTGGTTCACCTCTACACCACGCCCGAGGCCTGGCCGCAGGTCGAGCCGCTGGCGCGCTATATCGAATCCCAAGCGAGCCTGCTGGCCACCGACTCCGGCGGCCAGTCGTTCGATGAGTGCTTCACCCTGCTGTGGTGGCAATTGAAGGAGCGCTTCGGCGAACACTTCGACATTCCGCTCGGCAGTTTCTCGGTCACCGTCGAGTTGCGCGGTCAGGGAGATGTCACCCATCCGCTGGCCAGTGGCGACTGCCAGGCGCTGATCGATTACCTGATCCATTTCGGCGCCATCGTCGGCGAACCAAAAGCCTTGCCGGCACTGCCACATCCCGCCACACCTCTGGCCGGCGTGGAACCGGTGGCCACTCCCGTCGGCGGCCTGCTGGTCTACAGCGCCACACCCGGCCAGTGGCTGGAAGCCGGGCAGAAAATCGCCGAAATCATCGACCCGATCAACGACCGGGTCACGCCAGTCCATTGCACCGCTTCCGGTCTGCTCTATGCCCGCTCGCTGCGGCGCATGGCCACCGCCGGGATGGTGATCGCCCACGTCGCGGGCGCCGAAGCCTATCGCAGCGGCTATCTACTTTCGCCTTGAGGATGCCTGTTCCATGTACAAATTGACCGTTGAAGGCCTGCACAAAAGCTATGGCGACCATCAGGTGCTCAAAGGCGTCTCGCTCAAGGCCAAGACCGGCGACGTGATCAGCCTGATCGGCGCCAGCGGCTCGGGCAAAAGCACCTTTTTGCGCTGCATCAACTTTCTCGAACAACCCAACGACGGCGCGATGAGCCTCGACGGCCAGGCGATCCGCATGGTCACCGACCGCCACGGCATGCACGTCGCCGACCCCAATGAACTGCAACGCCTGCGCACGCGGCTGGCGATGGTGTTCCAGCATTTCAACCTGTGGAGCCACATGACCGTGCTGGAAAACATCACCATGGCCCCGCGCCGGGTGCTGGGTTGCAGCAAACAGGAAGCCGACGACCGCGCCCGGCGATATCTGGAAAAGGTCGGTTTGCCGGCGCGGGTGGCCGATCAGTACCCGGCGTTCCTCTCCGGCGGCCAGCAACAACGGGTGGCGATTGCCCGAGCGCTGGCCATGGAACCGGAAGTCATGCTGTTCGACGAACCGACTTCGGCACTCGACCCGGAACTGGTCGGTGAAGTGCTCAAGGTGATCCAGGGCCTGGCCGAGGAAGGCCGGACCATGATCATGGTCACCCATGAAATGAGCTTTGCGCGCAAGGTCTCGAGCCAGGTGCTGTTTCTGCACCAGGGGCTGGTGGAAGAAGAAGGTGCGCCCGAAGAAGTGCTGGGCAATCCGAAAAGCGAACGCCTGAAGCAATTCCTCAGCGGCAATCTCAAGTAAAACTATTGCCCCGCCGGCGCGGTCTCTGAAGGAACACTTTCAGAGCACACGTCGCCGGCATGGGCACTTCCACCGACTTCGCCAAACTTTGGTTCAGCGCCCGCGACTGGAAGCCGTTCGCCTTTCAAAAACAGGTGTGGGCGGCGGTCAAACGTGGCGAATCCGGCCTGCTGCACGCCAGCACCGGCGCCGGTAAAACCTACGCGGTGTGGTTTGCCGCGCTCAATCGCTTTGCCCGCTCCGGGCCTGTTGCCGAAACCACCCGTAAACGTCCACCGCCCGCCGAACCGCTGACTGTTTTGTGGATCACGCCGATGCGTGCGCTGGCCGCCGACACCGCGCGCGCCTTGCAAACGCCGCTGGACGATCTGCAGATTCCCTGGAGCGTCGGCCTGCGCACTGGCGACACCGGCAGCAGCGAACGCGCCCGGCAGAACCGGCGACTGCCCACCACACTGATCACCACCCCGGAAAGCCTGACCTTGATGCTCGCCCGCGCCGACGCGCAAACGGCGCTCTCGACGCTGCGCATGGTCGTGGTGGATGAATGGCACGAATTGCTCGGCAACAAGCGCGGCGTCCAACTGCAACTGGCCCTCGCCCGGTTGCGGCGCTGGCACCCGGGACTGATCGTCTGGGGTGTTTCCGCGACGCTGGGCAATCAATCCCACGCCGAACAGGTGCTGATCCCGCAGGGCGACGGCGTGAGTATTCAGGGGCAAAACGAAAAGTCGCTCAAGGTCGACACCTTGCTCCCACCGGCCATCGAACGCTTTCCCTGGGCCGGGCATATCGGTTTGAAGATGTTGCCGCAGGTGGTCGCCGAACTGGACGTCTGCGCCAGCAGCCTGGTGTTCACCAATACCCGGGCGCAATCGGAAATCTGGTATCAGGCCTTGCTGGAAGCGCGGCCGGACTGGGCCGGGTTGATCGCCTTGAATCACAGTTCTCTGTCCCGCGACACCCGCGACTGGGTTGAGCAGGCGCTGAAGAATGGTCAGCTCAAGGCCGTGGTCTGCACGTCGAGTCTGGATCTGGGGGTGGACTTCCTGCCAGTGGAGCGGGTGCTGCAGATTGGTTCGGCCAAAGGTGTCGCGCGGCTGATGCAGCGTGCCGGGCGTTCGGGCCATGCGCCCGGTCGAACGTCGCGGGTAACATTGGTGCCGACCCATAGCCTGGAACTGATCGAAGCCGCTGCTGCTGGTGATGCCGTAGCACAGCGGCGGATCGAACCTCGATTGTCACCGCACAAACCGCTGGATGTGCTGGTGCAGCATCTGGTCAGCATGGCCCTGGGCGGTGGCTTTATTCCCGATGAGTTGTACGAGGAAGTCCGTGGTGCCTGGGCCTATCGCGACCTGACACGTGCAGACTGGGCCTGGGCGCTGGCGTTCGTACGCCACGGCGGGATGTCGCTGACGGCGTACCCGGATTACCGCCGGGTCGAACCGGATGAGCACGGGATCTGGCGGGTCCCCGATGCACGGCTCGCACGCCGCCATCGCATGAGCGTCGGCACCATCGTCAGCGACGCTTCGATCCATTTGAAATTCTGGAGCAAGGGCGGTGGCGGCAAGCAACTGGGCAGCGTTGAAGAGGGCTTTATCGCCCGCCTCAAACCCGGCGACGGCTTCTTGTTCGCCGGGCGCTTGCTGGAGTTGGTGCGGGTGGAAAACATGACTGCCTACGTCAAACGCAGCACGGCGAAAAAAGCCGCTGTACCGCGCTGGAATGGCGGGCGTATGCCGCTGTCCAGCGAACTGGCGCAAGCGGTGGTCAGCCGGTTCAGCGCGGCGGCAAACGGTGAGTTTGCCGGCCCGGAAATGCAGGCGTTGCGACCGTTGCTGGAAACGCAGCTGCGCTGGTCGGGCCTGCCGACCGTTAACAATCTGCTGGCCGAAGTGCTGAAATCCCGCGAAGGCTGGCACCTTTTCCTCTACCCGTTCGCCGGACGCCAGGTGCATCTGGGACTGGCCAGCCTGCTGGCGTGGCGGGTCAGTCAGCGCCTGCCTGTGACCTTCTCGATTGCGGTCAACGATTACGGCCTGGAATTGCTCAGCGCGACGCCCGTTGACTGGCCTGTGCAACTGGATGACGCGCTGCTCAGTCCCGAGGATTTATTGAGGGATGTGCTGGCCAGCCTCAACGCGGGCGAACTGGCGCTGCGCAGGTTTCGGGAAATCGCCCGGATTGCCGGTCTGGTGTTCGCCGGTTACCCCGGTGCGCCGAAAAGCACTCGTCAGGTGCAGGCCTCCAGCGGGCTGTTCTTTGAAGTGTTCAAACAATACGACGCCGACAATCTGCTACTGGCACAGGCCGGGGAAGAGGTCCTGCGCGAAGAGCTGGATATTCGTCGGCTGGAACAGACATTGGAGCGAGTCAACCGGATGAAACTGGACATGCACCTGATCAAACGTCCCACACCGCTCGGCTTTCCATTGCTGGTGGAGCGCATGCGCGAAAGCATGAGTTCGGAAAAGCTCGCCGACCGCATCCGCCGCATGGTTGGCGACCTGGAGAAAACCGCCGACAAGGGCCAATCCTGATGAACGCGCCCTATCCTGTGCGCCTGGCAGGCGAAGACCTCTGGTTGCTGCCGGAAAAGGCGCTGTACTGGCCGGCGCAACAGGCGTTGCTGATCGCTGATGTGCATTTCGGCAAGGCTGCCGCTTACCGGCGTCTGGGGCAACCGGTGCCGCAGGGCACCACGGCGAGCAACATCGCCGTGATCGAGCAGTTGCTGGCGAAACTGCCGTGTCGGCAACTGATCTTTCTTGGGGACTTTCTGCACGGGCCTGGCTCCCACGCTCCCGACACCTTGCAGGCATTGGCGCAATGGCGGGCGCGGCACGCCGATCTGCCGATCACGCTGATTCGCGGCAATCACGATAAACGTGCCGGTGATCCACCGCAGACCCTGAACATTCGAGTGGTGCCCGAACCCCTGTTGCTAGGGCCTTTCGCGTTGCAGCACGAACCCGAACCGCACCCTGAACGCCACGTCCTTGCAGGCCACGTACACCCGGTTTTTCGATTGAACGGCAAGGGGCGTCAGCGTTTGCGGCTGGCGTGCTTCAGGCTGGGAGAACACATCAGTCTGCTGCCGGCCTTCGGGGCCTTCACCGGCGGTTATCCGGTGGAGAAGGAAGACAGCTGTCGGATCTTTGTCATTGGCGACAACGAAATATGGCCCGTCGGCTGAAGTCCTGCTCAGGACTCAGCCGACGGGCCATACATTCAATCAAGCGACAGGCGCGGGTGGCGGTTTGTCCGGCAACGTAGGCTCGCCGGGCTCGGTCGGTTCTTCGTTGGGGGTATCGGGATCGGGCTGGTGAGGAATTCCGCCAGCCATGGCGATGGGTGGGTGTGCCAACAAGGACCAGGCCAATACGCCAACCTGATTGGGCTCGAGCCTTGCCAGTTCGGCAGTGATTTGCGGATCGATCTTCATGGAGCACTCCTCGGCGAAGGCCCGTTTCGCTGTCCGCGAATCGGGCAGTACACCTAATAGAGTGTCTACCCGCCGAAGAATTCCCGGTAACTGCCGGATGGACGGCTCAGGTACGTGGCAAGGTCACGCCACGCTGGCCCTGGTACTTGCCGGCGCGATCCTTGTAGGAGACTTCGCATTCCTCGTCGGATTCGAGGAACAGCATCTGCGCCACGCCTTCGTTGGCGTAGATCTTCGCCGGCAGGTTGGTGGTGTTCGAGAACTCCAGGGTCACCTGGCCTTCCCACTCGGGCTCGAGCGGGGTGACGTTGACGATGATGCCGCAGCGAGCGTAGGTGCTCTTGCCCAGGCAGATGGTCAGGACGTTGCGTGGAATACGGAAGTATTCAACGGTCGTGGCCAGGGCGAAGGAGTTCGGCGGAATGATGCAGACGTCGCTGTGGACGTCGACGAAGCTGCCGGCATCGAAGTTTTTCGGATCGACGATGGCCGAATTGATATTGGTGAACACCTTGAAATGATTGGTGCAACGCACATCGTAGCCATAGCTCGAAACACCGTAGGAGATCACACGGCTGTCGTCGCTGCCACGTACCTGGCGCTCGACGAACGGCTCGATCATGCCGTGTTCCTGCGCCATGCGGCGAATCCACTTGTCCGATTTGATGCTCATGGCGGGTGTCCTGAATAGCGAGGTGGAAAAAATCTGTCCGGCATCTTACCGGGCGCGCCGCCGGGTTCAAAGTCCGGGCTGCAAATCTCGCCGAACGTGCAGGAATTACGCGGCCTGGCGACGAACCGTCAGACCGCCGATCCCTAAAACAGAGAAACCTTCGCAAGAAGCATTGGCACGTTCCGGAAAAAGGGTTAAGGTGGCGCCACTGTGCTGCTTGTGTCACTGAGAATCTCTACACGATATGTTGAATTTCGATCCAACCATCTACAAGAATTTTTCCTGCTCTTTGCACTCAGTCTCGGCCAGGGTTCTTCCTGAGTCGCAGTTATCTTTGTTCAAGGAGTTACACCATGTCTAATCGCCAAACCGGTACCGTTAAGTGGTTCAACGATGAAAAAGGCTTCGGCTTCATCACCCCACAATCCGGTGACGACCTGTTCGTTCACTTCAAAGCTATCCAATCCGACGGCTTCAAAAGCCTGAAAGAAGGCCAACAGGTTTCTTTCATCGCTACCCGCGGTCAGAAAGGCATGCAAGCTGAAGAAGTACAAGTTATCTAACTTGTAGCTTCTTTAGTAAAAGGCCCCGCCCTCAAAAGCGGGGCTTTTTTGTGAGTGTCTGTTTTTCCGGGCGCAAAAAAAGATCGCAGCCTTCGCAGGCTGCGATCTTTTTTGTTGTTTACCAGGCGACGCCGAAACCGGCGGTGTAGCGGGTCTTGCTCAGGTCCGCGTCCTCGGTGCCGCTGATGATGTCGCGCTCGGCCTTGAGATTGAGGGAGGCCCAGTCGGTGACCTTGTAGCGCAGGCCCATTTCCGCATCCAGAGCATAGTCGGCCACACCGGACAGCGGCTTGCCGACTTCGCCATTGGTGAAGAACTCGACTTTCTTGCCGATCAGGTAGCGGTTGTAATCCCACTTCATCGCGACCGAATAGAAGTTGTCCTTGCTGCCATCACGATACTGGTAGTCGGTGCGGTTGAGCAGCGAGCCCAGGGAGAATGCCCCCAGCTCGTCATCCCAGAACTGGTAACCCGGACCTGTACCGACCACGCGCTGACGCGCCAGCTCTTCGATGTGGTCGCGCTTGTAATTCAGGCGCCCCTGCCAGAACCACTTGTCCGTCAGGAAACGGTCGAGTGCATACTCGGCGCGCCAGTTGTCGGTGGTGGTCACGTCGTCCTGCACTTCGCGGTTGTACTCGCCCTCGGCGGTGTGGCGCCAGCGACCATGGCGGGCGGACGTCTTGAAGCCGATGTCGTAATCGTCGGTGTCCTTTTCCGCGCGCTGATAATCCAGCGCCAGATCGACGTTGCCCTTCCACACCAGATCCTCGACCACCGGTTTGGGTTTGAGAATCTGCTGAATGCTCGCCAACTCCACGGTTTTCGGCGCTTCGCCGTTGGCCAGGGTGACCTTGCCGTCTTCGGCAGCGCTCAGCGACTTGGCCTTCTCGCCGTTGTAGGCGTCCTGCTTGACCAGCAACTCCTGATCGCTCTCCAGCGTCTTGACCTGCTTCCAGTCAATGGTCACTGCGCCCGCGTACTGGGTCTGGACCAGCAACTTGCCACCGTCGAACAGCGTGATTTTGCCGCTCAGCTTGTCACCGTTCTTCAACCAGACGGTGTCGGCAAGCAGGGGTGTGGACGCACTGAAGACAGCAAGGCACAGCAGGGTTCTGGACAACATAAGCAAATCGGGGACTCAAGTTTGCGAAAAAATGGTCGGCATTATCCGTAGGAATAATTCCCTGACAAGGAATGACCCGGCTATTTCTATTGAGTTCATTTCTCAATTGCCCTTGCACCGATTACGCTTAAGGACATAACGCGATCAAGTTCAGGAACCGCGCAAGTGACAGACCCGATGCATGCCTGCGAAAACGATCCG
Organism: Pseudomonas sp. B26(2017); assembly: GCF_002113045.1. Classification (NCBI taxonomy): domain Bacteria; kingdom Pseudomonadati; phylum Pseudomonadota; class Gammaproteobacteria; order Pseudomonadales; family Pseudomonadaceae; genus Pseudomonas; species Pseudomonas sp. B26(2017). The sequence goes on along the minus strand of NZ_NEJJ01000004.1, from coordinate 229,735 downwards.
CAAATCCGACGCACGGCACTCTATTCCACCCTCGCCCAAGTGCCCGAGGGCAAGGTCGTCAGCTATGGTCAGTTGGCCGAACTGGCGGGGTTGGGGCGCGCCGCCCGCTGGGTCGGCCGGACCCTGAGCCAATTGCCCGGCGATACCAAACTGCCCTGGCACCGCGTACTCGGCGCCGGCGGTCGGATCAGCCTGCCGGCGGGCAGCCCGTCCGGGGACGAACAGCGGGCGCGATTGCGCATGGAAGGCATCACCATCCTGAACAATCGTGTGGATATTCGGCGCCATGGCTGGCGTCCGGTAGAGCACAGCGGTTAGAGTGCGCGCTTTGTTTTCGCAATCTTGAGGCAGACTTCAGCCCATGCCCCGTAAAACCTGGCGCGCCGCGCTCGCCGCCTATGCCAGTCCTTCGACGCTCGTGCTGTTGTTGCTGGGTTTCGCCGCCGGCCTGCCGTACATGCTGGTGTTCTCGACACTTTCGGTCTGGCTGCGTGAAGCCGGTGTGGCCCGCGAGACGATCGGCTACGCCAGCCTGATCGGTCTGGCCTATGCCTTCAAATGGGTCTGGTCGCCCCTGCTCGATCAATGGCGCCTGCCGTTGCTCGGCAAGCTGGGGCGCCGTCGCTCGTGGCTGGTGCTCTCACAGACGCTGGTGATCCTCGGCCTGATCGGCATGGGCTTTTGCGACCCGCAGAAACACCTGTCCTGGCTGATCGCTATCGCAGTGATCGTCGCCTTCGCTTCCGCCACCCAGGACATCGCCGTCGACGCCTATCGCCTGGAAATCGCCGAAGACAACCGTCAGGCCGCTCTGGCCGCCAGTTACATGTCCGGTTATCGGGTGGCGGCCCTGCTCGCGACCGCTGGTGCACTGTTCTTCGCCGAAGGCTTCGGCTCCACCGGGTTCAACTATCAGCACTCCGCCTGGACCGGCACCTACGTGCTGTTCGGCGCCTTGATGGTCCCTGCCCTGCTCACCACCCTGCTGATGCGCGAGCCTCCGGTGCCATTGCGCACTCAGTTGCAGGCCGGGCGCTACACCTTCATGCATCAGTTGATGTCGGTGTTCGTGCTGATCATTTTGCTGGTCTCCGTCCCGGCGATGTTCACCCAGCTCTACAACACCGATTTCGCCAGCGTGCTGTTTGGTGACATGAGCCCGCTGGACCTGCTGCTTGAAGACCGGGCGTTCCTGCGCGCGATTCTCTACACCACGCTGACCTGCCTGTGCCTCTCGGCCATGGGCCGTCGCGGTCTGGCGCCGGTGCTGACGCCGGTCAACGACTTCATCCTGCGCTACCGCTGGCAGGCGCTGCTGCTGCTCGGCCTGATCGCCACCTACCGGATGTCCGACACGGTGATGGGAGTGATGGCCAACGTGTTCTACATCGACCAGGGCTTCACCAAGGACCAGATCGCCAGCGTCAGCAAGATTTTCGGTCTGATCATGACCCTCGTCGGCGCCGGCATGGGTGGTCTGCTGATCGTGCGCTTCGGCATCCTGCCGATCCTGTTCATCGGCGGCGCTGCGTCGGCGGCCACCAACCTGCTGTTCCTCATGCTGGCGGACATGGGCCCGAACCTGCAGATGCTGGTGGTGACGATCTCTCTCGACAACTTCAGTTCCGGTCTGGCGACCTCGGCGTTCGTCGCCTACCTGTCGAGCCTGACCAACCTGAAGTTCTCCGCCACTCAATACGCCCTGCTCAGCTCGATCATGCTCCTGCTGCCACGCCTGATCGGCGGCTACTCCGGCGTGATGGTGGAGAAATTCGGTTATCACAACTTCTTCCTCATCACCGCGCTGCTCGGCGTGCCGACCCTGGTGCTGATTGCCCTGCACTGGTTCCAGGAAAGCCGCCGCGAAGGTCCGACGCCGACGCCGGAACCTGCACCGACCTCCGTCGTGGAAGAGTCGTAAGACATCTCGCACCCGGCGAGAGGGTTCGCGCCGGGGTTGCACTTCTGTACGTCGGCGGATCTCGCCGTTACACTGCTCCGTCATTTCCAGTCATAGCAACCGACAACGGCCAACCATGCGCACCAGTCAATTTTTGCTCGCCACACAGAAAGAAACGCCTTCCGACGCGGTCGTGATCAGCCATCAGCTGATGCTGCGCGCCGGCATGATCCGCAAACTCGCCTCGGGCCTGTACACTTGGCTGCCGATGGGCTTGCGAGTGATGCGTAAGGTGGAAGCCATCGTTCGCGAAGAAATGAACGCCGCCGGCTCTCTGGAAGTGTTGATGCCGAGCACCCAACCGGCCGAGCTGTGGCAGGAATCGGGGCGCTGGGAAGAATACGGCCCTGAGCTGCTGCGCATCAAAGACCGCCACGGTCGTGATTTCTGCGCGGGCCCGACCCACGAAGAAGTGATCACCGATCTGATGCGCAACGAGTTGAGCAGCTACAAACAGCTGCCGATCAACCTGTACCAGATCCAGACCAAATTCCGTGACGAAATCCGTCCACGCTTCGGCCTGATGCGCGGTCGCGAATTCATTATGAAAGACTCGTACTCCTTCCATGCGGATCAGGCGTCGCTGCAGGTCACCTATGACCGCATGCACGAAGCGTACTGCAACATCTTCACCCGTCTGGGCCTGAAGTTCCGTCCGGTGGAAGCCGACAACGGTTCGATCGGCGGTGCCGGTTCCCACGAGTTCCACGTGCTGGCCGAGTCCGGCGAAGACGATATCGTTTTCAGCAACGGTTCCGACTACGCCGCGAACATCGAGAAAGCGGAAGCCGTACCGCGTGAAACCTCGCGTGCCGCGCCAAGCGAAGAGCTGCGCCTGGTCGACACGCCAGACACCAAGACCATCGCGGCCCTGGTGGAAAAATTCGGTCTGCCGATCGAAAAGACCATCAAGACCCTGATCGTGCACGCCGAAGAAGAAGGCAAGCTGATCGCGCTGATCATCCGTGGCGACCACGAGCTGAACGAAATCAAGGCTGCCAACCAGCCAGGTGTTGCCAGCCCGCTGGTCATGGCTTCCGATGCCGAACTGCGTGACGCCATTGGCGCCGGCGCCGGCTCCCTCGGCCCGCTGAACCTGCCGCTGCCGATCATCATCGACCGCTCGGTCGAGCTGATGAGCGACTTCGGCATCGGTGCGAACATCGACGACAAGCACTACTTCGGCGTGAACTGGGAGCGTGATCTGCCGGTTCCGACCGTGGCCGACCTGCGTAACGTCGTGGCCGGCGACCCGAGCCCGGACGGCAAGGGCACCCTGGAAATCAAGCGCGGCATCGAAGTCGGGCACATCTTCCAGCTGGGCAACAAGTACAGCAAGGCGATGAAGTGCGAAGTACTGGGCGAGAACGGCAAGCCGGTGACCCTGGAAATGGGTTGCTACGGCATCGGCGTTTCCCGCGTGGTGGCCGCCGCCATCGAGCAGAACAACGACGAGAACGGCATCATCTGGAGCGACGCCCTGGCACCGTTCCAGATCGCCCTGGTACCACTGCGCTATGAAACCGAGCTGGTGCGCGAAGCCACCGACAAGCTGTACGCGGAACTGACCGCGGCTGGCTTCGAAGTGTTGCTGGACGACCGCGACAAGAAAACCAGCCCGGGCATCAAGTTCGCGGACATGGAGCTGATCGGCATTCCGCACCGGATCGTGGTCAGCGATCGCGGCCTTGCCGAAGGCAACCTGGAATACAAGAGCCGTACCGAAGGCCAGGCGCAAGCGCTGCCGGTTGCCGACGTGCTGTCCTTCCTTCAGGCCCGTATCCGCCGCTGAAACCAGATAGAGACGTCATGTTCAAGCGAAACACCTTAGGCCTCGGTGGTGCCGCCCTGTGCGGCACCCTGCTGGTCAGCGGCTGTGCCAATCACATGTCGCAACGCAGCGAGCACGAGGAACGTGTCGAGCGCAAACTGCTCGATCACAGCCTGCAGATCGATGTCGGCGAGCCCAAGGTGCTTGAGCTGCCGCAACGGCGCGTGAAGATCAACGAACAGAAGACCTTTGAGGTCACCGAGTTCGAAGTCACGCGCCATTACGACCGTTACACGCCTTACCAGCCATGGCGGGAGATCTACGAGATTCCGCTGGGCGCGGTGGCGGTGGTCGGCGGCATCGGTGCGAACGTGGTCAACGTGTTTGCCCTTGGCAATCTGCCCGACAGCGTGACACGTGACTGGCTCAGCTACGGTTTCGCCGGGCTCAACCCGTTCATGAACGTGCAATCCAATGGTCGCGCGCAACAGAACCTGGCCGGTATCGACGAAGTCCAGCGCGACAAGCGCACGGAATATTCGAGCTTGCCGTGGAGCGAGCGCCCGGTTCAGATCAAGGCCGGCAAGCAGACCTTCGACATGACCACCGATCGCCACGGCGTGCTGCGTCTGAACCTGCTGGACAGCCCGTTCGCCGAAAACGACCTCAATCATGTAGGCAAACTGCAGATCATTGTCGAAGACAGCAAGGACGACGTGCACTCCGATTCGTCTTTGGCGATCAGCACTCACCTGCGCGGCAAGTTGCTGGAGGCTCACGCACTGATCTACGACGATCTGGAAGACGACGAAGTGAGCCAGTGGGTGCACCGGGTCAAGCGTCTGTCGGAACTGGGTCTGGAAGAAGAAGCCAGTGAGCTGGAGCAAAGTCTGATCGAACTGACCCGCAACGATCCCGAGTTGCAGACCGAGTTCCTCAAATCCCTGACCCGGGATGCGGGGCGCCTGGTGGCGGATCCGGGGCCGAACTGAAGACCCTGAAAAAATGCCCGAACCTAAGTCGGGCATTTTTTTGTCCGCTTATCGCTCGAACAACTCCATTTGTTCGAACCCGCCGCGCAAATCCTCCAGCCGCACGCCCACTCCTAATAGCCGTACCGGTTTGCCACCGCGGTTGAACGCCTGCGTCAGCATCAATTGGTAACTGCCCAGATCCCGCCCTGCCCCGGCCTGCTCCAGCGTGGTCTGGGTGAAATCGTGAAACTTCACTTTGACGAATGGCTTGCCGGGTCGGTAACTGCTGTCGATTCGCGCCATGCGGGTTTTCAGGGTTTCCAGCAATTCCGGAAGCTTGTCGAGGCAACTGCGCAGATCCGGCAGATCGACGTCGTAGGTATTTTCGACGCTGATCGACTGACGGCGGCTGTCGTTGTGCACCAACCGCTCATCGATCCCACGGGCCAGACTCCACAAGCGCTCGCCGAAACTGCCGAATTCCCGCACCAGCGCCAGCTTGTCCCACTCGCGCAACTGCAGACAGTCACTGATACCAAGCCTGCTCAACTTGTCGGCCGTGACCTTGCCCACCCCGTGCAACTTGCTTACCGGCAGGCCACTGACGAAGTCTTCGACCTGGTCCGGGGTAATCACGAACAAGCCGTTGGGCTTTCTCCAGTCGCTGGCGATCTTGGCCAGAAACTTGTTCGGCGCCACGCCGGCGGAGACCGTGATGTGCAGTTGATTGGAAACCCGGCGACGAATGTCCTGGGCGATGCGCGTGGCGCTGCCGCCGAAATGCGCGCTGTCCGAGACGTCGAGATAGGCCTCGTCCAGCGAAAGCGGCTCGATCAGGTCGGTGTAATCGCTGAAGATCGTATGAATTTCCTTCGACGCCTCGCGATAGGCATCCATTCGCGGCTTGACGATGGTCAGGTCCGGGCACAGTTTCAAGGCATGCCCGGACGACATAGCCGAACGAACGCCGTAAGCCCGCGCCTCATAGTTGCAGGTGGCGATCACCCCGCGCCTGTCCGCCGAACCACCGACCGCCAACGGCTTGCCGGCGAGGCTCGGGTCATCCCGCATCTCGATGGCGGCGTAGAAACAGTCACAGTCGACGTGGATGATTTTTCGCTGAGTCATGACAGAAAAGGAAACATGGCAAGCCGGACCGGCAGTATCTCACTGACACCTGTATATAGCACCAGTGGTACGAATGTTCTTTTCAGTTTGTAGGAAAAGGACTTTGAATTTATTTACTCAATCGAAAACCAATCCCCAATAGAGCTGAAACCCTTGCCCTGTCTGCCCTGCGCTCAATGAAAAGACCGTCCGTCAGCGCTAACCGATTGAAGCTCAACAGGTTTTATCCGAATTGAAGGTTGACACCACGGCATTCCTCTGTAGAATGCCGCCACACAGACGCGGGATGGAGCAGTCTGGTAGCTCGTCGGGCTCATAACCCGAAGGTCGTCGGTTCAAATCCGGCTCCCGCAACCAAACATCAGAAAAGGCCAATCGAAAGATTGGCCTTTTTTGTGCGCTTCGGTTTTTTCGGATCCAGTCGAACATTCCGGAAATCGTTCCGATTCCGAAACTTAGCGCTTCCCCTGCGACCGTTTGCCGCGATTGCACACTTATTTGACCCTTCACGGGATTATCGGTTGACACCCCGCCGTTCGCCTGTAGAATGCCGCCACACAGACGCGGGATGGAGCAGTCTGGTAGCTCGTCGGGCTCATAACCCGAAGGTCGTCGGTTCAAATCCGGCTCCCGCAACCAAACATCAAAAAAGGCTACTCGAAAGAGTGGCCTTTTTTGTATCTGTGGAAAAAGTCCTTTCGCAACAATGATCTGTCACTGTGCAGTGAACCGTTCAGGATCTTCAGTCCCGCCAGGTTGCGACTATGCTTGAAGTCGCAGGCAAGGCGTCTGCAATCCAGGAGCTGCCCTCGCCGATACCCGGTGAGAGGCGTAGTATTTTGTGATTATTTTTTTCTACAGGGATTGGTAACTTGGCTGGATACCTCCATCCTGTCGCGCACAATCCAAGAGGTGATTGATGCGCGCCAACTCGTCTGATTCACAAGACACCGTCACAGCGAACCCACCGATCAAACCTGAGCGTCTGCGCCTGCTGGATCGGATCAGCAAATACCGGCAACCGATCGGTCTGGCGGTCACTTTGCTGCTGTTCGCCATCGCGCTGATTGCCTGTCGCCATCTGCTCAGCGAACTCGATCTCGACGCACTGCACGACTCGATTCTCGAGGTGCCGAAACCGGCCCTTCTCGGCGCCCTCGGTGCGACAGTCATCGGCTTCATCATTCTGCTCGGCTACGAATGGTCGGCCAGTCGATATGCGCGCGTGACGCTGACACCGAAAACCCTGGCTCTGGGCGGCTTCACCGCGTTCGCCATCGGCAATGCCATCGGCCTGTCGATGCTGTCCGGTGGCTCGGTGCGTTACCGTCTATATGCACGGCATGGCCTGGGCGCTTCCGAAGTCGCGCACATGACCCTGTTCGCCAGCCTGTCGCTGGGCTGCGCCCTGCCGCCACTGGCCGCCCTAGCGACCCTGAGCAACCTGCCGGCCGCCTCACAGGCACTGGGACTGTCCGAGACCTTGTTGGGTACGATTGCCGGCGTGGTGTTGCTGCTCGGTGCGATTCTGGCCATCGGCATCTATCGCCGTCGCCTGCAGGAGCAACCTTATCCGGACAACCTGCTGGTCCGGGCCGGTCGTCGCACCCTGCGTCTGCCGGGTCGTCGCCTGACGTTCCTGCAACTGGTCATTACCGCCCTCGACGTCGCCGCCGCTGCAACCGTGCTTTATCTGCTGCTGCCGCAAGCGCCGCCCTTCGGTGCATTCCTGTTGGTCTATCTGCTGGCACTGGCGGCCGGTGTACTCAGCCACGTTCCGGGTGGTGTGGGTGTTTTTGAAGCGATTCTGCTCGCTGCGTTCGCCGACAAACTCGGCGCCGCGCCGCTGGCTGCCGCCCTGCTGCTGTATCGCCTGATCTATGTAGTGCTGCCGTTGCTGGTGGCCTGCGTGCTGTTGCTGCTCAACGAAGGCCAGCGCCTGTTTCAGTCGCAGACCATGCGTGCAGCGTCCGGTCTGGCGGCACCGATCCTCGCGGTGCTGGTGTTCCTGTCCGGCGTGGTGCTGCTGTTTTCCGGCGCGACGCCAGAGATCGACACTCGTCTGGAGCACATCGGTTTTCTGATTCCTCACCGTCTGGTCGACGCCTCGCACTTTGGCGCCAGCCTGATCGGCGTGCTGTGCCTGATGCTCGCTCAAGGCCTGCGTCGCCGGTTGTCGGCGGCATGGATGCTGACCACCATTCTGTTGCTGGTGGGCGCCCTGCTCTCGCTGCTCAAGGGTTTCGACTGGGAAGAGGCAACCCTGATGACCCTCACCGCCGCGCTGCTGGGGGTGTTCCGTCGTTCGTTCTATCGCCCGAGCCGTCTGACCGAATTGCCGTTCTCGCCGCTGTATCTGGTGGCCAGCCTGTGCGTACTCGGTGCTTCGACCTGGCTTTTGCTGTTCGCTTATCAGGACGTTCCGTACAGCCATCAACTGTGGTGGCAGTTCACCCTCGACGCCGACGCCCCGCGCGGTCTGCGCTCGCTGCTCGGTGCCGCCGTGTTGTTGCTGGTGATCGCCCTGACCTGGCTGCTGCGCACCGCTCGCCCGGTGATCCACTTGCCGACACCCGATGAGCTGGAACGCGCCTCGAAAATCCTGATGGCCTCTTCGCAACCGGACGGCGGCCTGGCCCTGACCGGCGACAAGGCGCTGCTGTTTCACCCCAATGATGAAGCTTTCCTGATGTATGCCCGTCGCGGCCGCAGTCTGGTGGCCCTGTACGACCCGATCGGCCCCGGCCAGCAACGGGCCGAGATGATCTGGCAGTTCCGCGACCTGTGCGACATCCATCACGCCCGCCCGGTGTTCTATCAGGTGCGCGCCGAGAACCTGCCGTACTACATGGACATCGGCCTGACCGCGATCAAGCTGGGCGAAGAAGCCCGGGTCGATCTGCATCGCTTTGACCTGGAAGCCAAGGGCAAGGAGATGAAGGACCTGCGCTACACCTGGAATCGTGGCACCCGCGATGGTCTGTCGCTGGAAATCCATGAGCCGGGCCATGCACCGATGGATGAGCTCAAGGTGATTTCCGATGCCTGGCTCACCGGCAAGAACGTGCGCGAGAAAGGCTTCTCCCTCGGCCGTTTCAGCGACGATTACCTGAGGCATTTCCGCATCGCGGTGATTCGCTTCGAAGGCCGCCCGGTGGCGTTCGCCAACCTGCTCGAGACCTACAGCCATGATCTGGCCAGTCTCGACCTGATGCGCGCGCACCCGGACGCCCCCAAGCTGACCATGGAATTCATGATGGTCGGTCTGATTCAACACTATAAGAGTCACGGATACGCGCGCTTCAGCCTGGGCATGGTGCCGCTGTCGGGGTTGCAACCCCGGCGCGGGGCACCGCTGACCCAGCGTCTGGGCTCGATGGTTTTCCGCCGTGGTGAGCAGCTGTACAACTTCCAAGGCTTGCGCCGCTTCAAAGACAAGTTCCAGCCTGACTGGGAACCCCGTTATATGGCCGTGCCCGCCGGACTCGATCCGCTGGTGGCGCTGGCCGACACTGCTGCCCTGATCGCGGGCGGCTTGACTGGATTGGTGAAACGCTGATGATTCAACGCTCCCTGAAGTACATCCTGGTCGCACTGCTGGTGCTGGCCGCGATTGCCGGTGGCGGTTTCTGGTACCTCAAACGCCCGGCACCGGAACCGACCCTCGAACAGCTCACCCCGGCCGATGGCGCCGCCATGACCCGGGTCATCCCCGGCACCAAGCCCAAGGCTCAGGTGCTGGTGGCGGTCAACGACGACCAGAAACTCAGCGACAAGCAACTAAGCACCCTGAGCCGCAGCGCCTCGGCGCAGATCGTTCAGGTGATTCTGCCCAAGGACTGCCTGCTGCAGAGCCGCGCCCTGCAAGCCGGCCTGCGCGAACTGAACGGCCCGGCGACGCTGGTCAGCGGCATCGGCCCCGGCGCCGTGCTGGCGTGGCGCTGGTTGTCCGAACAGAAAGACGACAAGGCCCAGGCCGTCTCCGTCGACCTGGCTCTGGAAAAACCCGGCTGCACCCATCTGCTGCCAAAATCCTCCGCCCACGGTCACTGGCTGGTGGCGTGGAACGACAACCCGGACGACACCAGCGCCGGTTTCGTGCGCGATCAACCGAACGCCGAAACCAGCATCAGCGACTACGACATCAACCTGCCGCAAGTGCTGAACAACGAACTGCGCAAGATCCTCGTCGGCGGCGACAAGGCCAACGGCGGCCTGCAGATCCCGGTGGTGGAAGTCCCGGCCGGCCAGGCCAAGGACACCGTGACCCTGTTCCTGTCCGGCGACGGCGGCTGGCGTGATCTGGACCGCGACGTGGCCGGTGAAATGGCCAAGATCGGCTACCCGGTCGTCGGCATCGACACCCTGCGCTATTACTGGCAGCACAAGAGCCCGGAACAGAGCGCGCTGGACCTGACCGAACTGATGCAGCACTACCGCCAGAAATGGGGCACCAAACGCTTCATCCTGACCGGTTACTCGTTCGGGGCCGACGTCCTGCCGGCCATCTACAACCGCCTGCCGGAAACCGAGCAGCAACGCGTCGACGCAATCATCCTGCTGGCCTTCGCCCGCACCGGCAGCTTCGAAATCGAAGTCGAAGGCTGGCTCGGCAACGCCGGCAAAGAAGCCGCCACCGGCCCGGAAATGGCCAAGCTGCCACCGGCCAAGGTCGTGTGCATCTACGGTGAAGAAGAAACCGACGAAAGCGGTTGCACCGACAAGACCGCAGTGGGCGAAGCGGTGAAGCTGCCTGGCGGCCACCACTTCGACGAGAACTACCCGGCGCTGGCCAAGCGTCTGGTGGACTTGATCGAGAAGCGCCAGAACACGGCGCAGGTGGCGGAAGAGTGATCTGAAGCGCCCCCCAAAAAAGCCCCCGCAACTTCGCAGTTGCGGGGGCTTTTTCACTCAATGCTTGACTCTTCATGAAATTGAAAACGCCAGGCGTCCACATTCCATAAAACGTGGACACCTGCTTCATTGGCCTTTTCGAGTCGTCAACTCCACATTCATCTGCCGCATCAAAGACGCGCAAAACCTCCATCAACATTGAATTTCGTTTACGTCTGGTGTCGCAATATCAGATGACGTCCGCATACCTTGTAGGCAAACTCCTAATCTCCTGCTTGAGCACTTTGCCGCCCTATTGCGCTGTTTTCCGACGGGATACTCTCCAGAGGTCGCTGACCCTTTCAGCGATCGGGTGTGGTAACCCGGATAAACCAGCGCAACAGCACCCTCATCACAATCACAGACACTTTCAAGCCTGTGATTTCGAGTTATGGCAGCTGTGCGTGGGACGCCTTCGGGCGTGCCGGTTTCCTTGGTTCCCGGTTTACCACCCTGCGTACAGCTGCCTCCCTTTCGTGTGGTAACGGAAGTCGCAGCTCCTCGAACCAAGGAGTAACACCATGACCGAAACGAAATCGCCGTCCCCCGCAGATCTCACAACAATCGGCTTCACCTCTTTCCTCTACAGCTCGGATCAGGCGTTACTCAACGTTCGCTCCGGCGTCCCGATCGTCGAAGCACTGTCCCAGGCTTCAGACCTATTGTTCCTCGCCAAATCCTTCGCCGAGGATGCCGCCTACGACAAGGAGAGCGACCGTCACGCCTGGGCCGCGCACTACCTGACGATAATCGGCAAAGCCTTGGTCGACGACGTGATGAAGGCCCTGATGCCGCGACCCGCGAGAACGAAAACCGAGTCTGAAGCAGAGTTGCCCAAAAGCATGTAACGGCATAAAAACGAAAAAGCCCCGCCAGCCAAAAGGCTGACGGTGGCCTTTTGTTCAGAGGCGCCTTTCAGCAGCGCCATACACCTCTTCGTCACGTCGAGCCCCCACCGCAACGATCAACACCTGGATGGCCCGGCCATCAACTCTATAAACGATTCGCGTGTCGCCCGTTCGAATTCGTCTGCACCCCGCAAGACTGGCTCTCAGAGGCTTGCCACTTTTATCCGGCTCGCCGTGGATGATCCGTTCTTCGATCACATCCAGTATCCGGTTGGCAGCTGCTGATCCCAATTGATCAAGATCCCCTTGGACTTCCGGATGATAAATCACTCCCCAAACCATCCAGCGCTCCCTTAATCCTTCCGGGCGTACCTTGCCCGCATATCCTCATGGCTGACAGCCTTGGTCTGATCAAAATTGCTCAGACGTTCGCGGGCTGCCGCTTCAATGCGAAGGTCCTCAAGTTCATCCAGCATTTCCTGATAGGCCTGCACGTTGATGATGACCGCTGCCGGTTGATTGTCCTTGAAGATGACCAGACGCTCAGTGGCACGACTGGAAATCTCCTTGAGCTTCGCGCTGAAGCTCCTGACCATGGCAGTCACGGAAATTGCTTGGTCAGCACGCTCTAATAATGCCGTCATAATCACCTCTCACTCACATGCTGATGCGTACGTTAATGCACAAAGTATTGTGCTGAATTAAACATAGTGCAACTTGCTGTTTCCACTATCCGACCAAGCACTCCAACCGGACACGCACAAAAAAGCCCCCGACAGCCACAAGGCTGACGGGGGCTTTCAGTTCAGACGGAGCCTACATCTCCACCTGCGTCCCCAATTCAATCACCCGGTTCAGCGGCAGATTGAAGAACCGCAGGTTCCCGTTGGCGTTCTTCAACATGAACGCAAACAGCGCTTCACGCCAACGGGCCATGCCTTCGAGTTTCGAGGCGATGACCGTTTCGCGGCTGAGGAAGTAGGTGGTGCGCATCGGGCTGAAGTCCAGGTCGTCCAGATGACACAGCTTCAGCGCCTGCGGCACGTCCGGCTCGTCAGTGAAGCCGAAGTGCAGGATCACCCGGAAGAAGCCTTCGCCATGGGCCTCGACTTCGAAGCGTCGGGATGGTGGTACGCGCGGAATGTCTTCGTAGACCACGGTCAGCAGCACCACTTGTTCATGCAACACCTGGTTGTGCAGCAGGTTGTGCAACAGCGCATGCGGCACCGCGTCGGAACGGGCGGTGAGGAACACGGCTGTGCCCTGAACGCGGTGCGGCGGCTGCACGCGGATGCTGCTGATGAAGATCGGCAGCGGCAGCGCGCCTTCGTCCAGGCGCTCGACCAGCAACTGCTTGCCGCGCTTCCAGGTGGTCATGAGGATGAACAAGGCGATACCGGCGACCACCGAGAACGCACCGCCCTGGACGATCTTCGGCACGTTGGCGGCGAAGTACAGACCGTCCACCAGCAGGAAGCCGATCAGCACCGGCACGGCCAGCACCGGCGGCCATTTCCACAACAGCAACATGACCGCCGACACCAGAATCGTAGTCATCAGCATGGTGCCGGTTACCGCAACACCATAGGCCGAGGCCAGTGCGCCGGAGGATTCGAAGCCCAGCACCAACAGGACAACGCCGACCATCAGCGCCCAGTTCACTGCGCCAATATAAATCTGGCCCTGCTCGTCGCTGGACGTGTGCTGGATGTACATACGCGGAATGTAACCAAGCTGAATCGCCTGACGGGTCAGGGAGAACGCGCCGGAAATCACCGCCTGGGACGCAATGACGGTGGCCAGGGTCGACAGACCGACCAGCGGAATCAGCGCCCAGCCCGGGGCCAGCAGGTAGAACGGGTTGCGCGCCGCTTCCGGGTTGTCCAGCAGCAAGGCGCCCTGTCCGAAGTAGTTAAGCACCAGCGCCGGCAGCACCAGCAGGAACCAAGCCCGGGCGATCGGCTTGCGACCGAAGTGGCCCATATCGGCGTACAGCGCTTCGGCACCGGTCAGCGCCAGCACCACGGCGCCGAGAATCGCCACGCCCATGCCGGTATGCACCATGAAAAAGCGCACGGCCCAGATCGGGTTCAGGGCCTTCAGCACTTCCGGGGAATGGCTGATGCCGTACACGCCCAGAGCGCCGAGAACGAGGAACCAGGTGACCATGATCGGCCCGAAAAGAATGCCGATCCGTGCTGTGCCATGGCTCTGGATCAGAAACAGCCCGACCAGCACCACCAATGACAACGGCACGACCCAATGGTCGATCCCCTCAAATGCCAGGCCCAGACCCTCGATGGCCGACAGCACAGAGATCGCCGGGGTGATCATGCTGTCGCCATAGAACAGCGCTGCGCCGATCAAGCCGCAGACCACCAGCAGCGAACGCAATTTTCTGCGCTCCCCCGCTGCCCGCCGTGCCAGTGCGGTGAGCGCCATGATGCCGCCCTCGCCCTGGTTGTCGGCACGCAGCACGAACATCATGTATTTGATCGACACGACCCAGATCAGCGACCAGAAGATCAACGACAGAATGCCCAGCACTCCGTCGTGGTTCACCGGTACGCCGTAACCGCCGGAAAACACTTCTTTGAGGGTGTACAACGGGCTCGTGCCGATGTCGCCGTAAACTACCCCGACTGCCGCGACCAGCATACTCAGCGGCTTGGTGGCCGAACCTTCGGCGCCTGCCGCATGACTACTTGCCTGACCCATCCAACACTCCTACTTCTCAGAACCGGCTTCTTGAATGAAGCACTATGCTTTGTGGTGCAGCATGCGCTGTTTTACCTGCTGTTACAGACGTTTTGTTGACTGTAAAAAATTGGTAAAGCTCAACGGCGCGAAGCATAGCGCAGCACTCGTCGTATTTCCCTGCATAAAGCTGGTCAAGTGCGTTGCTCATCGCTAGAATTGCGCACTTTTTGATCAGAGGCGCACTTCAAGCGCCCGTCCGTCGGCTTCCGCCATCAGGCAAGCGACGTCACAAAACACCGAGGTTAGACATGTCCACCACTCCTGCGCCGGCCAATCCAAAGGTTGGCTTCGTTTCTCTGGGTTGCCCGAAAGCACTGGTCGACTCCGAGCGCATCCTGACCCAGCTGCGCATGGAAGGCTATGACGTGGTGTCCACCTATCAGGACGCCGACGTGGTCGTGGTCAACACCTGCGGCTTCATCGACTCGGCCAAGGCCGAATCGCTGGAAGTCATCGGTGAAGCGATCAAGGAAAACGGCAAGGTCATCGTGACCGGCTGCATGGGCGTGGAAGAAGGCAACATCCGTGACGTGCACCCGAGCGTGCTGGCCGTCACCGGTCCGCAGCAGTACGAGCAAGTGGTCAACGCGGTGCACGAAGTCGTGCCGCCGAAGCAGGATCACAACCCGCTGATCGACCTGGTGCCGCCGCAAGGCATCAAGCTGACCCCGCGTCACTACGCGTACCTGAAGATTTCCGAAGGCTGCAACCACAGCTGCAGCTTCTGCATCATCCCGTCGATGCGCGGCAAACTGGTCAGCCGTCCGGTCGGCGACGTGCTCGACGAAGCCCAGCGCCTGGTGAAATCCGGCGTGAAGGAACTGCTGGTGATTTCCCAGGACACCAGCGCCTACGGCGTTGACGTCAAATACCGCACCGGTTTCTGGAACGGCGCGCCGGTGAAAACCCGCATGACCGAACTGTGCGAAGCGCTGAGCACCCTCGGCGTCTGGGTCCGTCTGCACTACGTTTACCCGTACCCGCACGTCGACGAGCTGATCCCACTGATGGCCGCCGGCAAGATCCTGCCGTACCTGGACATCCCGTTCCAGCACGCCAGCCCGAAAGTCCTGAAGGCGATGAAACGCCCGGCGTTCGAAGACAAGACCCTGGCGCGGATCAAGAACTGGCGCGAGATCTGCCCGGACCTGATCATCCGTTCGACCTTCATCGTCGGCTTCCCCGGTGAAACCGAAGAGGACTTCCAGTACCTGCTGGACTGGCTGACCGAAGCCCAACTCGACCGCGTCGGCTGCTTCCAGTACTCGCCGGTCGAAGGCGCACCGGCCAATGACCTGAACCTGGATATCGTTCCGGACGACGTCAAGCAGGATCGTTGGGAGCGCTTCATGGCACACCAGCAGGAAATCAGCTCGGCCCGTCTGCAAATGCGCATCGGCCGCGAGATTGAAGTGCTGGTGGACGAAGTCGACGAGCAAGGCGCAGTCGGCCGCTGCTTCTTCGATGCCCCGGAAATCGACGGCAACGTGTTCATCGACAATGGCAGCAACCTCAAGCCGGGCGACAAGGTCTGGTGCAAGGTGACCGACGCCGACGAGTACGACCTCTGGGCCGAACAGATCTAAGCGCGAAAAATACAGAAAGCCCCGCTCTCTTTTACGAGATGCGGGGCTTTTTTACGGCTATCGTTTGGGGTGGGAAGGACTCCCTCATCCATGACAAAGAGGCTATCGGGCATGCGTCACCACTCGGTCATCCACACGCCGAAACTCAGCGATTATCAGGAACTGACCCGGGTCTGGGAGGCCTCGGTGCGCGCGACTCATGATTTCCTGCCGGAATCCTACATCGAGCTGCTGAAGAATCTGGTGCTGACCCGCTACCTCGACGCAGTGATGCTGATCTGCACCCGCGACAGCCACCAGCGCATCACCGGATTTGCCGGGGTCGCCGCGGGCAAGATCGAAATGCTGTTCATCGACCCGGCGCATCGCGGCCAGGGCCTTGGCAAGAAACTGCTGAAGTACGCCATGGAGCACCTGAATGCTGACGAACTGGACGTCAACGAACAGAACCCGCAGGCCCTGGGGTTTTATTTCAAGCAAGGGTTCAAGGTGATCGGCCGCTCGGAAGTCGATGGCATGGGCCAGCCCTATCCGCTGTTGCATATGCGTCTGAAACAACCGGAGCAGCGCGCGGTACGCGGCTAAAAGCCACACGGCGCAAATGCAATCGGGCTTAACCGGCCCCAGGCAGGTACAATGCCCACCCCTTTTTTGTTACGGCCCCTGTCATGACTGACCCGATTCGCCTCTCCAAACGCCTCATCGAACTGGTCGGTTGTTCCCGCCGCGAGGCCGAGCTGTTCATCGAGGGCGGCTGGGTCACCGTGGACGGCGAAATCATCGACGAGCCGCAATTCAAGGTCGGCGACCAGAAAGTCGAGCTCGACAAGGACGCCAAGGCCACCGCGCCGGAGCCGGTGACCATTCTGCTCAACGTGCCGGCCGGCATGGATGTCGACACCGCCATGCAGTCGCTGAATGCCGACACCCTCAGCGAAGAGCACCGCTACGGCAAGCGTCCGCTGCGCGGGCATTTCCTGCGCCTGACCGCCAGCGCTGACCTGCAACCCAAGGCCAGCGGCCTGCTGGTGTTCACCCAGGACTGGAAGGTGCTGCGCAAGCTCACCGCCGACGCGGCCAAAATCGAGCAGGAATACGTGGTCGAAGTCGAAGGCGACATGGTTGCCCACGGCCTCAATCGCCTGCAGCACGGCCTCACCCACAAGGGCAAGGAGCTGCCGCCGGTCAAGGCCAGCTGGCAGAACGAAAACCGCCTGCGCTTCGCCATGAAGAACCCGCAGCCGGGGATCATCGCCCAGCTCTGCGAAGCGGTTGGCCTGAAGGTGATGGGCATCCGCCGCATCCGCATCGGCGGCGTGTCCATCGGCAAGGTGCCGGTCGGCCAATGGCGCTACCTGTCCGGCAAAGAGAAATTCTAAGGCTCGCAAGCCACCCTATATTTCCGGCACCGCGCCCGCGCGATGCCCACAGCGAACAAACAGGATTGCACACATGGTTCACAATGACGTTCTGCGCAGCGTGCGCTACATGCTCGACATCAGCGACAAGAAAGTGGTCGAGATCATCAAACTCGGCGGCCTGGACGTCACGCTTGCCGATGTCGTGACCTACCTCGACAAGAAAGAAGAAGACGAAGAAGGCTTCGTGCGCTGCCCGGACGAAGTCATCGCGCACTTCCTCGACGGTCTGGTGATTTTCAAGCGCGGCAAGGACGAGAGCCGTCCGCCGCTGCCGATCGAAGTGCCGGTGACCAACAACATCATCCTGAAAAAGCTGCGCGTGGCCTTCGAACTGAAAGAAGACGACATGCACGCGATCCTCAAGTCGGCCGATTTTCCGGTGTCCAAGCCTGAGCTGAGCGCGCTGTTCCGCAAGGTCGGCCACACCAACTACCGCCCGTGCGGCGATCAGTTGCTGCGCAATTTCCTCAAGGGCCTGACCCTGCGCGTTCGCGGCTGATTTTTTTGCAAAAAACAAAACGGCGACTTCGGTCGCCGTTTTCATGCATGCCCCTCCATTCCTTCCAAAAATAGTGGCTCCGCTTTTCGCGGCCGGCGACTAGGGTGTACTGAACCCTAGCCCTCAGGATTCGCCATGCACCCGTATTTCTCCCTGCAAGGCCGCACCGCCCTGGTGACCGGCGGCACCCGTGGTATCGGCAAAATGATCGCCAAGGCCTTTGTCGAAGCCGGCGCCCGCGTGTACGTCTGCTCCCGTGACGCTGAAGCCTGTCATCAAACCGCTGAAGAACTCAGTGCCGTGGGCACTTGCCTGGGCGTGGCGGCGAATCTGGCGACGGAAGAAGGCGTTAAAGAACTGGCCGCGCGACTGGGCGAGCAGATCACTCATCTGGACATTCTGGTGAACAACGCCGGCACCACCTGGGGCGCTCCGCTGGAGAGCTACCCGGTCAAGGGCTGGGAAAAGGTCATGCAACTCAACGTGACCTCGGTGTTCAGTTGCATCCAGCAATTTCTGCCGTTGCTGCGCAAATCCGGCTCGGCGGCCAATCCGGCGCGGATCATCAACATCGGTTCGGTGGCGGGGATCTCGTCTTTCGGTGAACAGGCCTACGCCTATGGGCCGAGCAAGGCTGCTCTGCATCAACTGTCGCGAATTCTCGCCCGGGAACTGGTGAGCCAGCACATCAACGTCAACGTCATCGCGCCGGGGCGTTTCCCGAGCAAGATGACCCAGCATATCGGCAACGATCAGCAGGCACTGGCCGAAGACACCGCGCTGATCCCGATGAAACGCTGGGGCCGTGAAGAGGAAATGGCGGCGTTGGCGATCAGCCTGGCGAGTACTGCCGGGGCGTATATGACCGGGAATATCATTCCGCTGGATGGCGGATTCAGTCTTTAGGTCGGCGATCCGGCCTTCGCGAGCAAGCTCGCTCCCACACTTGGAATGCGTTTACCTGTGGGAGCGAGCTTGCTCGCGAAGAGGCCAGGTCTGACACCACCAGACTTGAAGCCTGCCGGGTTATCATGCCCGCCCTGCTCCGCTTCGAATGCAAACCATGACTTACAGCGTCTCCCCCATCGGCTTTGTCCGCTCCTGCTTCAAGGAGAAGTTTGCCATCCCGCGCCAGCCGCAACTGGCCCCCGCCGCCCGTGGCGTGCTGGAACTGGTGGCACCGTTCGATCAGGGCGACGCAGTACAGGGACTGGAGCAGGTCAGTCATGTCTGGCTGCTGTTCCTGTTCCATCAGGCACTGGAAGAAAAGCCGCGCCTCAAAGTCCGCCCTCCGCGCCTGGGTGGCAACAAGTCCATGGGCGTGTTCGCCACTCGCGCCACGCATCGGCCGAACGGCATCGGCCAGTCAGTGGTGAAGCTGGACAAAGTCGAGGCCAATCGCCTGTTCATCTCCGGTATCGACCTTCTGGATGGCACGCCGATTCTCGACATCAAACCCTACGTGCCCTACGCCGACATTATTGCTGACGCGTCCAACAGCATCGCCAGCGCTGCGCCGCAGTTGATTGACGTGCAGTGGACGGACTCGGCGCTGAAACAGGCGCACACACACGCTCAACGCCTCGATGAACCTTTAGTGGCGCTGATCGAGCAATGCCTGGCCCAGGACCCGCGTCCGGCGTATCAGGCGCCCGCGCCCGAACGCGAATACGGCGCGCAGTTCTGGGATCTGGATGTGCGCTGGCATTACCCCACGCCGGAGCAGATTCGCGTCCTGGAAGTGATTCCCGCCGCTGACTGAACCCCGAAAACGAAAAAGCCCGCGCTGCCTTCTCAGGCAACGCGGGCTGATCGTTCCCACGCTCTGCGTGGGAATGCATCCAGTGACGCTCTGCGTCACCTATAAACAGCTTACTTCTCGACGAATGCACGCTCGATCAGGTAATCACCCGGCTCACGCATACGCGCCGAAATCTTCAGGCCGAAGCTGTCGAGCACTTCGCTGGTCTCGTCAAGCATGCTCGGGCTGCCGCAGATCATCGCGCGGTCGTCCTGCGGGTTGATCGGAGGCAGGCCGATGTCGCTGAACAGCTTGCCGCTGCGCATCAGGTCGGTCAGGCGACCCTGATTCTCGAACGGTTCGCGGGTGACGGTCGGGTAGTAGATCAGCTTGTCACGCAGCGCTTCGCCGAAGAACTCGTTCTGCGGCAGGTGCTCGGTGATGAACTCGCGGTAGGCGACTTCGTTGACGTAACGGACGCCGTGAACCAGGATCACTTTCTCGAAGCGCTCGTAGGTTTCCGGGTCCTGGATCACGCTCATGAACGGCGCCAGACCGGTGCCGGTGCTCAGCAGGTACAGGTGCTTGCCCGGGTTCAGGTCGTCCAGCACCAGGGTGCCGGTCGGTTTCTTCGAGATGATGATCTCGTCGCCTTCCTTCAGGTGCTGCAGCTGGGAGGTCAGCGGACCGTCCTGCACCTTGATGCTGAAGAACTCGAGATGCTCTTCCCAGTTCGGGCTGGCGATCGAGTAAGCGCGCATAAGCGGGCGGCCGTTTGGCTGTTGCAGGCCGATCATCACGAACTGACCGTTCTCGAAGCGCAGGCCCGGATCGCGGGTGCACTTGAAGCTGAACAGAGTGTCGTTCCAGTGATGAACACTGAGGACACGCTCGTGGTTCATGTTGCTCATGTACGTGGGACTCCTGGAGATTGATCTGCGCCTGCCCGGCTCGCGTTGAAGGATGCCGACGGTGCGCAATTGCATCGCATTCTAATAGCGCCGACAATATCTGTTAACTGGATTATTAAGATAAGGGTTATCGGTTATATCGATATGCGATTTACTCTTCGTCAACTGCAAGTCTTTGTTGCTGTCGCCCAACAGGAAAGCGTGTCCCGTGCTGCGGGTCTGCTCAACCTGTCGCAATCGGCCGCCAGCACTTCCATCACCGAACTGGAGCGCCAGTCCAGCTGCCAGCTGTTCGACCGCGCCGGCAAACGTCTGAGCCTCAACGCCCTCGGCAAACAGTTGCTGCCGCAAGCCGTGGCCCTGCTCGATCAGGCCAAGGAAATCGAAGACCTGCTCAACGGCAAATCCGGTTTCGGCTCACTGTCGGTGGGCGCGACCCTGACCATCGGCAATTACCTGGCGACGCTGCTGATCGGCGGCTTCATGCAGCGCCATCCCGAAAGTCAGGTGAAGCTGCATGTGCAGAACACTGCCAATATCGTGCAACAAGTGGCTCATTACGAAATTGATCTGGGTCTAATCGAAGGCGATTGCAGCCATCCGGACATCGAAGTACAGAGCTGGGTCGAGGATGAACTCGTGGTGTTCTGCGCCCCGCAGCATCCACTGGCCAAACGCGGCAGCGCGACCATGGAAGCGTTAACGCACGAAGCGTGGATTTTGCGGGAACAGGGTTCGGGGACGCGCCTGACGTTCGATCAGGCGATGCGCCATCACCGCAGCGCGCTGAACATCCGGCTGGAGCTGGAACACACCGAAGCGATCAAGCGCGCGGTGGAATCAGGTCTGGGGATTGGCTGCATCTCGCGCCTGGCGCTGCGTGATGCCTTCCGTCGCGGCAGCCTGGTGCCGGTGGAGACGCCGGATCTGGATCTGGCGCGGCAGTTCTATTTCATCTGGCACAAACAGAAGTACCAGACCTCCGCCATGCGCGAATTCCTCGACCTGTGCCGCGCCTTCACCGCCGGGGTCCAGCGCAGCGACGAGATCGTTCTGCCGAGCATCGCCTAAAGCAGAATCACCGCCCACACCAGGGCAATCATGCTCAGCGCCACGAATTGCGCGGCACTGCCCATGTCCTTGGCGTTCTTGGACAGCGGGTGCAACTCAAGCGAGATGCGGTCAATGGCCGCCTCCACTGCCGAATTCAACAGCTCGACGATCAGCGCCAGCAGGCACACAGCGATCAGCAACGCCTGCTCGACCCGGCTGACATTGAGGAAAAACGTCAGCGGAATCAGCACCACGTTGAGCAGCACCAGTTGGCGGAAAGCAGCTTCGCCAGTGAAGGCGGCGCGCAAGCCGTCCAGCGAGTAACCGGAAGCGTTGAGGATGCGTTTCAGGCCCGTCTGGCCCTTGAAAGGTGACATAAAGTAGATAACCGACCGAAAGAAAGTGGGGAAGCTAGATCAACGAAAGTCAAAAAAGCGTGAAGACGCCAGCACTTACTGGCTCGGAATTGACTCAAGTTGCTGCAGCAGTAAAGCTGCCTGGGTCCGGGTTCGCACGTTCAACTTGCGAAAGATCGCCGTGACGTGGGCCTTGATGGTCGCTTCGGACACGCTCAGCTCGTAAGCGATCTGCTTGTTCAGCAACCCTTCGCAGACCATGGTCAACACCCGGAACTGCTGCGGTGTCAGGCTCGCGAGGCCATCACTGGCAGCCTTGGCTTCATCCGAAACACTGACCGCTTCAAACGCCTGAGGCGGCCAGAACACATCGCCGTCCAGCACCTTGCGCACCGCTTCCTGAATCACGCTCAGGTCGCTGGACTTGGGAATGAAACCACTGGCGCCGAATTCCCGGGACTTGACCATCACCGAGGCTTCTTCCTGGGCCGAAACCATCACCACCGGAATCTGCGGGTATTGACCGCGCAGCATCACCAGCCCGGAAAACCCGAAAGCGCCCGGCATGTTCAGGTCCAGCAGCACCAGATCCCAGTCAGCCTTTTCGGTCAGGCGGGCTTCCAGCTCGGCGATGCTCGCCACTTCCACCATGCGTACGTCCGGGCCAAGGCCCATCGTTACCGCTTGATGCAGTGCGCTACGAAAAAGAGGGTGATCATCGGCAATCAGGATGTCGTATGTGGCCATTTTTCAAATGATCCTGTTTTTGATGGCGGGCCCGCGCATTCGGGCCTTGCCAAAGCAAATCCAGACACCGCCCGGCAGCGGCATCCACAGGGGCACGTTCAACGCCAATCACGAACAAAAACGGCGTTTCAAACCTTGGCCGCACCCCAATCGGCGCCAAGCATGACCAGCGAAGCCGGGGTGGTCAAGCCGCACGGCCACTGCTTTAGCAGTATGGGCCAGGATCAGGCCGGTACGGGGGGCGCGTTTCGGATATAGGGCTGCAATTCGGCGTGGGCCGGCGTCGACACATTGACCTCCAGTTGCTGCTTGGCCCCCAGGTAATGCTGGCTGAACACATCGAAATAGGCGTCCAGCGCCGACGCGGCGTCCGAATCGCCGGCCAGTTCCAGGCACAGCGCCGCCACTTCGGCGGTGCACAGGTGTTCACTGCGGGTCGAGCGGCGCAGGCGATAACGCGACAGCTTGTCGGGTAACAGGCTCAGAATCGGCAAGCGGTCGAAATACGGGCTCTTGCGGAAAATCTTCCGGGCTTCGGTCCAGGTCGCGTCCAGCAAGATGAACAGCGGACGCTTGCTGCTATCGAGATCCACGGTGTTGGTCACCCGCGAGGGATCGACGTACTCACCGGGGAACACCAGATACGGCTGCCATTGCGGGTCGCTCAGCAGCGCCAGCAGTTGCTCGTCAGGTTCGGTCCGGGACCAGATGAAGGCATGGTTGTCGCGCACGATGTCGGCGATCAGCCAACCGGTGTTGCTGGGTTTGAACACTTCCTTGCCTGTCATGATCAGGCAAACGCCCGAGCGCGTATCGACGGTCGGCCGCCAGGCGCACAGGCAATGGCTGATGATCACCCGACAATCGCGGCAACGCGGGGAGCGAAAGCCACGGGCCTGAATCGGCTTGATACCTTCATCCTCGCGCTGGTCGCGCAGGCGGGCCACGGCGTTGGGGGCATGATTCATTGCAGGCGGCACCGGCAGACAGGAAAACTCGACACAAACGACACTCGGCAGGGCAATAAAGCGCGGCAGTTTACCAGAGCGGCAGGCACAAGCCTGTACCCTCCCGACCGGCTCCCCTATAATTCGCCGCCACTGAACGCACAGTCACGTGGCTGGTCGAACCACCAGTCACTGAACCAGGAGAGTTTCATGCTGCGCCTTATCGTTCCCACCGCTGCCATTCTGCTGGCTTCGTCCTTCAGCGCTCAGGCGGCATCCCTGAGTGAGCAGAATCTGAACCGAGAGCTGCGCAATGTCGCCGCACAAAGCAGCGTCGGCACGCCACGGGCGATCAACGAAGACATTCTTGATCAGGGCTACACCGTCGAAGGCACTACGCTGATCAACCACCTGAGCGTGCAAAAGAGCCACGCCGACAAAATGCGCGCCGATCCCAAAGCCGTGTATTTCCAGTTGGGCGCCTCGGTTTGCAACAATCCGTCGTACCGTAAGCTGATGGCCAAGGGCGCGATCATGCGTTACGACTTCACCGAAGTGAAAAGCAACAAGGCGATCGGCTCCGCCAGCTACCAGGAATCGGATTGCCCGAAAGCGGCTCCAGCGAAGAAGAAGTAATCATCGCGACGTGGCGCGCCGCTGTTCATCCTCGGCGCGCAGTTCGGCCAGCAAGGCCTGCAAGTAACGCGAGCGGCGATCCCCTCCCGCCAGCCGTCGGCAGCACTCCTCCTCGAGACTCACTTGGTTGGTCTCGGCCGATGCTTTCAACAACCGATACAGCTGCGTATCGATCTCCAGAATGACTCTGGTCATGTGTCCTGCCTCCTTGCCACCCGCAAATCCTTGAATAGCGTGCACCTTGCGTACGGTCGTTGACGCAAAGTTGTCGTACGGCGCCTTTAACTTAGTAAATCAGAGCATTCAGCCCTCGACGCGGCATCGGACGAGCGGTGAAAACACTTCGCAAAACGCCAATAAGCAGTTGCCAGGAAAGACTTTGCGGCGCAATGCTCGATGAGCGAGAAGTGCTTCGAGGGTCTAGATTCAAAGTATTCCCGTTCATTTTTCCAACGGCAGGAAAGGATCTGCCGGATGTCTGTTTTCTTGCAGCGCGGCACTGACGCCGCACGTCAGGGCCGAAAGCCCTGTGCAGAAGGAGAAGTTGCATGCCTTACCAACCGAATGACCTGCTCAGCCGTCATTTTCAGGAAAGCGGCCACGACCTCATCAGCAAGGTCGAAGAACAACTCAACCTCGTGTCACCCAACAGCCCGAATTCCCCCATTTACCGCGACATGATCCTGACCGTGCTGCGCATGGCCCAGGAAGACCACAACCGCTGGAATGCGAAGATCACCCTGCAAGCCCTGCGCGAACTGGAGCAGGCCTTTCGCACCCTTGAACAGTTCAAGGGACGACGCAAGGTCACGGTGTTCGGCTCGGCTCGCACCCCGGTCGAACATCCCCTTTACGCCATGGCTCGTGAACTCGGGGCGGCGCTGGCCCGCTCGAACATGATGGTCATCACGGGTGCCGGCGGCGGAATCATGGCAGCCGCGCATGAAGGTGCCGGTCGCGATCAAAGCCTCGGGTTCAACATCACCCTGCCCTTCGAACAACATGCCAATCCCACTGTGGACGGCACCAATAATCTGCTGCCGTTCCACTTCTTCTTCACCCGCAAGCTGTTCTTCGTCAAGGAGGCCGATGCGCTGGTGTTGTGCCCTGGCGGGTTCGGCACCCTGGACGAAGCGCTGGAAGTACTCACGCTGATCCAGACCGGTAAAAGTCCCCTGGTGCCGGTGGTGCTGCTGGACGCACCGGGCGGGACGTTCTGGCAAGGCGCACTGGATTTCATCCGCCAGCAACTGGAGGAAAACCGCTACATCCTGCCGACCGACCTGAAGCTGATGCGCCTGGTCTACAACGTTGAAGAGGCGGTGGAACAGATCAACCAGTTCTACGGCAACTTCCACTCCAGCCGCTGGCTCAAGCGCCAGTTTGTCATTCGCATGAACCACAAGCTGAGCGATCAAGCCCTCGACCATATGCAGGAAGCCTTTGCCGATCTGTGCCTGAGCGACCAGTTCCATCAACACGCCTACACCGGTGAAGAACACGACGAGGCTCAATTCAGCCACCTGACGCGACTGGCCTTCGCCTTCAATGCCCGGGACCACGGGCGTCTGCGAGAACTGGTGGACTACATCAACCAGCCTGAAAACTGGGCCCAGTCCCCCCCCCAGACCGCGCAACGCACCCGCGAACCGTCGAAGGTAACGTGAAGGCAAAAAAAGGCCCGCTATTGAAATAGCGGGCCTTTTTTTGATTGAAGCTGGAGCGATTTAATCGTCCATCCCTCTGCCGCTGAACAAGCGGTTGATCATCTCCATCGAGAATCCCCGATACGCCAGGAACCGACCTTGTCTGGCGCGTTCCTTGGCATCGCCGGGAAGCTGTCCGGAGAACTTCCGTTGCCACGTGTCCGTTAGCTGCTCCTGCCAGTTGATGCCGCTCTCACGCAACGCGAGTTCAATATCGGCGCGTTGCAAACCGCGCTGGCCAAGTTCTTCGCGAATCCGCAGTGGGCCGTAACCGGAGCGGGCGCGATAGGAAACAAAGCTTTCAAGATAACGGGCTTCGGAAAGCAGCCCTTCTTCCGTCAAACGGTCAAGGGCTGTTTCGATCATCTCGGGGGGAGCGCCACGCTGACGCAGTTTGCGCGTCAGCTCGACTCGACCGTGCTCGCGGCGTGCGAGCAGGTCCATGGCGGTTCGCCGCACCGCGACGAGGGTATCGAGTACGGCGGTTGTCATCGGTGCAATCAGATATCAGCGTCAGCCAGGTCGTCTTCGGTCTCTTTGACCGCAGAAGCCTTCGAGTCGGCGATCACTGCTGGCGACAGCAGTTTGTCACGCAGTTGCTTCTCGAGCTTGGCCGCAACTTCCGGGTTGTCTGCCAGGAACTTGGCCGAGTTGGCCTTGCCCTGACCGATCTTGGTGCCTTCGTAGGCATACCAGGCGCCGGACTTCTCGACAAAACCGTGCAGCACGCCCAAGTCGATCATCTCGCCGTTCAGGTAGATACCCTTGCCGTAGAGAATCTGGAACTCGGCCTGACGGAACGGCGAAGCCACCTTGTTTTTCACAACTTTGACGCGGGTTTCGCTGCCGACCACTTCGTCGCCTTCCTTCACCGCGCCGGTACGGCGGATGTCGAGACGAACCGAAGCGTAGAACTTCAGCGCGTTACCACCGGTAGTGGTTTCCGGGCTGCCGAACATCACGCCGATCTTCATCCGGATCTGGTTGATGAAGATCACCAGGCAGTTGGCGTTCTTGATGTTACCGGTGATTTTACGCAGCGCCTGGGACATCAGACGGGCTTGCAGGCCCACGTGCATGTCACCCATTTCGCCTTCGATTTCAGCCTTCGGCACCAGGGCGGCCACAGAGTCGACGATGATCACGTCAACGGCGTTGGAGCGCACCAGCATGTCGGTGATTTCGAGGGCCTGCTCGCCGGTGTCCGGCTGGGAAACCAGCAGGTCGTCGACGTTGACGCCCAGCTTGCCGGCGTACTCGGGGTCGAGGGCATGTTCGGCGTCGACGAAGGCGCAGGTCGCACCGGCTTTTTGAGCCTGGGCGATCACGGACAGCGTCAATGTGGTTTTACCGGAAGATTCAGGACCGTAGATTTCAACGATACGGCCTTTTGGCAGGCCGCCGATGCCAAGTGCGATGTCCAGACCCAGAGAGCCGGTGGAGATGGATGGGATCGCCTGACGGTCCTGATCGCCCATACGCATTACGGCACCCTTGCCGAATTGACGTTCGATCTGACCCAGGGCCGCAGCCAAGGCTTTCTTCTTGTTGTCGTCCATTAAAGTCCTCACGTAATCAATAAGGCCTGACGGCCAACACCTGTATAAGTAGCCAGTATTATTCCACAGCGTTCACGGATCGCCTACCCCTGATTTTCGATTTCTCGTGCCGCTAGCCGCAGCAAGCCGTCTAGCGCGGCCTTCACCGTTTGTCGGCGGACTTCGTCGCGGTTTCCGGGGAAGTGCTGGAGCTCACTGGAAACCGTGTCGCCCACACCCCAAGCCAGCCAGACGGTGCCCACTGGTTTGTTCGGCGAACCACCGTCCGGCCCGGCCACACCGCTGACCGCCACGGCAAACCGCGCCAGGCTTTTCTCCTGAGCGCCACGTACCATGGCTTCGACCACCTCGCGACTGACCGCGCCCACGGTGCCGAACAGATTAGCCGGTACATTCAACTGCTGGGTTTTCTGGCGGTTGGAGTAGGTCACGTAACCCGCCTCGAACCACGCCGAACTCCCCGGAATGCGGGTGATGGCTTCGGCAATCCCGCCACCGGTACAGGACTCGGCCGTAGTGACATGGGCGTTGAGCAATTGCAGACGTCGGCCAAGTTCGGCCGCCAGTTGGGTGATTTCTTTCACGGCGCGCTCCGGATCGGATGGAATGGGTACCACCGTACACGAGCCGGTTGCGCTTTCAATACACAAGCTTATTCAAAATGTGCAGGCGCCAGCGCTCTGATATAGGCCTGACAAGCCTGCAAGGCGATCAGTCCACGGTCGCCTTCGCCGGTGATGGCGACAATTCGTCGAGCATGCGCCGGGTCAAGTCGGGCGCGTACGGTTGCATGATCCACGCCGCCGGCGCCGGTGGTGGCTGACACACCGCAGCCTTGGGCAGCATCGCCTGCGTCGATGAGGACTGACAGGCGCAGATCAGCAGTGGCAAGACGATCGCGCAGGCGATCCTGATCACGTTGGGCATCGTTCAGTGCTCGGTAATGAGTTTGTTCACTGGCCGCGAGCCGTTGCTCAACGGCCAGTCGCTTGTCCTGCTCGGCCTGTTGCGCAGTCGCGGCCGTCAGGGTCAGTTGATTGAGGATTTCGGCGTGCTGCCGGGCCTGCTCGGCCAGTTGCCGACCGTAGCGCCAGTCCTGGAATTGCCACGCCAGCGCCGCCGACCCTGCGACCAGCAGCACCAGGCCAATCAGCCGCCAGATGCTCAGACCGAAGGCAGGCATAGCACCGCCCTCGCCCGCCCCCAAAGCTCCAGGCGATCCTGCAAGCCGTTCAACCCGCCGTTGATCCGCCGGGTAATGCTGTTGAACTGATCCTGATCCGCCAGCGCGTTCAGGCCATTCTTCTCCCAGAACCACGCAGCGGACTCGGCCGCCCATTGCGGTTGTTCCAGCAGTTCCGGCAGCGCCAGCAAACGCTCATCGCCGAACAGCCCGAGACTGCACTGGCGATAGTTGGCGCGCCCGGTGATCTGGATCAACCCGCGACCGCGATACTTCTGCCCGTCGCCATCCGCCTCGGGCGTGTTACCCAGGCGCAAGGCCAGCGTACCGGTGTCGTATTTGCTCAGGTATTGGTTGTTGCCCAGTTCACGCACGTACTGCAACTGCCCCGATTCGTGTCCGATCTGGGCGAGAAACGCAGCGATGCGCTTGGGCGTGTCGATGCGATGGCGCGCCATGGCATCGTTGAGTGCAGAAACAAAAACGCCCGCTTGGCGGCGGGCGTTGGGCATGATGTTGAGTAGGTTGTCTTCAGTAATTTGCATAATGCTCGATCCTCCCTGGATGCGCCGATTGAAACACGGATGGCGACCAAAGCTGATCAGCCATTGTTTACCTCAGTTTTCAGCGTGCTGTCCGGGGACACCTGGATCATTCGCTTGAACAACCCCAGCATGCCTTGATTGGCCGTCAGCCTCTCTAGCGGCGGGTCCAGTGGCAGTACCTGTCCTCCGGAAACCAGCCACTCCTGGTACTCGAGCCAGTCCCGATTAACGGGATCCTGTGGAATAAACGCTGAATCACTCAGGCGCAGAACGCCATACGATGTGAGCTGATAACTCATGGACTTGTCCCTAGATTTCCGCGTCCGCGGTCCAATCGACCTGCAATGCCTGCCCGGGAAAGCTGCCTACGGGCGTCACGGTGGCAAGCGCAAACCCTCGCTCGCTCACACTTTGCAGGATGGTTCCTGTGCAGGCCTTCGCAAGCGATGAATGCCAGACTTGATTGCTCGCCTCACCAGGGCAATACGTCACGACCGTTGGCTGAACTCGCTTGGGCACCTGCATATCGATGCACATTCCATATTGGCCGGAATTGGCTGCCGCTACTTGGGAAAAAGTGGCGATACAGGTTCCTGGGCCGTTGTTCGAACGGATCGGCAAACGGTTTACAAAGGATTTTTCGAAATAGCGCTGACAGAGAGTCAACTCTTCCGCCGCTGGACGGTATTCAAACGGTGTTGCAACCGGCCCCTCCTCCAATTGCATCTGTGCCAGATCGACGGTCTGCAACACGTTGAGCGGCAGATCGAACGACAAGGTCAGGCAGTCATTCACGCCCAGCATTTTCCCGGCGATGGTTGGCACCTGAAACGTTGCGCTGTATTTCTTCCACGACGTACTCAGTTGAAAGACGTCGACAACCTTCACGACACCCTCCGAACCGCCCGCCCCGAATTGCTGGGCAATCGTGACACGCAAAGGACGCGTCGCATCGGATCGCGCCCAGAAGCTGACTGTCGCCATTCGTCCGGCCAGGGTCCTGACCGATTCAATGCTCTGGGCGACTTTATGCACCGTTGCTCCCGTGCCTGCGGTGGCCTGCTGCCAGCGCAGGAAATAAGCGGGTTCACCCACGACTTCCGTTTGACCGAGGGGAAAATCCTGGCGCGAAATGCTGACACCTGCGTTGCCGTTCCAGTCGCACCGAAAGCGATCCGCCACATAGCCACCGATGTTCGGCCCCTGATTGGTCGTGCCGCGTTGCCAGATATTGAATCCACCATTGATCAACAGATTCTTGCGATACACCTGCACAGGAAACTGCTGCAGCGGATCAGGCTTGGCCAGTTGCCGAATGGCCTGTGCCAGTTGATCGGTCTGCTCCTCATCCGGCGTCAGACCGGCGGCCGTGATCGCGTTGAGAATTTCCTGGGTCACACTGTTTCCCCAACTGGCCGGGATCAACGATCCCGGTTTTCCGGCGATGGGGTCTTCATCGACGAACTTGCCATTCTCCAGGCCTGAGCCGGGAACGCTTTTCGGATAATCCATGTTAATTCCTCCTTGATCAGATCATCGGCTCAGCCCTTTGAGCGCAGCAAGCCTTCAAGCCAGTCGGGCTCTACCGGACGAGCCTGGGCATCCGGAAATTCCGGATCATTGGGCCAGTCGCGCAGTGCCTGTCGATAGGCGAGAAGTTGTTTGAATTCGTCGGTGCGCAGAGTGGTGCCTTCGCCGACTTCCAGCTCTTCGGCATCGCGAAGAACCAGCCATTGGGTGCGATCCAGTACCTTGTCTCGCCAGGCCCTCTCTGTGTCATCGGGGATTTGCTCAGCCAGTAGCACCCGTTCCGGGCGTCCGTTGGCGGTCAGAGAAAGAACGGTTCCTTTTGGAGCGTTCGAGACCAGCGCGCAATACTCGCCCTCGCTTAATTCAAAGGCGTCCACAGGAATATTGGTGCCGTGTAGATCGGAGTGATAAAAGCCGGAAGTTGTCGGAGAAAAATAGTACATGCTCAATATCCTATTCCGATGACACGAGCGGCAATGGAGCCTGACGGCCATTCAGGACAACGTACATTTATGCCTGCCTGCCGACTCACGGTCGCATTATTGTTCCAGATCAGTTGCGTTCCGGATGCCGTGCCTTCATGGGAAGCGACTGCAAGAAACAGCGCGTTGGGAAAGACCAGCGGCCATAGATTCAGATCGCCATAACCATTGTTCCCCGCCTGGCTGGCCGCCCCGGTGATCCACTGAATGATTAGTCCACCCATCCACGAGGGGAAAACGACATAGCCGGATGCCCCCAGCCTCACCATGAACCCTAGCCTGAGTTTTTTAGGGGTCACGACAGAAGTATCACTGACGCCGGCGTTGACCTCCGCCTGAGATGCAACCTTTGCAATCCCCATCAGCGACTCGGTCGCCTGTTGCACCTTCTTCGCTATCGATTGAAACACTCGTAACGGCGTCATCACCTGGGTAGCACTGGTTCCCGACTCTGCTTCGTCCTGACTGGCCAGGCTGTCGCTCTGCTTCTTCGAGATCAGCGTATCGATTGCCGCCCTGAGTTGGGTGTTATCACTCTCATCGGCAGCCGTCCCTGCGCTTTTGATGACTTCAAGAATTTCTTGCGTAACACCATTTCCCCAGCTTGCCGGAATCAACGAACCGGGTGTTCCGGTGAGAGGGTTTTCGTCAACAAACCTGCCATTCACCAAACCTGCACTGGGAATGTTTTTTGGATAATCCATTACCTGTCTCCTGAATATGAATACACGTCCATTCGGCTGCGTCAGGCAGAAACTGCCGTGAACCAGGCAGGCTGCTCAGGCCGCTCAGCGAAGATCTGAAACGAGCTCACGGCAGGCCAGTCGCGCAAGGCCTGGCGGTACTCGAGCAGCTCCAGATACTGCTGAGCCTTGAGCGTTGTTCCACGTCCCAGTTCCTGCTCGTCGCGGTGGCGGGTGACCAGCCATTCGGTGGCTGCGAGCATGGTCTGGCGCCAAGTGCGTTCTGCCGCCAGAGGCTCGCTGTCCTCGACTACAAGGCCCTTGGCGACAATGGGACTTTGCATTGCGCGCGAAGGCTCGACAGCGGGAGCCGCATCGGCCATCGGCGCACCGATTTCAACGTCGACACCTTCGGGCACCTGCACCATCGCCGCGACGAAAGCAGGCGCGAACAGTTGCTCGATCGCGTAGTCACCGGTGTCGATCACTTCGACCGCGACACCGTTTTCAATGCGTGCATAACGGGCCATTACTCGTACTCCCAGATTTCACAGAAGGCATTGCCGCCGGCGCCGCTCACGATTGACGCAGAAGCGTGAACCGAGCAGGAACCACTGCCGCCCGAACCTCGAACACCTGCATTGCCAACGGTGTTTGACCCACTGAAAGGGCCACCACCATCGAACGGACTCGGAGCTCCGCAACCCGACAGCAACCCCCAATTGGCGTTGCTCATTCCGAAACCTCCGGTGATACCGCGAGCACTGCAGAGATTGCCTCCAGCCAGTAATCCACCTACCCCGCCCTGAATGAATCCTGACGAAGTGCCCGTGACCACGATCCCCAGTTTCTGCCCGCCACCACCTCCCGAAACACTCATGTAGCTACCAAAGGAAGCGCCGCCGCCCGCAAGGCCCGTGGTGTTGCTGACAGCGCCCCCGGCGCCAAGCGAAACCGGTACGCCGGCGAGCATTTGCGCGGTGACGTCATACAGGCTTTCCGCATACGCGCCGGACCCGCCACCACCGCCGAGAATTTGAGTGCCTGTCGGAACAGATTCGCATCCGCCCCCAGAACCTCCCGCCCCGACCAATCGAACGCGAATCCGTTTGGCCCTCGGGTTCGGCTTGTAAACCGTAATCCCGACCGTCTCGATCTGTCTGACTGCCAGCAGCCGCCCTACGGCATCGGTAATGCCGTAGCCCGCCAGCGTGGTCGGGGTGTTCTGCAGTTTGGTGAAGTCGACAAGGGCGCCAATGGCCGTTGCCAGCTGGTTGGTTTTGCTCTCGTCAGGTGTCAGTCCGGCGGACTTGATGGCGTTGAGAATTTCTTGCGTGACACTGTTGCCCCAAGAGGCGGGGATCAGTGATCCGGGCGTGCCGGCAACGGGGTTTTCATCGGTGAATACGCCATTGACCAGGCCGACGCCAGGGATGCTGTTTGGATAATCCATTGCACGGTTCCCTATGCTGCGATCAGTTGGTTAAGGTTGCGCCGGGCACTGCCGGCCAGGTGACCTCGCGGGGAAAACCGGCCTGTTTTTCGATGCGGTTCAGCTCCACGCTGTAGAGCTTCCATTCGAGTAATTGCAGTTGCTCTTCGTGGCTGGCGTCGCCGATGTCTTCGGCGTATTGCAGGGGGGCGATGCGCAGGACCGCGTCGCGCAGCAGCGTGTCACGCTTGTCGACAAGGACAGACTTGATCGCGGATAAATGTGCCGCTTCATCGAGCATCCATGCCTGACCATTCCAGATATACCCCTCCCCAGGCCAGAGCTCGGCAGTGAGGTGATCCGGTAACTCACCCGGTTCATCCCATATTTGTTTCGCTCCACTGTCTTTTCTGTAAACCACTCCACGGTGATCGGTCACTTCACGAGGAATATTGTTCACCAGAGCCCAGACACGGCCACTTCCAGGCGATGGCAACTCAAAAGGCAGCTGCACCGAATTACTGGGCAACTGGATGCCGAGACCAGGCGTTTCGGCAAACTCCACGGGACCAGACAGACAGCCCACGTGATCAAACAAGTAATTAAACATGGGCACCTCAGATAAGTTTGATCCGACCCGGATAGGCGATATTTCGAGGACGCGTGATGCCGCCATGATTCAACAGGTCTGCGTCCGAAATCGGCGAAACAGTCTCGGAAGGAGTGATGTATTTGACCGTGGAGCCCACGTAATCGGTGTAACTCCCCATATCGAAACCCAACTGGGCCTTTTGGCTATTGATGTGCGTAGCAAACAAAATATTGTCGCCAATGCCATTGTCGCCCTGGACCAGCGAGCCTTTTTGCCAAGAGCCCGGCACACGTCCGGGATCGATCAGACCGCCCTCTGCCAGTACCCGTAGAAACTCACCGCGGGCCTCTGGTAATCGGAAGTTTGTGGCTCCGTCCCCCAGGGACCATGCACCGGCACGATCAGCTTCGGAACGCAACATGCCGGACTGTTGCGCGTGGTCCCAGAGCCACGGCCAATCCGAGCGATTGAGTAACGAGCCATTCAAAGCCGCATAGCCACCCGGCAAAACGGAAAGACTGGTCTCGAAGGCAATGTGACCCAGTGACGAGCCGTCTAGGCGTCCGACTGGCCACCAGCTACCCGCTGCGTCACTGCGCAGATGCCACCAGTCTCCCGCCCCCATCAACACCAGAAACGGATAACCGCTGGGTGAAAGGTGAGTGTGAAAACGGATGCGGTCGGAACCCGACGCCTGAACGATCAGGCGGTTGCCGCTGTTATCCATGCGCCGAACAATCACATCGCGTACGCCCAGGCCCGCGTTCGCCGGCGGCAACGTGACCGTCACGGCGCTGGATCCGCCATCGATCAACACCAGGCCCAGCTCCGGGTCGGTCAACGCCTTGGATGCAGTCAGCCGTGTCACTACCGAACGCATCGGACTGGCATTGCCGACAATCGACTGAATGGCTTTGAGCAACTGACCGGTATCGGCCTCGGCGGCTGTCAGCCCGGCGCCGGTAATCACGTTGAGAATCTCTTGCGTCACGCTGTTGCCCCACACCGCCGGAATCAACGATCCCGGCGTTCCCGCCACCGGGTTTTCATCGACGAACCGGCCATTGACCAGGCCGACGCTGGGGACGCTTTTTGGGTAATCCATCGGATGTTCATTCCTCTGAAATGACAAATGAAACGTGGCCGCGCGCGGGTACTCGCAAAGGCTCAAAACGCTTCTGTTTCTGAAAATAAAAAGCCCACCGTGAGGTGGGCTTGGGTGACGCGAGTGCGATTAGGAGGTCGAGTTGGCCGTCAGTTCACGAATGGCCAGCAACGCCTCATCGGCGGCAGTCCGGGCCTGATCCATATGGCCTTTACTTGCATAAGCACGAATCTGGGTCTTGGCTTTCAGGCGCAAGGTGCGCAGAGTCAGCAGGCTGTCGCTGAGCTGGGCGGCCTTGTCGAGAATCTGCTCGGCGGACTGTTTCGCCGAACGGCCCTTAGCAACCCACGCGGCGACGGACAGCGGCACTTCCTTTTTCGGGTAACCGGCGTCCTGAAAGGCCTGAGCGTCGATGGCGGCCTGGGCGTATTCCAGGGCTTTGAGCGGATCGCCGGCCAGTTGAATGCGAATGGCGTCAGCGGTCGCATCGACTCTGGCACACAACTGTTCGGCGGCCTGCTGATCGAGCAGCGCCGCCCTTTCTTCGTTGACCACCCACTGTTCGCCATTCCAGTCATGGGCGGCCGATGGAGCCGGCGGACGTAATTCGCCGTCGATCTGATGCAGTTCCTGAATGACGATCATCGAATGAGCTCCCATTGCAACTGAACGTTCACGGCGTCCCCGAAATTGATCGCGATGCCGACGCTGTAGTCGTTCAGCGGATGACTCTTGATGCCCATGCTCAATAGCAATTCATCGCTGTCGGCGCTGGCCTGCGCCAGGTTGTGCTCAGCCTGATAGGACTGCCACAGAGAACGCAGATTGGCATGGTCGAAACTGGCGGTCAGGGTGGACACGGTGACGTCGTTGACGATGTTGTTGGTGAACACTACACATGGCTGCGCAGTGGTAGGATTCCAGCCGCCCGCATTGTTGGATACACCCGTTGAAACCGGCGACAGGTAGCTGTAGTTGCCGCCTGCCCATCCGGCGCTTGGAAAGGCGACGCTCGTCACGGCAGTCGACGAAGGCGTCGGGTTACCCACGATCAACCGCGCAGCACGAGCATGGGGATCGAGCGGCAAAAACACCGCACCGGTGCCGTTGACGGTCTGCGTCCAAGTCAAACGCGCCCGGTTGTAAATCGAGCGCACTACCGGCACAGAGCCTGGAGCACCGGTGACCACCCAGGCCAGGCACATGTCCAGCACCGAACTCTGGAAACCGCCACCGGCAGCACCTTTGACAGTGCCTTTCAGAGACTCGGGCGTCGCGTCGTAAATCGTCCCGCGCTGCATGTAAAACGTCAGCGCCCCACCCACCACCTGCGCCCGCAGAAAGTAACCCGAACTCGGCAGCAGATCGGCGCTACTCCAGGCCTGAGTGGTGAACGTTCGCGAACGTCCCAACTGCCCCGCCACCACTTCCTGACCGATGCTGACGTAAATGCCCGCCGGCACCGACACTCGTCCGCCGCTGGTCGATGCGGCGGCCGGCGTGATCGGCATCCGGGCGTCAGCCGTGGCCACGGTCGGCAACGGCAACGCGGCCAATGGCAACGCGAGATCCTGATTCCAGCCCTTGGCCGAAACACTCTGAATCGCCTGGAGCAACTGATCGTATTTCTTCTCGTCCGGAGTCAGGTCCCCGGCCGTGATCACGTTAAGAATTTCCTGCGTGACACCGTTACCCCAGTCCGCCGGAATCAACGACCCCGGCGTCCCGGTCAACGGGTTTTCATCGATAAATTTCCCGTTCACCAGACCGGCGCTCGGCACACTCTTCGGATAATCCATTGCGCTACTCCCTAGTCATAGTTGATGTGCACCTTGGTATGCGCCGGCGCCGCGCGGTGGATCAGGCACTCAAGCGCCGATCCCGGATTCACGCCGAAGCGTTCGCCCCAGTAGCTCGCGCCGAAACGCCGGCCGAGCAGCAGCCGGCCGCCGGTGTTGAGCGTCCACATGAACTGCGCTTCCCAGGTGCCCCAGTGCGCCGCGCCGAAACGCGAGCGGCCCATGCGCGGTGCTTCGAGTTCGGTGATGGTGGCGTTGGGGTAACCCTGGCTTTTGGCGATTTCCAGGTAGTAACCGACGGCCTGGCTGCCGACCGCCAGCAAGCGGCGGCGCACGGCGAGGCGACGGTCGTCGAACAGCGGCGTGGCGCCAAGGCATGGGTCGGGCAGGTTCATTACCTGTTCCCAGTCCGGCACCAGTTCGCTGACGCCGGCCGGGTCCATTTCGTTGAGCAGATCAGCGGCGCGAGCGTCGAGGCGCGCCAGTTCGACGGCGACGCCTTGCAGCACTTCTTCGAGTTCCGGCACGCGCTCCGGATCCCACGCCGGACCGCTCGGCAGCAAGGCGCGCAGTTGCGCCTGGTATTGCGCGGCGGTTCTTATGGCAGCCATACGCACCCCCCGAAGGTGAGCAGTTCACTGTCAGCTGCGGCCACGTTCGCCACCGGGGCCGACAGCACGTGATCGGTCTCACCCGCCGCGCTGCTGATCGCTTCGCGGATATGGCTGATCAACAGATCTTCGCCCAGATCGGCTTCACGGTTGTGCAGGTCGCGCAACTGGGTTTCAACAGCGGCGCGCACGGCGGTGGTGTCGGGGGTCAGCTTCAACTGATAGGTCACCGGTTTCTGCACCGGAGGACGCACGTGGACTTCGGCGGTCACCGGGCGCAGCGGTTCGATGTAGGCCTGCACTTCGGCCAGTTGATCGGCATTCGGTACTGGCTGCGGATCATCGTCGCGCATGATGTACACGCCGACGGTGCCCGGTCCGAGGAAGCCACCACGGCACCACGCGCGGGTCACACCCGGCACTTCCAGCGCCCAGGTTTCATAATCGCTGGCCGAACCGCCGTGTGGGATGACGCGATAGGAACGGATCACCCGCGAGCGCAGCGACTCCAGACTTTCCCGCGCCACACCGCCGTTGAGTCCCGGCGCCAGTACGACAAAGCTGTTACTGACCACACCGGTGACTGGCTGCACCGGCGTCAGCGCCAGCCCTGCCTCGGCATTGCCCAGGCTGCCGGCATCCAGCGCCGCGATGGAAGTGCTGTTGACGCCATTGACGGTGGTGCGCGCGGCAGTGACTTTGAAGGTGCGACCGTCGCTCGATTGCAGCAATGTATCGGCGTCCAGCACCGCGCCCGCCGTGGCGTTGAAGCTGACCGTGCCGGTGGCGACCTGCGCCGGTTTGCGCGGCTGGTTCAGGCGCAATGCGGCGATCCGTTCCAGGGTCGATTCATCGGCGGTGTCGGGCAGGATCTGCTCGGCAATCCAGTCGAGGTAGCCGTACAGACCATAAGCGGCGCCGCCGAGTGTGCGGGCCAGGACTTGCGCATCGGACTGGCGCAGCGAATCGCCGGCCAGGTCGCTTTGGGTGCGCTTGATCAGCACCGGCAGCGAAGGGGTTTCAAACGGCATAGATCACCTGCCAACTGTTATCGGGATTGATGTCCAGGCGTTCGCCGTCGGCCAGGGTCAGGACCGTGCGCAGGTTCAGGCGCTGGGCGTCGAGGCGTTCGCTGATGATGTCGATGGCGCTGCAATGGCCGTCGTCGATCAGCCATTGCAAGGCTTCGCGGGCATAGAACTCGGCATCCATCTGGGTCTGCCGGGTCAGCTTGACCCGGCGCAGCAGCCACAGCCGCGAGCCGATGCGATCGTCGGCAACGGTGGGAAAGGTGTCGCCCCACCAGCCGAAACGCTCCTCATCGTCGAGGGCATCGTCGTCGGCGGCGCGGCGCCAGGTGAACAGGCTGATCAGTACGGCTCGGGTCAGCGCGGCGTGGAGGTTCTGACTGAAAAGCATCACTGACCTCCCGCCGGCGCGCCGGTCTGGCCGCTGCCCGCCTGCACGCCAACGTGTACGTGCCTGATTTGACTGATGCCGCCGGCCACTTGATCGTCTTTGGAAACGATCTTGCCGGTCTGGTTGATCACCGGCGTCTCGAAGTTCACGGCGGTGCTGGCGCGGATGTTGAGCGTGGCGGTTTCGATGTCGATGATCCGCCCGCGCTTGAAGTGGATCCTGTCGCCTTCGTCGGTGTAGATCGCCACTTCACCGGCCGCCAGCGACTGCAAGCGATAGCGACGGTCGGCGACCACCAGGGCGATGGCGTGGGAACGGTCGCCGCCGAGGAACGTGACGACGCCTTCGGCACCGGCCAGCGGGTGGCTGGTGAAGCCGTAGGGTTCGAAGTGCTCCATGTCGTCGTTCACTTCACCGGCGGTGAGGCGCATTTGCAGCGATTGCAGCTTGGATGCCGAATTGGCGAGCACGACAGTGCCGCGCGCCAGCAGGCGTGTCAGTAGGCTCATAGGTTTTCCTCTAGAAGTCGGCCAGCCACAGACAAACCCTGTGGGGGCGGCGGTGCGACGGGTCGACTTGCCCGCGATGGCGGTGTGTCAGGCAAAGAAGTGTTTGCGGTAACCACAGCTATCGCGGGCAAGCCCGCTCCCACAGGGTCAGGTGATGCCAGTCTGGCTCGGCGTCAGACTCAGGTTTTTTTCGGGGGAGTCGGGTTCGCGTCGAATGTGTGCGGCGGAGCCACCTGCAGGGTGGTGACCGAGCCTTGCGCCGACAGCGAGTACGTCACCTTGGAGATCAGCATGTCGCCATCGAAACCGAGCACCGGATCCTTGACCTTCACCAGCGTGTTGTGGCGCCACAGGTCGCCGTTGGACTGACGCCAGCCCTGCACCTGATAGGTAGTGGTCAGCGCCCGGCCCATGCGCGTGGCGCTTTCCCACTGGGCCCGTTGCTGGGCCAGTTCGAACGTCAGTTGCGAGCCTTCGTTGATGATCGTGGTGCGCCGACGCTTGAAGCTCAGGTCAGTCGCGCTGGATTCAACCTCGCTGACCGCCGCCCCGCTCTTCTTGTCGTTGCCCTTCTGCTGACCGATCACCCGATACTCGGAGAACACCTGGCTGTGATCCATCGGCGCATTGGCCGAGAGAATGTTCTTGCCCAGCTCCAGCGCATCGCTGGCGCGACCGCCGCTGCCCGGTTTGGCCAGCACCAGCCGGCCCTCGGCATCATCGGTGGAAAACACCCGGTACAGCGAGAGCAGACGGTCGATCGACTGAAACACCGTTTCACCCGGAACGATCGTGTGCTTGCTCAGGCGTGCGGTTTCGGGAATTTCGTTGACCACCATCAACGCGTACTCCATGGCCAGGGCCTGGACGATGTTCAACAGCGATTGATCCTGCCATTGGCCGGGGTTGTTTCGCGCCGAACAATCGACCAGATCCTGGGTTTTGGAACTGCCTTCGATGCTCAGGCTGATTTGCCGCCCGTCATAGCTGATCGGGGCCTTGAACACGTAACCGGTGAGCACCAGATCCTTGCCGATCCGCACTTCGCACGGGTCACCGGCCTTGATCCGCTGATCCACGGTCTGCCCAGGCCATTGCCAGGTGATGTCGAGTTTGAAGGTGCGGAACTGGCGCTCCAGATCCGCGGTGATTTCCACGCTTTTCCAGCCACCGTATTCCATGCTGTTGACGGTCAGCGTCACACGGTTGTCAGTCTCGTTCATGACTCACTCCCTGGAAACCTTGACTTCGTTGGGTGAGAAGCTCGGATGAGATAGACCATTGCGCTGAATGACCTCGGTCACTCGGGTGGCGTCGCCAAACTGCTTGTAGGCCACGACCACAGCCGGAAAGGTTTCCTGGAAGGTTTTGCTGACCAGCCGCACACCGGACGACGCCACAGCCTTGAGGTGCGCGATCAGCGCTTCCTTCACATCGGCGATGGCCTGATAGTGCGCGGGATCGGCCTTGTCCTGGGCCTTTTGCAGCGCTTCGATCAGCTCTTTTTGCAATGTTTGCAGATCATCGGTGACCGGCACTTCCTGACGGCTGACCGGCTGCTTCGACTGCTGGTCCAGCGAAGGTGTCGAATTCAGTTTGACCGGGGTAGACGCCACCGGCATCGAGGCCACCCATTGCGCCACTTTGACGATCAGGGTGTCCTGCACCAGATTGGCCATCGCTTGCGCGGCGGCGTTGGTGTCCTTGCCGGTGGTGATTTTCGGCGCGTCGGCCTTGCGGATGGCTTCGATCTGTTGGGACACGTCGGCAATCACGCCACGGTAGCCTTCCTTCGCGAATTCCTTGAGCTCCTTGATATCGCCGAGCAAGCCCTTGAACTCCGCCGCTACTTCCTTGGGCAGTTCCTTCACGGCCCTGACCAATTCGGTGATCTGCTTGTATTGCGCGATCAGCGGTTTGAGTTGCTCCTTGATCACGTCATAAACGCCGGTGAGGCTGTTGCGCAGATTGGTGATGCCGATCCGCGCCGCCTTGATCAGGATCATCGCCTGTTCGAAGCGCGCCACCGCCGAACCGAGCAAACCGTCGGCCTTGATCAGCAGGACTTTTTGCGTACTGACCGTCGCCGTCGGAAACGGCAGCGGTCGGTCGGGGTAGAACTTCAGGCTGAACGTCACCATCCCGCCGTCCTGGCGGGTGTGGGTCATGTCGCATTCGCCGACCTTGACCTGCAAGCGGCCCAGCCACGGATGCACCAGTTCGCCGCTGCCCTGCTCCAGGGCCTGGAGCAGTTTGTCGCGCTGCTCCAGGCAATCGGCACCGATGATGAACGCCGTCAGGTCGTGAGTCTTGGCCTGTTGACCGAGGTCCTCGAAAAACGGCAGGTCGCGTTGCGGATATTCGTGCAACTGCCCCTTGCGGCCGACCGGGGTTTTCGCCTGGTCGATCCAGAAGCCGACACCGCGAAAGGATGCCGGCAACAAACGGTCACGCCAGTTCATTGGAACCTCCCATGGACAGCGAGCGATAGCCGATGCGCGAACTGAGCGCCAGCCCCGGTTGATTGGTTTGCGGTTGATCGGTACGCAGCCCCGCCGGCGCGTTTTCGAAGCGCACCGTCAGGCCGCCCTCGAGTTGCGTGCGGTTGTTGGCGGCGCTTTGCTGGATCAGGGCGCTGGAGGATTGCGGCAACGAGCCGCCCTGCAACGCACCGCCACCCTCGGGTTTCGGGCTGGCACCGAAGAATGCCGGCGCCAGTTCGCCCTTGCCTTCGGCATTGGTCTGGCGTTGCGCTTCGGTCAGGGTTTCGACCTTGCCGGTGACCTTGGCGATCAGCCCGGCGAAGCCACCGTCGAACAGTTCCTTGATCGGTGCGATGACGGTTTGCAGCTTTTGCCACAGCTCGCCGAACCACTCGGTGATCGGTCCCCAGCTCTCGATGAT
The DNA here is from genome assembly GCF_002113045.1 of Pseudomonas sp. B26(2017). Taxonomy (NCBI): domain Bacteria; kingdom Pseudomonadati; phylum Pseudomonadota; class Gammaproteobacteria; order Pseudomonadales; family Pseudomonadaceae; genus Pseudomonas; species Pseudomonas sp. B26(2017). Next base: position 187,445 of record NZ_NEJJ01000004.1, on the reverse strand, counting down.
CTGATCCAGAGGTTTCCATTCGAACAGGCCGTGCAAAAAATCCACGACCGGCGCGGACAGCGCGAGTACAACCCCCCACAGCGCCGAGAAAACCTCACCGATCGGCTGCCAGTACTGTGCAATCTGCTCCAGCGGCGACCACTCGAACAGACCGGTGAAAAAGCCTTTGACCTGTTGCACTGACGCTTGCAGTGCCGTCCAGATCGGTTCGAAGAATCCGACGACACCACCCCAGGCGCTGGTGATCATCTCCATCGGGAAAAAATCGAACAGTGTCCGCAACGTATCCCGGGTGATTTGTACGGCCGATTGCAGCGTCGTCCATACCGGCTGGAAGTACGCAATGACACCGCCCCAGGCGCTGGTGATCATCTGCATGGGCGAGAAGTCGAACAACGACAACAGGAAATCTTTAGCCGGTTGCGCGGCTTTTCGCAGGCCGCTGAACATCGGTTCGAAGAACCTGACAACACCGCCCCATGCACTGTTGATCATCTGCATCGGCGAGAAATCGAACAGGTTTCTGAGAAACGCCATCACCGGCACACTCAAGGCCTTGAGCAATTCCCAGATCGCCGAAAACAGACCGGTCAACGGCCCCCAGTTTTCCAGGATCAGGCCTGCGGGCGACCACGAGAAAACCGACTTGAAGAAGTCGATCACCGGCGCGGTCACGGCCTTGACCTTGTCCCAGACTCCCGAGAAGAAACCGGTGACCGGTTCCCACAACGTCGCCAGTGTCTCCAGCGGCCGCCAGTCGAGCACCGAGCGCAACATCGCCATTGCACTGGCTCCGGCGTTTTTCACGCCCTCCCACAATCCGGTGAAGAACGCGGAAATGGGTGTCCAGTTGGCCACGATCAAACCGGCCGCCACGGCAATACCCATGGCGATCAGCATGATCGGATTGGTCTTGAGCACCATGCTCATCACGTCCATCACCTGGGTCATACCGGTGACGGCGGTCTGCATCGCGGAAAACGCAATCGCCCCCGCTGCCAGGCCTTCGACCAGTTTCGGGTTGTCGGCCAGCAGGCTGCCGACCTGGGTCAGCATCGGTTCCAGCCCGACCACCAATGCGCCCACTGCCGGTATCAGTGCGGCGTCCACCGCAGCGGACACTTTCTCCATGGACGCACTGAACACGTTCATGTTCTGCGCGGCGGCTTTCGGTGTTTCCGGCAGGTCGACGGTTTTCGCCGCCTCGCTGACCTCGGCAAGCTTGCCCTGAAACGCCGCAGCCGATTTGATGCCGTCCACGAACGGCGTAATCACGCTGCCGCCCTTGAACAGACCGCTGATGTCGAGTTTGCCGAGGCCGGTCTGTTCGAGGTTTTTCTTGAAGTCATCGACCCTCACTCGCAGGGCGCCGAGTTTGGGTGACAGTTCGTCGATGCCGGTTAGCAGCACCGACGCTTTAGCTTTGGTTTCTTCTGCCATCACTGCACCTGCTGCATCGCATTGATCCGTTGCGCGTGCTCCAGCGATTCTCGAAGCACATCCAGTGGCCTGGCCATCATCTGTTCGGGGTCAACCTTCCAGAACCAGGCCAGGTCGTAGGCGACCGAAATCAGGTCGGTGATGGCTCCGACGCCGCACTCATGAAAAAACTCGCAACGGCCCAGCTCAGCGCATTGAGGTCAGCCAGGTCCAACTGGTTGACCGACGACGGCGGAATGCCGGCGCACACGGCGATGTATTTGGCCGCCACGTCCATGTCGAGGCTGACCTCTTCGCTCTTGTCGATCTTGTACGGCAGCGCCTTGATCGCTCGCACTTCCTGCACCGTCGGACGGCGCAGGACGAGCTCGGTCAGGGGCTCGCCGTGAGCTTCGATCGCAACTTGAAGCTTCACGGCGCCGCTCATTGCCAGGTCCCCTTGATGCCTTCGAATTTCAGTTCGATGGTGGCGTCATCGCCCTTGGAGACTGGCTCTTCGACCAGGTAGGCACCGGCCAGCACGTAGACTTTGCCGTTGCTGAATTCGCAGGTGACGGTGATGTCGGTGCCTTCGATCAGCTTCTTCAGCGGGAAGTCGGCGGTGTGCAGCGCGGTCACCTTGAACGACGGCGCAACGTCGGTTTCCTTATAGAAACCCGGCACGACGGTTTCGCGTTTGACGGCCATCAGCGGGGCTTCGCAGCCGCCGTTGATGGTCAGTTGTGCACCGTCGACCTTGACGTAGCAGGTGCCTGCAATCAGTTGACCCATGGTGTTACTCCCTTCAAATAAAAAGCCCACGCAAGGTGGGCTGAAATCACAGTGTCAAACGCACCGATCAGGCGACGTCGTCGTACTGCAGACGGAACTGGTTGAGCAATGCGAACACGCGCAGACCGTTGATGTAATCCGGTGGGAACAGCACGTTCACGCGGCTCGGGTCCTGCACGTCGCGCTCGACGATCAAGTGCTCGGCGAACAGCTCGGCGTTTTCCACGTGGCCTTCGAGTTCGAGCTTGGCGTACTGGGCGATCAGCTCACCGCGAATGGTTGCCGGGGTGACGATCGGCTGGCCGGCGCCGAAACGGGTGCCGTCGGAAGCCAGTTTGTGGCGACCGTACTTGCTGGTGATCACGCTTTGCAGACGACGCACGATGAACGCCGACTGGTGCATGGTTTCGCTGTCCAGGTACGAGTTGTCGGCCTGGCCGTAAGCGTTCTTCTGGTAGGTGGTGATCGAGCGCTGGATGCGCACGTAACCGCCTTCGTAGTACGCGGTGGCGATGCCGTAGTTGAGCAGCGACTGACGCTCGGTCAGGGTGAAGCGCTCGCTGGCCGGTGCCGGATCGACGCCTGGCAGGCTGCCGCTTTGGGTCGGACGGCTGGCGTCAGCGGAGATGAACACCGCAGTGCGTGCAGCCAGTGCCGCAGCTTGTACCCACACCGGTTGCGGAACGCCCGGCTCCAGCGCCTGAATGGTCATGTGCTGGTCGTTGCGGGCCTGACCGGCGGCCACCAGCGTGCCGACGGTGCCGCGCTTGGCACTGTAGACGTGACCGAACAGTTGCTTGGCCCACGACCAGCGACCGGTGCTGTCGTCCATCACCGCTTGCCATGTGTTGAGGGTAGCCAGGTCGGACCATGGCAGCGCGATGAACTCGAACGGCTCGTCGCCCAGTGCGGCCACCGCTTCAACCTGGTCAGGCACACCGACGCCGCCGGTCATGGCGGTGATCGCGGTGGTCAGGCCGGCCGGGGTTTCTTCACCGTTGCTCTTGCCCAGGCGATTGAATTGCAGGCTGATGTCGTTACCGCTCTCGCCAGTCCATTTGGCGTTCAGGGTGACGACGCCTTCGGCAGCCGCAGCGCTCACCGGCAAATCGGCGGTGGCGTTGATTTTCTGTGCCAGGGCGGTGGCCGCCTGGGCAGCGGTGGCACCGTTGACGACGGTGGCCTGCACGCGGACGCCGCCGACATACAGGTTGAGCACGCCAGCCTGAGTCGCGGTGCCGGTCAGGGTCACTACGCCTTTGGCGATGGCGCCGGTGGCGTTGTGCAGCGGCAGGCACCAGATCTCACCGATCGGGTCGGCCTTGCGGAAGGTCTCGTACATCGAGGCGAGCATCGAGCCCTGGCCGCCAATGCTCTTGGCCAGTGCCACGCTGGAGACCAGCACCAGTTTGCCGACTTCGCTCGGGGCGATGTTGTCGTTGACCTGCGCCACGATCAGGCGGCGCATGGACGAGGACGCGCTATTGGCGGCCGAGTTGTCCATTTCGGCATAGAACAGCGGTACACGAATGTCCGCAGGAATGTTGCTGAATCCGATCGCCATTATTTGGCTCCCTTTTGTTTGGCTGTTGCGGTTTTGAGGGTGATATCGCCGTCGGCCAGACGCCGGCGCCACCAGGCGCTGTCCAGCACTTCACGGCCTTCCAGTGGCAGCAGGTCGCCGGCTTCCGGGTCCGGCACGGCACGGCCGGCGGCCGGCACTACGGTGATGCGGTTGCTCATGGGGTTACGTCTCCAGAGAAAGTCATTTCCACGCGCCCGTCAGGGCCCGGGCGTTTCAGGTTGGGGTCGGCCGGATCGATCGCATCGACCCGAACGGTGGCCCCGGTAAAGGACGACAAACCGTCCAGTTCACGTTCGTGCCAGCTCTCCGCAGGCTGACTTGGCAGATTGCGGCCCAGCTGGAACTCGGCAAAAAAGCGCAGCCGGTAAAAAGCGCGGCTGGTGTTGATCGAGACCGTTTCGCCGCCGTCATAAACGATGGCGCTGTAGTTGGAGTCGGGTTTGAAACCCACCAGCGCACGCCACAGTTCGGCGCGCAGGTCGTGCAACAGATCCAGCGCTTTTGCGCCGTCCGTGGCGTCGAGCACCAGGATGATTTCGAAGCGGTCGCGGATCGGTTGGCTGGCGGAGTTCTGGGCGGTGCTGGCGCTGGCCAGGTCGGCCTGGGGTAAAACATGAGCCGACGGGGTCGGCAGATTCGGGTCACCTTGCAGCAGCGCCAGGTCGACACCTGTCGCGATATGGCCGGCAAGGCTTGGGCATTGCGCACGCAGCTGCGTGAGGATCGGGGAGATCTTCATGGGGAGCGTTCCAGAGGGATTTTTTTGCTGGGAATGCCTGAACGATCAGGCTTTTGGATCGAGGCTCGTGGCTTCGATGACGCAGCGATAGCTTTCATCGCGCTTGCCGCTGGCAGTCACTTTTTCGATCGACCAACGACCGCGCAGGAAGTCAGGCCAGGTCTCGTCGAGCAACAGCAGGCCTTCGGCAGACAACAGCGGATTGCCCGGGCAGGTGATCTTCACCTTGTATTTTTCCCGCAGCATCTTGCGCACTTCGCCCTCACCGATAGCCTTGGCCTCCTCCTCGCTCTGGCAAGTCTGACGCACGGTCTTGTACGGCTCCTCGCCAGTCAGTACCTCACGCATCACACCTTTGGCGCTATCCCAGAAGCTGGTTTTGCAGCCTTTGGCCTGCGCGCGGGCGGTCTCTTCAAGGGTCGCGCCGATGAACGCGTGATCGCCGGGACGGTTGTTCTCGGTTACCGACAGACGCACGTCCGCCAGTACCTTGCCCGACAGTGAATTCACCTGACCGGGCCGCGCCAGCACATACAACTCGCCCACCGGTTTGGCGATCACTTTGTACTTCTTCGCCAGACGCGTCAGGAAACCCATGTCGGTTTCGTTGGATTGGTCGATGTGATCGATCCTGATCAACGCCAGATCGGGCGCGACCCTGGGTGAAAACCCGTGGCGCGAAACCAGTTGGCGAAACAGTGCACCCAGAGTGGTCGGGCCATGACTCGCCGTCCGCCGCTGTTTGAAGCCGGTCTCGTCGGCGGCGCTGAACGGTGCGGCCGTGGCGACCAGTGTCAGGCGAAACGGGAACAGGGTCGGTGTCAGGCGCGTCATTTTGAACAGGCCTTTATCGACCATTCCCGACTCAAGATAGCCAACCCGAAGACCGATTTTTCCACCCAGTTTTGGCAGGCCATCAAGCCCTTCCAGATCGATCGTCAACGTCAGTTGATCAGACTCTATACCGGCGGCATCGACGTGCTCCCAACTCATCAGGCGCTGGTTGAGCAGCGCCGCGTTGGCCCCATAGATTTCCACGACCGGGGTGAATCCCTGTGCCATGCAGCCTCCTTAATCCCAGGCCGAAACCGGTTTGATTGCGGCGGGTTTCGAGTCGAGTTCCGGCAACACCACCCAGACGCCCGCAGGCAAAACCGGGCCGTGTTCGGCCAGGGTGGGGTTGAGTGTCCACAGGGCTTCTTCGGCGACGTCATCGCTGCGCCCGGTTTCGCGGTAGAGCAACAGATTCACCGAATCACCGGCCACGCTTCGTACCTTACGCATTGTTGAACTCCGCCAGTTCGATGACCCACTTGATGACCATCGCAGTGCCATCGTCGATGACCTCGCTCTGGTTCTCCTGGATGCTGTTGATCCGCCACAGGCCCCAATTGCGACCGATGCCGTCAATCAACGGCAGCGGCGATCTCAGTGCCTGCAGCGCACGCAACTCATCGAGCCGGTTCATCGCCACGGCGTACATCGAGGTACCGGAGATGGTCAGGGTTTCGGGCTTCTGCCCGGTCTGGTGGGACTTGGGTTTGCTGGTCAGGATCGGCAGTTCCGTCCAGCCGCCATCGGACTTTCGCGCCAGCGTGCTGTACGCAAAATCCCGGGACAGGCCGAAGATGAAACTGCCCAGTGCCATTTGTTGTTTCATTGGGCGACTCCATCGGTCAGGGCTGCGTCACGGCGTATGGAGAGGGCATTGCCGGCCACACCTGGGACAAATTGGGACGTGAAGTGCGACTCAAGCACCTGCGAAAGCATCGTGCCGACTTTTTCGGAACTGAGCAGTTCGCTGCCGCTGACATGAACTGAAGGTGCGTAAGTGTATTGCGGGTTTGACGCTTGCATTTGCGTTTGCGCAATGGATACGTCTTTGGCGACCTGTGCCGGCGGTGCCAATTTGTCTTCAGGCGGCGTCGCCAGTTTTTGACCCAGAAAGGACCCGGCTATTCCACCCAGCGTGCCACCAATAAAGGTTCCGATGCCGGGCGCAATGAACGTACCGATCGTAGCGCCAATCGCCGTTCCGGCCAGTTCGCCGGCCGCGCCCTTTACCGCTTTGTCGTCACCTTCGCGCCAGCCTTTCAACCCTGTATAAGCAGCATGAGCAATGGCCAGAGGCGCGCCAACCTTGATGACAGGCAATGCCTTGACAACCGACGGCATGAGCCTGGCCCCCAAACCCTCTGCCAACGACATGACTTTCGCGCCAGCCCCGCTCAGCCGGCTCGGCATGGCGCTTTTGACAACATCGCCAACCATTCTGAATCGGGTGAGCGCATCGTCGAGCATGGGTGCGACTCTGGCCGTCATACCACTCAAGCGACTGCTCTTGCGGGTTACGGAAGCGGTGCCGGACGACCGTGCAGCAGAAGGGGTGCGTCGGCGCGATCCACGCCCCTTCTTCCTGCTTTCGCGACTGTCGCCATCGTTGTCATCACCACCTATCGCATCAGCAATATCCGACGGCAGTCGCGCCGATGCCAGGCGCAATAGTTTCGTGGAAACCACGTCAAGCACCGAGGCCACGCCGGACTTCAAGGCCCCACCCACGAACGGCATGGCTGCCGCGCTGAGCAGAACCAGCCCTGCCGTGAGGGCCGGGAACGTTTCCGCCGCTGCGCTCACACCGTTGACCAGTGAGGTGAGCACGACGGCGGCACCGTCAGCCAAAGGCGCAAGCGCCATGCCGAATGCAGTGGTCAACCGGGTCAGACTTGCGTCCAGAGCATTCCAGCGACCCTGCGAAGTATTGCCGAACGCCTCTGCTGACTTCGCCGCAGCGCCTTCGCCCGCGCCAAGCTCCGTTGTTGCGTACTTGTGCTTGTCGGCTACCAGCGAGAAGGCGTTTTTTACATCGTCCGGTTTCTTCAGCAGCTCGAGAACTCGGGTGTCGTTTTCGCCGCACAGCGTCTTCGTCAGTGCCGCCCGTTCTTGTATAGGCTGCTTGTCAAGTGCAGCAAGTACCGAGTTGATGACAGCAGGCGCATCCTTCCTCATACCCTCAGACAGCGATTGAGGATCAAGCCCTAACTGAGCCAAGGCTGTTCGCTGCTCAGTCGATACCGCCCCGCCTTTGGCCAGCATCGAGGTGATGCCTTTCAGGGCAGTGCTGGCGCTCTCCTTGTCCGCACCACTATTGAGAAGCGCCGCCGCCAATGCAGCGACCTGTTCGGGAGTCAATCCAGCGGCAATCGCACTCTCGCCGGAACGTTGCACCACCGAACCGATGTCTGCGGCCTTGGCATCCAGACCGCTATTGCCGAGGTAGGTCGTTGCATCCGCAAGATCCTGGCTTTGATACTGATCCAGCTTCAGCGAGGAGCGCCACGCGGCGAGCATTTCGCCAGCCGCCTTGACGTCCATCCTGAATGCCGATGCGTTGATTGCGGCATCATGGGAGAACCACTTCAGTTCGTTCGCCCGCTGGTCACCTTTGGCACCATCGGCAATGCCGGATCTGGCTCCGGCAAGCTGCACTTGCAACAGATCCGCATTGGTCGCACCACTGGCGGATATCTGTTTCTCGCTGGCGAGTTCCAGAGTGCTCTGCGAGTGCGCTTGAAGCTGATCATGGCTCAGCTTGAGCAACTGATTGAGTTCGACAAGCGCCGTCTCATTGGCCATGGCTGGTTGCATGAGCTTTGGAGGTGGACGCTGCTCGATCTCGGCCTTGAGTTTTGACTTTGGTTCGGCGCTTGCAGCCGGGGATGCAGCACTCACCTTGAACAGCGATTGCTGATTGGCCAACAGCTCTCGAAGCTTGATCTGCTCCTGGGTCAGCAAGCGGATATCCGCGCTCGCCAGCGCCATTGTCAGGTTCAAGTCCTGCAGCGGTTTGCCAAGGCTATCGGACAGCTTTAACCCGGATGCTGCGTTGCCACTCTCATTGGCGTATGTGAGCGCAAATTTGCTCTCTGCCATGCCGCTCTACTCCTGTTTCACGCCAAGGCGAGTGATCGCTATGTCGTAGCGGCGCAACGCCTTTTCGGCGTCCCACTCCAGAATTTCCGCCTCACTTACCGGGTAAATGAGCGGCACGATATCGAGGATTACTTCGATGTCGCGTTCTGAAAGAAGGCCGCCGGCTGGTTTAAAAAATCGTCGATGCGCACCTGCAATTGCGTCCAGTCAGGGACGGTCATCTGGGCCAGATCGGGGATCATCAGGCCGGTGCAATGGGCGGTGATGAACTCGGCGCGTTCCTTGGCCGTTTTCAGTTTCTTCATCACTTTGGTGGCCCGCAGCGCCGGCATTTCCAGGCTCAGCGAGGTCACGGTGCGGCCGGTGACGGCAAGCGGTTGCAGCAGTTGCACCTGGTCGGGATCGTCGGATTTCTCCGCATCTTCGACCTGGTCGAGAAAGTACGACGCCGGACGGGTCGACATCTCGTGTACGTACTGCGCGATCGTCACGTAGTCCGGACGCTTGAGCTGGTCGAGTTCCTTGACCGACAAGCCGGTGGCCAGCAGCGCCAGTTCGAAGAACTGGTCGTCCTCATCGTCGCCGGCGCGTTCCAGCGCTTCTTTCTGGGCGGCGTAGAACAGCGGCTTGAGCTGGATCGATTCGATCTGCGAGCCGTCGTCACCGGTGATCGGCGACAACAGGTCATGCTTGGGTGGCATCCACGACATGTATGAATTCCTTGGTGATTCTTGAAGGGTGTTGCAGTCCCTTGTGGGAGCGGGGTTTGCCCGCTCCCACAGGGTTTTGTGATTGCCTTTGGCCGAGGCTTACGGCATCAGCACCGCACGACGGGCATCACCGAGGATGTCGACGCCGTTGAGGACAAATTTCTGGGTGCGCACGTCGATGTCGATCACCGGCACGCCGTTTTCCAGGCGGTTGTAAGTGCGGCAGGAGAGTTCCAGGTTGGTCTTGGGCTTCTCACCCATCTTCACCGCGGTCTCCTCGAGGGATTTCAGCTTGCCGCCGACCGTGTGGTAGGTGAACCAGGTGTTGCCGTCCTGATCCTGACCGGCTTCACGCACGTTCAGCAGGATGTCGTCACCCAGCTTCACACCCAGTGCGAGCATGACTTCGGTGCCCATGCCTTGCAGGGTCAACTTGGCATTGAGCGCTTTACCGCCCTTGGCCATTTCTTCGACGATGAAACGGCCGCCACGCATCTCTTCCACATCGAATTCGATCTTCGGCGGAGTGAATTCCTCCACGGTCGCCGACAGCGGCAGGCCTTGCAGGGTGGCCGCGATGGCCTGTCTTACGCGGTTGGTAAACATTAGAGAACGTCCTCCAGGAACTGCTCGATGATTTCATCGCGGGCGTTGAGTTGATAAACCATGTGTTCGTTCGGCGCGTAGCGGCCGTAGTCGATGACCACATACCAGGTGCCGTTCTTGTACTTCTCGACGCTGTTGAGTTCCGGGTGCAGATACACGCTGCCGCCGGGAATGGTTTCGTCGGCGACCAGGGTCTGCAGCCAGTCGTTGATGCGTTTGACTTCCTGATCCATGAACGACTTGGTCAGGTTCTTGGCCATGGCTTTCTGGCCGGCCTTCACCAGCTTGCGGCTGATGGCGTCCTCCAGACCGACGTAGCTGATGAACTTGCCGGTAATCGAGCGGTTGCCCAGCAGCGAGAAGCCGCCAAGGATGGTGCGGGCGTAGTAGCTGACGCCGTAGCGGTTGAGCAGATCGCCTTCAGTGGAGGTGTCGAGGATGTTGTACTCAACAACCCGCGACACGTCTTCAGCGTAGGTCACCTGGTTACCCGGGCTTTCCCATTGCTTGACCTTGGCCAGCGCGGCGATTGCCAGGCTGGACGGCGCGAGGAAGACGTTTTTCTTCGCGGCTTTCGAGTACACGGCCGGCATGTTGTGCACCACCAGGCAACGGTCGAAACCCAGATCCGCGCCGCCCAGTTCCTGGCTGTACAGCACCTGGTCAGCAACCGAGACATCCTTGCCGTCCAGCACCACACGGGCCTTGATGCGCTTTCCGAACGAGGCGAACTCGCTGGCCACTGCCTTGGTGCCGGTGAAGCCTGGCGCGCCGATGATGGTCAGGTCTTCCGGGACACTGCCCAGCGCAGCCAGACCGAGCTTGCGGCCGGTCACTGGCTCGATGCCGCCGATCACTGCGTTGACGGTATCGCTTGGGGTGGCGCCCGCTTCGACGATCACCACATACACCGGCACCTTGACCACTTTGAGGATCTGGTAAACGGCGTGGTACAGGGTGCCCTCTTCCGCACCGGTCGGATCGAGCAGCGCGTGAGTGGTGAAGCTGTTGATGCGAAACGGTGCGTTGCGCGGAATCAGCGGATCGGCTTTCGGCGCGGTGCCGACCAGACCGATGACGTTGTCACCCAGGCCACCCATGGCCTCGGGGGATTCGGTGGCATTGACGGTAATGCCGTTGTGCTCGAAGTTCAGAACCTCAGCCATAGTCAGTCAGCCTTCTTGGCAGCGGCCTTCACGGCCTTGGTGGTAGATGTTTTCAGCTCCAGTCGACCGGCGCTGTGCAGGGCACTGGCCTCGACGTCGAGCAGATCAAGTTCCTGGCCGACACTCGACCAGTGCCCACCGCCGGTGGGGAATGGAACGAGCACGGTGTAGGTTTGGCGGGTTGCCATTTTTCGTTTCTCCATAAACGGGAAAGCCCCTCGTTGGGAGGGGCTTGATGGGTGTTGAGTGTTTTTTGGGGGAAAGAAAACGCCCCAGTATGCGGGGCGTTTATTTGAGATCTGCGGTATCAGCAGACGATGAGTCCGGCCAACCCTCGGCAAGCATTTCGTCGTGGTACTCGCCTGTCTCGATTGCGCGTAACAACGTCAGCTCCCGGTCAAAGCAAGCCTGGACGTGCGCCCGTACTGCCTTCGCGATATCGATGATTTGCGCAGCGCCAATCTCGACGAATCCTTTCGTTGTTTTGAAATTGCAGCGGTATTCAGGATCGAAAATGGCTGAGAGCCCCATGCTTGCGATCAGCGCCTGGCTGTCGCGGGTTGTCTCGATTTGCAGGCTGCCGACGACAATGCCGACGCCCTCCCGAGCGAAGCGCTCAGCCGCCACAGCGGCCTTGAGTTCATCCAGCGAGACCACCGGAACGCCTTCTGGCGCAAAACGCTCGCCGTCGTACAGCCAACCCTCTTCGACCTCGCCGGGGCATTCGATCCAATTCATATCCGGGTGAAACATCGTCTTTATGTCGCCGTCGGTTTCGAACAACTGAACGGCCTTACCCATGTAAAGAAGGGCGTATTTTTTCATCAGGCGTATTCCTCGAAAATCACAACACCGCCAGCGCCCGGTGCGCCGTTGCGCGCTGCCATAGATGGGCCGTTGGCCACACCACCACCACCGCCCCCGTATCCCGTACCGTTCTGAATCGAAGCGCCGATACCGTACCCACTTCCCCCTGCACCAAGTGGTCCGCTACCGCCATGACCAGCCAGAGTCGACCCATTGACGGATATACCGGGATATCCAGGCGCACCAGGCATGTTGAGTAAATTGCCTCCAGAGGATGGCGCCCCCGGATAGCCGCCCACGTACAAGGCATAACCTACCGTCGATACAGCAATAGAAAAGATTGACCCCAGACCGCCCGGGGCAGACAACAGTGCCCCCACCGAGGTGGCGCCGCCTGTGCCGCCACTGGTTCCAGTTGTGCCTGAAGCCAATCCAGCGATCCCTGCAAGACCTACGATGACCGACTGACTCGCGCCAATTTCCTCCGCCGTCAGTAGCGCCTCCGCATAGCTGCCAGCCGCGCCACCACCGGACGCAGAGACTTGGCCAGATGCCGTAGCAGATGCACCGCCAGATCCTGCTCCGCCTCCCACGATCCGAATCCGAACCTTTTTCATCCCGGGCGACGGAACGTAGGTCCCGTTAGCCGTAAACTTCTGAATATTCAGAAGGCGACCAAACTCGTTTTTAATCACTCGCTGCTCAAGCGAGGCGATATCAATCGTTCCCTGGTTAACCGGTGTGTTCCAAGCCTTGATGCACCACATCACCGCCAAGTTGCGCGGACGTGTGCCGCCAAAGGCTAATTGATCGCTGTTAACAACTGTCGAGCTGGCATTGATAACCGACACGGTGTACTGGGCGCCCGGATAGTCCGCAACGTTGACGGCGTCGTATCCCATGTCCAACAAAGCCGTGTCAGGCGACGACGAAGCGTTCCTGTCCGATACCGTCGATATCGATGAGCCGATATCAAATACGTGTTCAGATGCCTTTTGCCAGCTACCAATCGTTCGGCCAGCATCAACACCACGCCCATGATCCCAACCACGCAGGAACTCACCACGCGTATCCGGTAGCCGCGTATAGCTCGCGTCGTCACCGACGATGTTGAATTTCTTGTTCAGGTACGTCGCAAGATGCGGATAGAGCGCGTCCTGAAACAGACTGCCGTTCGCTTCCAGATAGCCAGGAGGCACTACACCAGCCGGGAACGGCATCAAGGCGCCCACCGGTACCGCCGATTTCATTTTTTCCAGCTCGGCGGTAAGCGCGGCAACGTCGATGTTTCCCTGATTGACCGGAGCGTTCCAGGCTTTGATGCACCACATGACGGCGATGTTGCGGGGGCGAGTTTCAATTCCCCCTGAGTTAACGGTCGTAGTTGGGGAGGTCAGGTTGTTGGAGTCAGGCCCTGAAGTAGACAAAAAACCGCCTGTAACGGGAGGTGTCACTACTCCGTTCACAATACCCGCTGCAGTCCCCCCGAAAGGGTCAATATTCGCAGCTACGTCATCAAAATACCTGTGACTGTGGCTCTTGAAATCATCGGCCTGAAAACTGCCGAGTTGACGCCCCGCGTCCACACCCCGCCCATGATCCCAACCGCGCAAGAACTCCCCACGCGCCTCAGGCAACCGGAAATTCCCGACACCCTCATCCCCCTTGTTGAACTTGCCGCCCAGATAGGCGCTCAAGTCCGGGTAGGTCGCGCTGCTCTTGACGCTGTTGTCCAGCTCCAGAAAGCCCGGTGGCGGTGTATCAACGGGGAAGGCAACAATCGAACCCACCGGCAACGCCGACGCCTTGGCAATCAACGCTTCGACTTCAGCCTTGGTGTACGAATCCTTGATGCCAAAACCGGCCAGCGTGTCGGGATTCGAGCCGGCCGTCGCGCGGCCGTATTCGTCGACGCTCAGACTCTTGTAAGTCCCAGCGGTAATGCCCGTGCGCCCTGCCAGCATCTTGAATGTCAGCGCAGTAGTGCCAAGAGTGATCGGCGCGTTGGTGGTCAGGTGCCACAGCGAATCGCCGTTGAGCGTGCCCTCTTCCACCATCACCGTCAGGCCCGGCGTGACCTTGGCGCTGACGTTGGCATCGTTGGCCCGAACCCAGTCACCGTTGGCGACGATCCACAGGCCGTTGTCTTTGGCCAGGGTCTGGTTCGGCAACAGCACGCGGTCGCCGGCAATCACGGCAACGCCGTCAATCTGCTGCGCACCGTTCAACACCACGTTGGCGGGGGCGGCGACGCGCACCGACTGCTTGCCGTCGAGTTTGCCGAGTTCTTCGGCGAGGTAGCTCATGACCCAGGCGCGGGTGGCCTTGACCACGGTGTCATCAATCTGCAGCGTCACCAGCGAGGCATTGCTGGTCTCGAAAATCGAGCGGATGTAGAACTCTTTGCCCGAGCCCGACGTGGCCAGTACCGGTTTGAACGACTCCGGGTATTTGACGATGGCGTAGAGAATGCCGGTGTCGGTCCACAGACCGGCTTCACGCACGTACCAACCGCCGACGTCCGGCGGAATGGTGACTTCGGCGAGCAGCCAGCTCGGATTCTTCTCGTCCTGGAACAGCGCATTGAGCGGTCCGCGCCAGACTTCGCGTTTCAGCGCGGTAGCCGTCGCGGCCGGGTTGTAGACCGCGCCGCCGCCATCGCCGACGGAAATCTGCGTCAGCTTGATCGGCAGGCCCGCAGCCTTGCACGCCGTTTCGTAGGCAATCCCTGCGTTGGTGAGCAGGGTGTAATAGTCAGCCATTCAGGCCCCCTGAGGATAAATAGTGGATGTTTCGACGGTGTACAGAGCGGCCGCCATGAAGGCCTCGCCGGATGTCTCGAGCCCTTCGAGGAACACCGGATAGACCGTGGTCAGTTCGCCGCAAAAGGTCGCGGCGCCGATGACGTGATTGCCGAAGGCGCTGAGGCCGACCGACACCGACAGCACGTCCCGCTCGCTCTTGGCATCAGCCAGGCGTCGGTCGAGACGGGCGTCGATTTCTTCGCTGTAGGGTTGTTCGCTGAAGGCCCGCACGGAAAAGCTGTAAGGCTCGCCGGGCGGGGTCTGTTCGTACCAGGCGCGAATCTCGGGCCTGAGCTGCAAACCCTTGGCGGCGTTTTCCAGCGCCTTGCGAGTGCCGGCCTGGCGCGCGGTGGGCCAGGCCAGTTCGACGGTCAGGCGCTTTTCCGCTTCCGGTGCGTCGGTGCTCCATTCGGCCACTCCACGATCCGCGGCGAGATACGGCAGAAACGCGACGGGCGTAGAGGCAGGATTCATCAGTTCGGGAAACGGCGGCGCGATGCGATCAAGCAACGCGCCGAAGCCGATATCGAGCGCCCGTTCCAGCGCCGAGCTGTTGGCCGGCAGCAGAGTCGGACGCGGTGTCTGATCCGTCATAGCGTCTGCACCTCGACTTCGACTGCCGTGCAGTACGGCGCTTGAAACGCCGAGCACACAATGGGCGCCAGCGGTTCAAGGATCTGCAATTGCACGGCGCCGGCGCTGTGCAGCGTGTAGTCGATCCAGCTCGGATCGACCCGGCCTTCCAGGCGATGGCAACTGTCGGCGTAGGCTTGCAGATGTTGCTCGGCGGCGACCTTGGTCAGGCCCGAATCCGGGCCGGAATTGATCTTTGCCACGACGCGGATTGTGTAGCGCTGAATCTCGGCACCTTTGACCGTGACTTTGTCGGTTTCCGGACAAACATCGGGCCGGGCAAAGTGTTGGCGTACACCTTCGAGCAACGTCGCGGATGGCGTACCGTCGCCTTCGCGGGCAAGCACGGTGACTTGCACTTCACCCGGCGCGGTACGACGGCCATTACCGTCCTTGACCTGCGCGGCGAGGCCATCCGGGTCGAAGGTGTAAGTGACGTTTACCACGCCCGTATCGGTGGATTCGACTTTCACCGCCGGCCGCTCGCCGAGGGTGAACACCTCGCGACGGTACTGCATCCGCGAGCCGGCGGCCGGAGCGTGGGGCGCTAGGTAATAGCGCAACCGGGCGTCATCGTCGCTCTCGTAAATCGCGGGCACCGGCGGGAATGCCGCCGCGTCGCCCGGATCGAGCAATTGGCGCTCCAGGCCCATGTCCGCGAGCCGCGCATCAAGGTTGCTGCCGGTGGCCCACCACGCCAGCATCTGCTTGATCCGGGCGTTGTATTTGCGTTCATGGGTTTGCAAGCGAACGCAGAAAGCCTCGAGGGCCAACGTCAGCAACTCGCTTTCGTTGTCCAGGCTGGTCTTGAGTTTTTCCGCGCTCTGCGGCGAGCGTGCGCCGACGTACTCGATGACGAAAGTCTTGAACTCGGCGAGCAGATCCTCGAAGGCATCGACCTTGATCAAGGAGGGTTCGGCCAACTGGTTCTGGCCGGGGATCAACATGCTCATGTCACGACCTCGAAAGTCTGTTGGCGGTTTTTCCAGGTGCCGGCAAACCGCAGCAACAGACCGGCGCCCTGTCGGGTGGCGACGATCACAGCGGGCTGGAAATCGCCGATGCCGTTTTGCGGGTTGTAGAACGCCTGGGCTGCGTGGCTCTGGGCGAGCAACAGAACGTCGTCGCCCAGGTTTTGCCCCAGCAACGTGGGGATCAACGAACCATAAAGGGGCCTTTTTTGCCGGGTGCCCAGCGGCGTGGTCAGGGCCCGGGTCGCGCGCTGCACGAATTGCAGCCAGTCGTCGACCGTGGCCCCGCTGTCTCTATCGATTCCGATCATGGGAAGCTCTTGATTCAGGGGCTGATGACGCGGCCCTGGTGATCCACCAACGGGCCGCTGAAGTGCACGCCCGAGGCGTCGATGGTCAGGCCGACCGAGCCCAGTTGCAGGGTGATCGCTTGCGGGGTCATCGCCAGCCGTGCCGGGCCGATGCTCAGTTCAAGCGATTCGCGAGAGCCGCTGAAGGCTGCCGGACCGTTTTGCCAGTGCAGGGTGTGCGTGGCGTCGTCGTAGCCGCTTTCGCTGCCGTCCTGATGAACACGACGCGTCAGCGTCGGTACGGTGGAGGCCGGTGGAAAACGGTCACTGTTCAGGCCGAACAACGCCACGCTCTGCGCACCGCTTTCGCCGCTGCCGTAGTTGAACAGCAGACACTGCTCACCCACCGTCGGGATCCGCGACTCGCTCTGCGCGCCGGCGCTGGGGTTGAAGAATTTGATGGCCGGGGTGAGCAGTCCACCGTGGCTGACCCGGCAGGTGTTGCTCGCGGCATCGACGTCCTGGCAGATGCCGATGCGGCAATAACTCTCGGCGCGCCGGTGCAGGTCGTCGATCTCGGCGTCCATTTCCGCCAGGCGTTCGATGATCGGGCCCAGTTGCATTCGCAGTAACGCGTCGAACATCGGTCAGGCCTCCAGCGAGGTGTATTGGTCGGGGTCGTCGATGTCGCTGACTTCCCAGGTGCGGGCGAATTTCGGCGTGCCGAGCGGGTCGTCGAGCAGGGTCGGGCCCAGGTAAAGGGTCTGATTGAACGACAGCGTCCAGGCTTTGTTTGGCTGGTCGGCGCGGATGAGCAATGACGGCATTCCATCGATGTTCATCGGCAGATCGCATTGATCGCCGGACAGGCCCCAGCGGTTGTCGGTGACCAGGTTCTTCAGGGTGGCAATGAGATCGCACGCGGCAAACGCTGTAGCGGAAACCGCCGGAATCACTTGCAGCGTCAACGTGAGCACATGAGCAATGCGCCCGTTGGCGGCGCGCTCTCCCGGTGCATTTCGCTCGATGTCGATCAGCACCCAGGCTTTGTCGCCGGGGGCCGTGAAGTCATCGTGATGACCGACCTGCACATTCAGATCGACGCTGTTACGCAAGGCTGTGGCGATTGCCGTGAACAGCTGCGAAGGCTGCTGGATCGGTGTGGGCATGCTTGACCTCCTTTTCTGATGTCCACGCGAAGTCCCGCCGCACAGCGTGCAGCGAGACAGGAAAGTGAGGGGTTATTGCGGATCGCGCGGGGGAACTTCGCAGACGCCGATGCGCTTGGCCGCCCAGCGTTCGTAAAGACCGATGGCCACGTCGGCGCCTGCCATGGCGGTCAGGCAACCGAACGCGCCAGCGGCCCAGATCGACAAGCCTGCGGCGTATAGCAGCATGATCGCCGACACGCCGCAGATCATGCAGGCGCCAGAGCGCAGGGCCAGCCGCCGCAGCAAAGGCCAGCCACGGGCGCCATCCTTGTCGGCGCGCCACATTTCGCCGGAAACCCCGCCGGCCACGGCAAGGAGGATGACCAGCCAGACAGGCATGTCCGCCAACGCTTGTTGCTCGTTTGTCATGTCACGCCTCCGTAGGTGATTGATTAGTCTTGTGTATTGAGTTCAAACGGTTTCTCTCGAGGCGGGCATTCCAAAAAGCCCGGCGCTGAGGCCGGGCTTTTCAGTAGTGCGCTCCTGATGCAACGGTTGGCCGATGCGACCGGATCAGAACGGTGCCACCGGCCAGGTAACTGTGTACGGATAGCCGGACTGTTTCGACATATCGCCCAGATCAATGCAGTACTGCTTGTAAGCCAGCAACTGAGTCTGGTCTTCAGGTGTGGCAACGCTGAGGTCGACTTTGTATTGCAGCGGATGTACCAACAGCCACTTGCTGGCAGCTGTCAGCAATTCAAGAGCGGTCTGGGCCACATCTTTTTCGAGGTCCTGGACGGTTGGCTCACTGAAGACCCAGTCAACATAATTTGTAGTTGTCGCTTTCCATCCCACCTGAACGGCGGTGTTTGCGGTGATCTCAACCCACAAACCATCCCCGTCCGTTGGGGCTACTTCAGCGTCCACAATCTGCGTGACTTTGTTGAACGGCTTCGAATAATCGGTTTTAACCAACGCATAGCGATTCATCTACTTCTCCCTTTAATAGTTACTGGCGAATATCGCCCTTGGTTCTGCTCTCCTGAACGTACGCACCATTGTCTAGAGCGGAGTAAATATCAGGCAGGCATTCCAAAAAGCCCGGCAACTCGCCGGGCTTTTCAGTAATGCGCTCCTTCGCCTTCCTTCAATCCTGTGCTCGTGAAGGAAGCTGACTTTTCGGCGCTACTGGCGCGGTACGAGTCCATTCAAATTGTTTTTCCGACCGCGGTCCCTGCCCGCCGGATAACTGCTTCTGGTGCTTTACGCTGCACACCCGGGTCAGTTGCCAACCCTCTGAACCGTTGAGGCCGGTTCATCGCTGCCTGTTCTTGTGGAACTAAAGAGCTGTTGTTGCCAGCCGCTTTGTCGAGCGGCTTGGTGGCAAGAATATGCATGGATGCATATACAGTCAATGCGTAAATGCATTTATTTATGCACAAGAAATGCGCGGATGCATGAAAGCCCCGCCGTTCAAGGGTTGGCCGGTTTTCTACAGGCGAAAAAAAACCCGCAGAGGCGGGTTTTGTCAGAAAGGAATCAGGTTACCGGGCGTACATGCCCCACCAGAAGACGTGACCGAGGATGACGATCTGCTCTTCCTGCATATCCTGGAAGCTGTAGTCCTCGTCCGGGTGTTCATCGCGATTGAAGCTGCGCAGACGGATACCGGTAGGCAGGCGATAGAGCTGCTTCACTCGCAATTGACCGTTGTGGTTGATCGCATAAAGATCGCCATCGATGATGTCGCCGATCCCGCACTTGCCGGCGTTGACCCCGACCGTGGCGCCGTCGCGCAGCACCGGCAACATGCTGTTGCCGCGTACCGTCACGCATTTGGCCTGATCGAACTGCACACCGTTATGGCGCAGGCTGCGCTTGCCGAAGCGCAGGCTGGAGCGTTCGCTCTCTTCGATGACGAATCTTCCTGATCCAGCAGCCAATTCAACCTCGCGAAGAAAGGGCACCGACACCTCGTCGTCATCGACTGGCGTGTCGTCGTCCCACAGGCTTATGTCCTTGAGTTCGGAATGCAACTCGTCGCGTCCGGCGTTGGCGGCGGGCGCAACGTCCGCGCGCCCGCGCAACTGATCGGTGCTCACGGCAAAGTATTCGGCGATCTTCGAGATGTGTTTATCCGAAGGATCGACGATCTTCCCGCTGAGAATCCGCGAGAGCGTGGATTGAGGCACGCCGGTGCGACGGTGGAGCTCCGTGGGGGAGATCCCGTGCTGGTCGAGCAGTGCTCTTAAGACGGTAGATACGTTGCGTTTTTGCATAACGCGCATAGTGCTTGAAGTTTTTCGCGAAGACAAATGCTGATTTGCATAAATCGTGCATAGTCGACCTTTTCAAGCCAGATAGCTGTCACCCGGCCGCGATGCCTGCGTCCGACAGACCGCCCATGGTAACCTTGCGCCCATCGCGGAAATGCCCGGCCACTGCCGCGCTTTTGCCCCACACCTTTGAACGAGTTGCCTGACAATCCGATGAATAAAGCCGTCTCCGACCTGTCCTCCCACACTCCGATGATGCAGCAGTACTGGCGCCTGAAGAATCAGCACCCGGACCAGCTGATGTTCTACCGCATGGGCGACTTCTACGAGATCTTCTACGAAGACGCGAAGAAGGCGGCCAAGTTGCTGGACATCACCCTGACCGCGCGCGGGCAGTCGGCAGGTCAGGCGATTCCGATGTGCGGGATTCCGTATCACGCGGCGGAAGGCTACCTGGCGAAGCTGGTCAAGCTCGGCGAATCGGTGGTGATCTGCGAGCAGGTCGGCGACCCGGCCACCAGCAAAGGTCCGGTGGAGCGCCAAGTGGTGCGGATCATCACCCCGGGCACCGTCAGCGACGAGGCGTTGCTGGATGAGCGTCGCGACAACCTGATCGCGGCGGTGCTGGGCGACGAGCGTCTGTTCGGTCTGGCGGTGCTGGACATCACCAGCGGCAACTTCACCGTGCTTGAGATCAAGGGCTGGGAAAACCTGCTGGCGGAGCTTGAGCGGGTCAACCCGGTCGAGTTGCTGATCCCGGATGACTGGCCAAAGGATCTGCCGGCGGAAAAACGCCGTGGGGTACGTCGTCGCGCACCGTGGGATTTCGAGCGCGACTCGGCGCTGAAAAGTCTCTGTCAGCAATTCTCCACCCAGGATCTGAAAGGCTTTGGCTGCGAAACCCTGACCCTGGCGATCGGCGCCGCCGGTTGCCTGCTGGCATACGCCAAAGAAACCCAGCGCACCGCCCTGCCCCACCTGCGCAGCCTGCGCCATGAACGGCTGGACGACACCGTGGTGCTGGACGGCGCCAGCCGCCGTAACCTTGAACTTGATACCAACCTGGCCGGTGGCCGCGACAACACCCTGCAATCGGTGGTCGACCGTTGCCAGACCGCCATGGGCAGCCGCTTGCTGACCCGTTGGCTCAATCGTCCGCTGCGCGACCTGACCGTGCTGCTGGCTCGCCAGACCTCGATCACTTGCCTGCTCGACCGCTATCGCTTTGAAAACCTGCAACCGCAGCTCAAGGAAATCGGCGACATCGAGCGGATCCTGGCGCGGATCGGCTTGCGCAATGCCCGCCCTCGCGATCTTGCCCGCCTGCGTGATGCACTCGGTGCGCTGCCTGAACTGCAAGCGGCGATGACCGATCTGGAAGCACCGCACCTGCAACGTCTGGCGTCCACCACCAGCACCTACCCGGAACTGGCGGCGCTGCTGGAAAAAGCCATCATCGACAATCCGCCGGCGGTCATCCGTGACGGCGGCGTGCTGAAGACCGGTTACGACAGCGAGCTCGACGAGCTGCAATCGCTGAGTGAGAACGCCGGCCAGTTCCTGATCGATCTGGAAGCCCGGGAAAAGGCGCGCACTGGCCTCGCCAACCTGAAAGTCGGCTACAACCGCATCCACGGTTACTTCATCGAACTGCCGAGCAAGCAGGCTGAATCGGCGCCGGCAGACTACATCCGCCGTCAGACCCTTAAAGGTGCCGAGCGCTTCATCACACCAGAACTGAAAGAGTTCGAAGACAAGGCGCTGTCGGCCAAGAGCCGCGCTCTGGCTCGCGAGAAGATGCTCTACGAGGCGTTGCTGGAAGATCTGATCAGCCAATTGCCGCCGCTGCAGGACACCGCTGGCGCGCTGGCCGAACTGGACGTACTGAGCAACCTCGCCGAGCGTGCGCTGAATCTCGACCTGAATTGCCCGACCTTCGTCAGCGAACCGTGCATGCGCATTTCCCAGGGTCGTCACCCGGTGGTCGAGCAAGTGCTGACCACGCCGTTCGTGGCCAACGACCTTAGCCTCGATGACAACACTCGCATGCTGGTGATCACCGGCCCGAACATGGGCGGTAAATCCACTTATATGCGCCAGACTGCACTGATCGTGCTGCTGGCACACATCGGCAGCTTCGTGCCGGCCGCCAGCTGCGAACTGTCGCTGGTGGACCGGATCTTCACCCGGATCGGTTCCAGCGATGACCTCGCCGGTGGTCGCTCGACCTTCATGGTGGAAATGAGCGAAACCGCGAACATCCTGCACAACGCCACCGAGCGCAGCCTGGTGCTGATGGACGAAGTCGGTCGCGGCACCAGCACTTTCGACGGTTTGTCGCTGGCATGGGCGGCGGCTGAGCGACTGGCTCAGCTGCGTGCCTATACTCTGTTTGCGACGCACTATTTCGAACTGACCGTGTTACCGGAGGCCGAACCGTTGGTGGCCAACGTGCACCTCAATGCGACCGAGCACAACGAACGCATCGTGTTCCTGCACCATGTGTTGCCAGGCCCAGCCAGCCAAAGCTACGGTTTGGCTGTGGCGCAACTGGCCGGTGTACCGAGCGAAGTCATCTTGCGTGCTCGCGAGCATCTGAGCCGCCTGGAAGACACCGCACTGCCCCATGAAGCGCCGAAGCCGGCAGCCAAGGGCAAACCGGCGACGCCGCAGCAGAGCGATATGTTTGCCAGCCTTCCGCATCCGGTGCTGGATGAATTGGCCAAACTGGATCTGGATGACGTCACGCCGCGTCGTGCACTCGAAATGCTCTATGCACTAAAGAACCGGATATAAGCACCGACGAACCGGATATAACGCAAACGGCTTCAAGCTGTTAGAATCTCGCGCGGTTCGGGATGCTGCTGGCTAATAGCCTGGCTGGCAGACATCGCTCCCGAACCTGGCGACCCCAACCGTGAAGGGGCAACGCTGCCGCCGCCTGAGGAGAAAATTAGAAATGACCTTCGTCGTCACCGACAACTGCATCAAGTGCAAGTACACCGACTGCGTAGAAGTCTGTCCGGTGGACTGCTTCTACGAAGGCCCGAACTTCCTGGTCATTCACCCGGACGAGTGCATCGACTGCGCCCTGTGCGAACCGGAATGCCCGGCCGTGGCCATTTTCTCCGAGGACGAAGTTCCGGAAGAAATGCAGGAATTCATTCAGCTGAACGTAGAGCTGGCCGAGATCTGGCCGAACATTACCGAGAAAAAAGAATCGCTGCCGGATGCCGAAGAGTGGGATGGCGTCAAAGGCAAGATCAAAGACCTCGAACGCTGATCTGTTCCGCGTTTTGAAGAGAAGGCCCCTCGCGGGCCTTTTTGCTTTTTCGGATTTGGCTATTTTCAGGCAAAAAAAGGGGCGGTTTGACCCGCCCACATTTTTTCCCTATTCCCTGTGTTCCTTTTCATCGTCCTGATGAATCGCGTCCTGCGATGTCCATTCCCCTCTTCCTTGAAGGGCGCGTCTATCCGTCGACACAACCCAGATACTAGAGATTTCGCCGATGGGCACAACTGGCCGCCAGCGTACTAATCCTTGGTCACAAGCCTTTAACATTGAAAAATAACCATATAAATCAATAGATTATGAATATAAAACGAGCGCTATAGCCTTCAGCGGCAGGGTAAAAATAACGAACACTTACGATACAGTCAGCAAAGGCTTACAAAGTAAACCTACAAGGCGGGAAAACCTCCCGCTTCCAGAGCGCAAATAAAAAGCCCCGAACCAGTCGGGGCTTTTTGCATAGCGGTCACGCGGGCGGCTTATTGGAACAGCGACTCGCTCGACAGGCCGTTTTTCTCGAGAATTTCCCGAAGGCGTTTGAGGCCTTCCACCTGGATCTGTCTCACCCGTTCCCGGGTCAGGCCGATCTCCAGGCCTACATCTTCCAGCGTGCTGCTCTCGTGGCCGCGCAAGCCGAAGCGGCGCACGACCACCTCGCGTTGCTTGTCGGTCAGTTCCGAGAGCCATTGATCAATGCTCTGCGACAGGTCGTCATCCTGCAGCAGTTCACATGGATCGGTCGGACGATCATCCGTCAAGGTGTCCAGCAGGGTTTTATCCGAATCCGGACCCAGCGAGACATCGACCGAAGAAACCCGCTCGTTCAGGCCCAGCATGCGCTTGACCTCGCCCACCGGTTTTTCCAGCAGGTTGGCGATTTCTTCGGGTGAGGGTTCGTGGTCGAGCTTTTGCGTCAGCTCCCGTGCGGCCCGCAGGTACACGTTGAGCTCCTTGACCACGTGGATCGGCAACCGGATGGTCCGGGTCTGATTCATGATCGCGCGTTCGATGGTCTGACGGATCCACCAGGTCGCGTAGGTCGAGAAGCGGAAGCCGCGCTCGGGATCGAACTTTTCCACCGCGCGGATCAGTCCGAGGTTGCCCTCTTCGATGAGATCCAGCAGCGACAGCCCCCGATTGACGTAACGCCGGGCGATTTTGACCACCAGCCGCAGGTTACTTTCAATCATGCGCTTGCGCCCGGCAGGGTCGCCACTTTGCGACAAGCGCGCAAAATGAACTTCTTCTTCCGGGGAGAGCAGTGGGGAAAAGCCGATTTCGTTGAGGTACAGCTGCGTGGCATCGAGTGCCCGAGTGTAATCGATGTACTTGTGTTGTTTAAGTGAAGCGGAGTGTTTGGATTTGGCACGAACGGAAGGTGGAGCAGCCCCTTCATCATTCGACATCGAATCCGAATCGATGCCGGTCTCCATCAGGAGAACCTCATCGTCGATGTCAAACTCCGGCACTTCTTTACTGAGAGCCATTGTTATAGTCCTTTGGTGAGTTCGACCCCAAGCTCAAGCGGCGCCTTTATCCTTGGCAACGCTGGAGCCTGTCCCCTCTACGTGAAGAAACAGGCTGGTCTGCAAATCAACGTCTTGGCAGGAACTGCAGCGGATCTACAGGTTTACCTTGTCGGCGAATCTCAAAATGCAGTTTCACCCGGTCTGTACCCGTTGACCCCATTTCGGCAATTGTCTGTCCGACCTTGACCTGCTGCCCCTCCCGTACCAACAGCCGACGGTTGTGTCCGTAAGCACTGACGTAGGTTTCGCTGTGTTTGATGATGACTAATTCGCCGTAGCCCCTTAAGCCACTCCCGGCGTAAACCACCGTCCCATCAGACGCAGCTAAAACAGGCTGTCCCAAATCTCCGGCGATATCAATTCCTTTATTCAAACTACCGTTTGAAGAGAATTTACCAATCAGAATGCCATTAGATGGCCATCCCCAGCCGGTCGGGGCCGGGCCCGGTGGAGGCAGTGGAGCAGGCGAGGGCTTGCTGGCGACGGACGGTACAACCGCCGTGGAAGCGGCCCCGGAACCCGTGGTTGTGGTGGTCGTCGTGCCATTTGCCTGACGCCGGATAACCGTGGTTTTGCTGGACGAAGACGCTGAAGAACCGGAGTTGCTGACGACCGCCGTCGGCGTTGAACCGGTGCGACCGTCGAAGCGAATCGTCTGACCCGGATGTATCGTGTATGGCGTAGGAATATTGTTCCGGGCGGCGAGGGCTTTGTAGTCCCAGCCGTAGCGAAAAGCGATGGAAAACAACGTATCGCCCGGACGGACTACATACTGCCCGGTCGTTACGACCGGACGTTGGGCCACCGAATTGTTGCGATCGACGACCCGGACGTTGTTCGATTTTGTGCTGGAGCAACCGACCAGCAAGGTGCTCAAGACAAGGCCAGTCACCAGGCGCTGAAAGCTCGTGTTACCCATACGCTGCGCAATGACTGTGAGACTCACCCGCCGCTCCCTTTGTGGTGGCTGAAAAATGTGGAGTGCCGATTCCGGCATGAAACTTCGCAAGTATAACGGGCGCAACCGGCTTTACCTTTATAGAAGCGCTATCGCTCGGCGCACACGTTTGCCTGTAGACGATCCATCCTGTTTAAACATTCACTGCCGCTGTAAGACAGGCACGTTCGACAGGAATTCAGCATCCTGGAACAAATGCTCAGGCCAGCGGACCGTTGAGCAATGGCACGAAACGTACCGCCCCCAAAACGTGCCGGGAGAAGCCGTTTTCTTCGCGCACGATCAGCATCAATTGCTGCACTTCACCCGAGCCGACCGGGATTACCATCCGCCCGCCCGGTGCCAGTTGATCCAGCAAAGCCTGAGGCACATCGGTCGCCACCGCAGTGACAATGATGCCGTTGTACGGCGCCAGCGCCGGCCAGCCTTCCCAGCCATCACCCCAACGAAACACTACGTTGCGCAGGTTGAGCTCGACCAGGCGTTCCTTGGCCCGATCCTGCAGCACCTTGATGCGCTCCACCGAGAACACCCGCTCGACCAGTTGCGACAGCACCGCCGTCTGATAACCGGAACCGGTGCCGATCTCCAGTACCTTATCCAGCGGCCCGGCCTCCAGCAGCAGTTCGCTCATGCGCGCCACCATATAAGGCTGGGAAATGGTCTGGTTGTTGCCGATCGGCAGTGCGGTGTCCTCGTAGGCACGGTGTGCCAGCGCTTCATCGACGAACAGGTGTCGCGGGGTCCGACGGATCACTTCCAGCACGCTGGCGTTGGAAACACCCTCTTCGTACAGACGCTGAATCAGGCGCTCTCGGGTTCGCTGGGACGTCATCCCGATGCCGCTGCGCAGCCTGTCGTCTTGTTCACGAGCCATTAATTGAGCCCCTCCAGCCAGCCGTCGAGACTTCTGAAGGCATCATTGAAGGTGCGATCGAGCTGCAACGGAGTGATGGATACGTAACCCTGCATCACCGCATGGAAATCGGTACCCGGCCCGCCGTCTTCCGCGTCACCTGCCGCCGCGATCCAGTAACCGGCCTTGCCGCGCGGATCCACGACTTTCATCGGTGCCGCCGCACGGGCGCGATGGCCGAGACGGGTCAGTTGAATGCCGCGAATGCGATCGATCGGCAGATTAGGAATGTTCACGTTCAACACCGTGCGCGGTGGCAGATCGAGCCTGGCGTGGGCTTCGACCAGTTTGCGCGCAAAGTAGGCCGCCGTAGGCAGGTTGTCGACCAGCCGCGAAACCAGCGAGAAGGCAAACGACGGGCGCTCGAGAAAGCGGCCCTCGAGGGCGGCTGCCACCGTTCCGGAATACAGCACGTCATCACCCAGGTTGGCGCCGAGGTTGATGCCCGAAACCACCATGTCCGGCACGCGTTCCAGCAAACCGTTGAGCCCCAGGTGGACGCAGTCGGTCGGCGTGCCATTGAGGCTGATAAAACCGTTGTCCAGGTATTGCGGGTGCAACGGACGGTCGAGTGTCAGCGAACTGCTGGCACCGCTCTTGTCCTGTTCCGGGGCGATAGCCACGCACTCGGTGTAATCCGCCAGCGCAGCATAAAGCGCGGCAAGACCGGGCGCAGTCACCCCATCATCGTTAGAAATCAGAATACGCATGGGCTGTCCGTCTGCCCCACCGGCACCAGATCAACGAGTTCGCGCACCAATACGGTGGCGAAGCATCCGGCCGGGAGGACGAATTCCAGTTGCAGAATGTCAGGCTCGGGATAATGCCACGTCAACCCGCCAATGGGCAGCCGCAGGATGCGACGTTCGTGGCTCATACCGGCATTAATCAACCAATCACGCAGATCCGCCTCGCGTGCGGCAATCCCCTGCTCCAGATCATGGACAACCCCTGCCGCCGGCGAGTCACCTTCGCCCCACTGCGGGCCGGTCGGGTGCAGGTCGAGAATCGCCAGACGCGGGTCACTGCACTCGGCTTCACCTGCCGGAAAAAAGCTGCGGCTGTCGGTGAACGCCAGCAGATCGCCGACCTGGGCACGTTGCCAGGTGCCATCGGCCACCCGCGCCGCGAGTACCTGATTGAACAGAAAACTGCGCGCGGTCGACAGCAGGCGCGAACGCACGTTGCGCTGCTCCGGCAGTGCCTTGCGCGCCGCCCACGAACGGGCATCGACGACATTGCCGCCATCATGGCCGAAACGCTGAGCGCCGAAGTAGTTCGGGATACCTTGTTTGGCGATCAGTTGCAGACGCTCGTCGATGGCGGCTTTGTCGCCATTGAACTGGGTCAGGCGCAAGGTGAAACCGTTGGCCGAATGCGCACCGCGTTGCAGCTTGCGCTTGTGTCGTGTGGTCTTGAGGATTTTCAGCGTATCGTTTTCCGCCGCCGACAGATCCGGATCAGCCTTGCCCGGCAGTTGCACGCTGAACCACTGGCGGGTCAGCGCCTGACGATCCTTCAGGCCGGCATAGCTGACCGTACGCAATGGCACGCCGGCAGCCTTGGCGATGCGTCGTGCCGCTTCTTCGGTGTTCAGACCGCGCTTTTCCACCCAGATCCACAGGTGCTCACCATCACCGCTGAAGGGAATGTCGAGCACTTCATCGACCTGGAAATCTTCGGCGATGGCTTTCAGTACCGCGGTGCCAAGGGCGTCACCATAGGCCCGCGGGCCAAGCAGTTGCAGTTCGTTCATGCGCGCAGCAACAAGGCAACGGAATGCACGGCAATGCCTTCTTCGCGACCGACGAAGCCGAGCTTCTCGGTGGTGGTGGCTTTCACGTTCACTTGATCCGGTTCTACTTGCAGATCCGCGGCAATCAGCGCGCGCATCGATTCGATATGGGGGGCCATTTTGGGGGCCTGAGCAACGATGGTGTTGTCGACGTTGCCGACCTTCCAGCCTTTGGCGTGGATCAGGCTGACCACATGCCGCAGCAGCACACGACTGTCGGCGCCCTTGAATTGCGGGTCGGTGTCCGGGAAATGCTTGCCGATATCACCCAGCGCAGCCGCGCCGAGCAAGGCATCGCTCAAGGCGTGCAGCAGGACGTCACCGTCGGAGTGAGCGAGCAGCCCGAAGCCGTGTGCGATTCGCACGCCGCCCAGAGTAATGAAATCGCCTTCAGCGAAACGGTGCACATCATAGCCGTGGCCAATACGCATAAAAAAACGCCCCGAATTTTGTCAGGGCGTGATTCTACCTGCATTAACCCTTCAGAGCGCGCGCGTGATGCTGCAAGTGGTCGTCAATGAAGCTCGCAATGAAGAAATAGCTGTGGTCGTAGCCCGGTTGCAGGCGCAACGTCAGCGGATGACCCGCTTGCTTTGCCGCTTGTTGCAGGGCTTCGGGTTTGAGCTGGGTGGCGAGGAAGTCGTCGCGGTCACCCTGATCAACCAGCAAAGGCAGTTTCTCGTCCGCGTCGGCGATCAGTGCACAGGCATCCCATTCGCGCCATTTCGAACGGTCTTCGCCCAGATAGCGGCTGAACGCTTTCTGACCCCACGGGCAATCCATCGGATTGTTGATCGGCGAAAACGCTGACACCGACTGGTAACGTCCCGGATTGCGCAACGCACAGACCAGCGCACCGTGACCGCCCATGGAGTGGCCGCTGATGCTGCGCTTGTCCGAGGCCGGGAAATGCGCTTCAACCAGTGAAGGCAATTCCTGCACGACATAGTCATGCATCCGATAGTGACGCGACCATGGTTCCTGCGTGGCATTCAGATAGAACCCGGCACCGAGACCGAAATCCCAGGCCCCGTCAGGATCCCCCGGTACATCCGGGCCACGCGGGCTGGTGTCCGGCGCCACGATGATCAGGCCGAGTTCGGCCGCCATACGCATCGCGCCGGCTTTCTGCATGAAGTTCTCGTCCGTGCAGGTCAGGCCCGACAGCCAGTACAGCACCGGCAACTTGCCGCCCTGCTCTGCCTGCGGCGGCAGGTACACGGCGAACACCATGTCGCAGCCCAGCACCTCGGATCGATGCCGATAGCGTTTGTGCCAGCCGCCGAAACTTTTCTGACAGGAGATGTTTTCCAGACTCATGTAGGACTCCTACGCAACCACGGCTGCACACTGGCAACCGTGGCATCGCGATTGATCAGAAATGAATGACGGTACGGATGCTCTTGCCTTCGTGCATCAGGTCGAAGGCCTTGTTGATGTCTTCCAGGCCCATGGTGTGGGTGATGAAGGTGTCCAGCGGGATTTCGCCGCTCTGTGCCATGTCGACATAGCTTGGCAATTCGGTACGGCCACGCACGCCGCCGAACGCCGAACCGCGCCAGACGCGACCGGTCACCAACTGGAATGGACGGGTGGCGATTTCCTGGCCAGCACCGGCCACGCCGATGATCACCGACTCGCCCCAGCCTTTATGGCAGCACTCGAGGGCTGCGCGCATCAGTTGCACGTTGCCGATGCATTCGAAGGAGAAGTCGACGCCGCCATCGGTCATGTCGACGATCACTTCCTGGATCGGACGATCGAAGTCTTTCGGGTTCACGCAGTCGGTGGCACCCAGTTGCTTGGCGATTTCGAACTTGGCCGGGTTGATGTCGATGGCGATGATGCGCGAAGCCTTGGCCTTCACTGCACCAATCACCGCCGACAGACCGATACCGCCGAGACCGAAGATGGCCACGGTGTCGCCCGGTTTGACCTTGGCGGTGTTGATCACCGCACCGATCCCGGTGGTCACGCCGCAACCGAGCAGGCAGACCTTTTCCAGCGGCGCATCCTTGGAGATCTTGGCCACGGAGATTTCCGGCAGCACGGTGTACTCGGAGAACGTCGAGGTACCCATGTAGTGGAAAATCGTTTGGCCCTTGTAGGAAAAGCGCGAAGTGCCGTCCGGCATCAGGCCCTTGCCCTGGGTGGTGCGAATGGCCTGACACAGGTTGGTCTTGCCCGACTTGCAGAACTTGCACTGGCCGCATTCCGGGGTGTACAGCGGAATGACGTGGTCGCCGACGGCCACGGAAGTCACGCCTTCGCCGATCGCTTCAACGATGGCGCCACCCTCGTGGCCGAGGATCGACGGGAAGATACCTTCCGGGTCAGCACCGGACAGGGTGTAAGCGTCAGTGTGGCAAACCCCGGAAGCCACCACGCGCAGCAACACTTCACCGGCCTTGGGCATGGCGACATCGACTTCTACGATTTCCAGCGGCTTCTTGGCCTCGAAGGCAACGGCGGCGCGCGACTTGATCATGCTGACTCTCCAGTGAATCCATTGAATAAAAACCAGACAAGGAGTGTAGTCCAGCGCCGCTTGATGAATAATCCGGGCAAAAGCAAAACATTATTGCCATACAGGGATAATCCCGATGTCTGAAAACCGCTGGGAAGGCATCGACGAGTTCGTCGCCGTTGCCGAATGCAGCCAATTCACCGCGGCTGCCGAACGCCTGGGCGTTTCTTCCTCGCACATCAGTCGACAAATCGTACGACTGGAAGAGCGTTTGCAGACGCGACTGCTGTACCGCAGCACCCGGCGCGTCACACTGACCGAAGCCGGCCAGACCTTCCTGCAACATTGTCAACGCCTGCAGGACGGTCGCGAAGAAGCGTTGCGCGCAGTCGGCGACCTGACCAGCGAACCCAAAGGCATGCTGCGTATGACCTGCGCCGTGGCGTATGGCGAACGCTTCATCGTGCCGCTGGTGACGCGCTTCATGGGTCACTACCCGCAACTGCGCATCGACATCGAACTGACCAACCGTCAACTCGATCTGGTGCACGAAGGCCTGGACCTGGCGATACGTCTGGGGCGTCTTCAGGATTCCCGGCTGGTGGCGACCCGACTGGCACCGCGGCGCATGTATTTGTGTGCGTCGCCCTCCTACCTGGAACGGTACGGGCGCCCACACAGCCTGTCGGAACTAGGGCGACACAATTGCCTGATCGGCAGCTCGGACATCTGGCAGCTTGAACAAAACGGGCGGGAATTTTCCCAACGGGTGCAGGGAAACTGGCGCTGCAACAGTGGGCAAGCAGTGCTGGATGCAGCCTTACAAGGCGTCGGATTGTGTCAGCTGCCGGACTATTACGTGCTGGAACATCTGCACAGCGGTGCGTTGATTTCTTTGTTGGAGGCGCATCAACCGCCGAATACGGCAGTGTGGGCGTTGTATCCACAGCAGCGGCACTTGTCGCCCAAGGTGCGCAAGCTGGTGGATTTTCTCAAGGAAGGTTTGGCCGAGCGGCCGGAGTACCGGATTTAACGACGATTGGCCCAGCGCTGGCGCAACCATTCGAGATCTTCGGGGCGGGTGACTTTCAGATTATCCGCGCGGCCTTCGATCAGGCGCGGCGCCAACCCGGCCCACTCCATCGCCGAAGCTTCATCGGTGATGACTGCATCCGCCACCAGACTGTCAGCCAAAGCCCGGTGTAAGGCACCGAGTCGGAACATCTGCGGCGTATAGGCTTGCCAGATCACGCTGCGATCCACGGTTTCCAACACTCGACCGTGTTTGTCGACCCGTTTCAGGGTGTCCTTCGCCGGCACGGCCAGCAAGCCGCCGACCGGATCGTTTGCCAGTTCAGCGAGCAGTTTGTCGAGATCGTCACGGCTCAGATTGGGCCGTGCCGCATCGTGCACCAGCACCCAATCCTCATCGTCGGCACCTTGGGCATGCAGATGAAGCAAGGCATTGAGTACCGAGCCGGAACGTTCGGCTCCACCGTCGACCCGCTGAATTCGCGGATCGCTGGCGCTGGCCAGGTTCGGCCAGTAAGGGTCATCGACGGCAAGACTGACCACCAGCCCCTTGAGGCTCGGGTGATCGAGGAAACAGCCGAGGCTGTGTTCGAGAATTGTGCGCCCGCCCAGTTGCAGATATTGCTTGGGACGGTCCGCGGCCATACGGGCACCGATGCCCGCGGCAGGAATCACGGCCCAGAAGGCCGGCAGGGAATCGATCATTGGGCCAACTGGTAAAGGGTTTCGCCGTCCTTGACCATGCCCAGTTCGTGACGAGCCCGCTCTTCAACGGTCTCCATGCCTTTCTTCAACTCGCTGACTTCAGCGTCCATCACCCGGTTGCGCTCCAGCAAGGCTTCGTTCTCGGCGTGCTGTTCAGCAATCTGCTGATTCAGCTCGGCGACTTGCGCCAGACTGCCATTGCCCACCCACAGGCGGTACTGCAGACCGGCCAGCAGCAAGAGCAAGACGAGAAACAACCAGTAAGGACTGCGCATCGAATATCAGGTATCCAGTGAAAAAAGACAGCCACGCCAAAACTTTGAAGCATCTGATAGCACGAAGCCTGGAATATCCAGGCTTGTGCATATAAGGCATCAGATTAGTGGCAAATCCATCGCTGTCACGACTTTTCCGACACAATCCGGTGTCTTTCTATCATTTACTGCTCAGCCGCGAAACTCGCTGCGACCGTTGTACTTGGCCTTGCCATTCAACTGCTCTTCGATACGCAGCAGTTGGTTGTACTTGGAAACGCGGTCGGAACGGCACAGAGAGCCGGTCTTGATCTGGCCAGCCGAAGTACCCACGGCCAGGTCGGCGATGGTCGAATCTTCGGTTTCGCCCGAACGGTGCGAGATCACGGCGGTGTAACCGGCAGCCTTGGCCATCTGGATGGCTTCCAGGGTTTCGGTCAGGGTGCCGATCTGGTTGAACTTGATCAGGATCGAGTTGGCGATCTTCTTGTCGATGCCTTCTTTCAGGATCTTGGTGTTGGTCACGAACAGGTCGTCGCCAACCAGTTGGGTCTTGGCGCCGATCTTGTCGGTGAGGATCTTCCAGCCAGCCCAATCGGACTCGTCCAGACCGTCTTCGATCGAGATGATCGGGTAACGTTCAGTCAGACCTTTGAGGTAGTCGGCGAAACCTTCAGCGGTGAACACCTGGCCTTCGCCGGACAGGTTGTACTTGCCGTCTTCGAAGAACTCGCTGGCCGCGCAGTCCAGAGCCAGAGTCACGTCGGTGCCCAGCTTGTAACCAGCGTTGGCAACGGCTTCGGAAATCACTTTCAGCGCGTCTTCGTTGGAAGCCAGGTTCGGCGCGAAACCGCCTTCGTCACCCACGGCAGTGCTCAGGCCACGGGCCTTCAGAACGGCTTTCAGGTGATGGAAAATCTCGGTGCCCATGCGCAGGCCTTCCGAGAAAGACTTGGCGCCGACCGGCTGAACCATGAATTCCTGGATGTCGACGTTGTTGTCGGCATGTTCGCCACCGTTGATGATGTTCATCATCGGAACCGGCATCGAGTAAACGCCCGGGGTGCCGTTCAGGTTGGCGATGTGAGCGTACAGCGGCAGGTCCTGATCCTGTGCAGCTGCCTTGGCCGCAGCCAGGGAGACGGCGAGGATGGCGTTGGCGCCCAGGGTCGCTTTGTTTTCAGTACCGTCCAGCTTGATCATCGCGTGATCCAGGGCTTTCTGGTCGCTTGGGTCGGTGCCCAGCAGCAGATCGCGGATCGGACCGTTGATGTTGGCTACCGCCTTGAGCACGCCCTTGCCCAGATAACGGCTCTTGTCGCCATCACGCAGCTCGAGCGCTTCACGCGAGCCAGTGGATGCACCGGACGGCGCGCAGGCGCTGCCGATGATGCCGTTGTCGAGAAGCACGTCCGCTTCCACGGTGGGATTGCCACGGGAGTCGAGAACTTCACGACCTTTGATGTCGACGATTTTTGCCATTGTTGTAAACACTCCAAAGTTGACGAAAACGACGCAGCTAGAGGAAATCTTTTTACCGTCGGCAAGTGTTGTGCAACGGGCAGCTTGCAGACGACAACGCTCATACCCGAGGGCATGAGCGACAAATCGTGCGGTACTTTACCGGAGAATTGAGGTTTACGCGGTTTCTACCGTCGGAAAACTCTTCACCAGTTCGTCCAGGGCTTTGAGCTGGGCCAGGAATGGCTCCAGTTTGTCCAGACGCAAGGCGCAAGGGCCGTCGCATTTGGCGTTGTCCGGATCCGGGTGCGCCTCGAGGAACAGGCCCGCCAGCGACTGGCTCATGCCAGCCTTGGCCAGGTCGGTGACCTGGGCGCGGCGACCGCCGGCGGAGTCGGAACGACCGCCCGGCATCTGCAGCGAATGGGTCACGTCGAAGAATACCGGGTACTCGAACTGCTTCATGATGCCGAAGCCGAGCATGTCGACCACGAGGTTGTTGTAGCCGAAGCTCGAACCGCGCTCGCAGAGGATCAACTGATCGTTACCCGCTTCCACGCACTTGTTCAGGATGTGTTTCATTTCCTGAGGTGCGAGGAACTGGGCTTTCTTGATGTTGATGACGGCATTGGTCTTGGCCATCGCGACAACCAGATCGGTCTGGCGCGACAGAAAGGCCGGCAGCTGGATGATGTCGCAGACCTCGGCGACGACTGCGGCCTGGTCAGGCTCGTGGACGTCGGTGATGATCGGCACGCCGAAGGCTTGTTTGATGTCCTGGAAGATGCGCATGCCCTCTTCCAGGCCAGGACCGCGATAGGAGGTCACAGAAGAACGGTTGGCCTTGTCGAAACTGGCCTTGAACACGTAAGGGATACCTAGTTTTTCGGTGACCCTCACATACTCTTCGCAAACCTGCATGGCCATGTCACGGCTTTCCAGCACGTTCATGCCACCGAACAGCACCATGGGCTTGTCGTTGGCAATCTCGATGTCGCCGACGCGGATGATCTTCTGTGCCATCGGGGTTACGCCTTCTTCTGATGTTGAGCCAATGCTGCTTTGACGAAGCCGCTGAACAGCGGATGGCCATCGCGTGGCGTCGAGGTGAACTCTGGGTGGAACTGGCAAGCGACGAACCATGGATGATCCGGTGCTTCGACCACTTCAACCAGCGCGGCATCGGAAGAACGACCGGAAATCTTCAGGCCGGCCTCGATGATCTGCGGCAGCAGGTTGTTGTTCACTTCGTAACGGTGACGATGACGCTCGACAATCACATCCTTGCCGTAGCAGTCGTGCACCTTGGAGCCGGGTTCGAGTAGGCATTCCTGAGCGCCGAGGCGCATGGTGCCGCCCAGGTCGGACGCTTCGGTACGCACTTCAACGGCGCCGGTGGCGTCTTCCCACTCGGTGATCAGACCGACAACCGGATGGCCGCTGGCGCGATCGAACTCGGTGGAGTTGGCATCTTTCCAGCCCAGCACGTTACGGGCGAACTCGATGACCGCCACTTGCATGCCCAGGCAGATACCCAGGTACGGAACCTTGTTTTCGCGAGCGTACTGAACGGCAGTGATCTTGCCTTCCACGCCACGCAGACCGAAGCCGCCCGGAACGAGAATCGCGTCGACGCCTTCCAGCAGCGCGGTGCCCTGGTTCTCGATGTCTTCGGAATCGATATAGCGCAGGTTGACCTTGGTACGGTTGGTGATGCCGGCGTGACTCATCGCTTCGATCAGCGATTTGTAGGCGTCCAGCAGCTCCATGTACTTGCCGACCATCGCGATGGTGACTTCGTGCTCTGGATTGAGCTTGGCATCGACGACCTTTTCCCACTCGGACAGGTCGGCGCCGTTGCATTGCAGGCCGAATCGCTCGACGACGAAATCGTCCAGACCCTGAGCGTGCAGCACGGCCGGGATCTTGTAGATGGTATCGACGTCTTCCAGGGAGATCACCGCACGTTCTTCAACGTTGGTGAACAACGCGATCTTGCGACGCGACGACACATCCACCGGATGGTCGGAACGGCAGATCAGCACGTCTGGCTGCAGACCGATCGAACGCAGCTCTTTTACCGAGTGCTGGGTTGGCTTGGTCTTGGTTTCGCCAGCGGTGGCGATGTACGGAACCAGGGTCAGGTGCATCAGCATCGCGCGCTTGGAACCGACTTCCACACGCAACTGGCGAATGGCTTCGAGGAACGGTTGCGATTCGATGTCGCCAACGGTACCGCCGATTTCCACCAGGGCCACGTCGGCATCGCCGGCACCCTTGATGATGCGACGCTTGATTTCGTCGGTGATGTGCGGAATCACCTGGATGGTTGCACCCAGGTAGTCACCACGGCGCTCTTTGCGCAGCACGTGCTCGTAGACACGG
The DNA here is from genome assembly GCF_002113045.1 of Pseudomonas sp. B26(2017). NCBI lineage: Bacteria > Pseudomonadati > Pseudomonadota > Gammaproteobacteria > Pseudomonadales > Pseudomonadaceae > Pseudomonas > Pseudomonas sp. B26(2017). The sequence continues at coordinate 150,766 of NZ_NEJJ01000004.1, read as the reverse complement.
CCGGTGGTGAAGTTGTTGTTCTGGGTCATGGTCGTGCGGATGAACCGCTCGTAGTGGCCCAGGTCCAGGTCGGTCTCGGCGCCGTCGTGGGTGACGAACACTTCACCGTGCTGGAACGGGCTCATGGTGCCCGGGTCGACGTTGATGTACGGATCCAGCTTCAGCATGGTGACCTTAAGCCCCCGCGCCTCCAGGATGGCCGCCAATGAAGCCGATGCAATGCCTTTCCCCAAAGAAGAAACAACACCGCCCGTGACGAATATGTAGCGCGTCATGAAAAACCCTAGAAGTCTGCGTTAAAGCGGTCCGAGCCGCCGGGGAAAGCGAAGGAAGGCCGAAGCCCCCGATCACCTGCATTAATCACAGTGCACCTTTCAAAAAAACCGCCGCGTTGGGACAGACCGGAAGTGAAAACACCGGTACGTTGCTCGCTACACATTTTTTGGAATCGCCCAGCAAAGACTGCTTGGTAATCGGCAACTCCTGCAATTCAGGCGAATCCACAGAAGTTGTATCAAGAAGGGAGCGTAGTCTACCGGAATGCCCCCTTCATCTCAAACCTTGATCTTCGTCCGAAGGCTGCCAATGCAATCGCCAGCCTTGCAGCGCATTGCCGTCGAGCCCCGGCAGGTTCGCCACGGCGAGCAATTCTTCATCGCGAAACAGCAGCGGCAATCTGCCACGCACGAAACCCGGCACCGCGCGCTCATTGAGCAGGCGCTTGAGATCGCGATGACCGCGCCCTGCCAGATCCATCACCTCGCCGCCCTGACGGTAGCGGATTTGCAGCGGCCCCACGGGAGTCTGGCCGATGAACGTGACACGCCCGTTATGGGGCAAGCGTAGCGCTGACGACAGGTCGTGCCAGCTGCCGCTGACCACCGGCGTACGCAACCATTGCCCGCTGAGCCACCACAGACGACCGACGCTTCGGTGTAGCTCGCCATCCGCCAGACGCCACACCGGAGCGGCATCGTTACCGGCATCGCGCAGGTCGATCCAACCCGACCAATGGTCGGTATCCGGCAGTCGGGTCAGCGGCTCAAGCCAGTGACTGAGAGCGTTTCGCTGACGGGCATCGGACAAGCCCGCGATCGCCGCAAACTCCAGTGATGGCAATCCTGACCACTCGAAACCACCGGGCATGCTCGCTTGAGCCAGATCGATTTGCGCCAGCTCATCGAGCAAGCCTTGCGCCTCACGCAGATGCGCCGCACTGCGGGCCATGCTGGCGTGAGCCTGAGGCCAGCGACCAGCCAGCAGCGGTATGACCTGGTGGCGCAGGTAGTTGCGCGAAAACTGTCGATCCTGATTCGACGGATCCTCGACCCAGAGCAGGCCATGGTCCTGTGCATAGGCTTGCAGCTCTGAACGCGTGACGTCGAGCAACGGCCGAACCAGACTGCCCTGCCCCAGCGCTCGCGTGGCCGGCATTCCGGACAGCCCGCGCACACCGGCGCCACGCAGCAGGCGGAACAACAGCGTTTCGGCCTGATCGTCGCGGTGCTGGCCCGTCATCAAGACATCATTGATCCGAGTCGCCGAAGTGAATGCCGCATAACGAGCATCCCGCGCCGCACGCTCAAGGCTGGCGCCCTTTTGCACAGTCACGTGAACAATCTGCAATGGAATGCCCAAGGCATCACAGACAGCCTGGCAATGCGCCGGCCACGCATCGGCCGCGGCCTGAAGACCGTGATGAACATGGATTGCGCGTAGCGGCGGAAGGGATTCGGATTTGGCGAGAGTTGCCAGAAGGTGCAGCAGGACGGTGGAGTCGAGGCCGCCCGAGAAAGCGATACGCCAATGAGCCGCATCGAGCCAGGGCGTGAGACTGCGCAGAAGCCTGGAAGGCAAATCAATCGAGGGCTGACCCATTTTTCTACCTTTTCACAAACCAAATGTGGGAGCGGGCTTGCTCGCGAAAGCGGTGAAACAGCCAACACAGTTGTTGAATGTTACATCGCATTCGCGGGCAAGCCCGCTCCCACAGTGTTTTGCATTGTCAGCCAAAACGGCGTTCGATCAGAGGCCGTAGCTCATCAGACGATCGTAACGACGCTTGAGCAGCGCTTCGTTGTCGAACTTCTTCAGCATCGCCAGTTGCGAGCTCAGCTCGGCGCGGATCGATGCGGCGGCCGCAGCCGGGTCGCGGTGAGCGCCGCCCAGAGGCTCGCTGATCACTTTGTCGACAATGCCCAGGCCTTTCAGACGCTCGGCGGTGATACCCATCGCTTCAGCAGCATCCGGCGCCTTCTCTGCGGTTTTCCACAGAATCGAAGCGCAACCTTCCGGCGAGATCACCGCGTAAGTCGAGTACTGCAGCATGTTCAACTGGTCGCACACGCCGATCGCCAGTGCGCCGCCCGAACCACCTTCACCAATCACGGTGGCGATGATCGGGGTTTTCAGACGAGCCATGACGCGCAGGTTCCAGGCGATCGCTTCGCTCTGGTTGCGCTCTTCGGCGTCGATCCCTGGGTAGGCGCCCGGGGTGTCGATGAAGGTCAGGATCGGCATCTTGAAACGCTCGGCCATTTCCATCAGGCGGCAAGCCTTGCGGTAGCCTTCCGGACGCGGCATGCCGAAGTTGCGGCGTACCTTTTCACGCACTTCACGGCCCTTCTGGTGACCGATCACCATCACTGGCTGGTCTTCCAGACGTGCCACGCCGCCCACAATGGCTGCGTCGTCGGAGAAGTGACGGTCACCGTGCAGTTCGTCGAACTCGGTGAAGATGTGGTCGATGTAGTCCAGGGTGTAAGGACGTTTCGGGTGACGCGCCAGACGTGCGATCTGCCAGCTGGTCAGCTTGCCGAAGATGTCTTCGGTCAGCGTCTTGCTCTTGTCCTGCAGGCGGGAGATCTCATCGCCGATATTCAGCGAATTGTCATTACCGACCAAGCGCAACTCTTCGATCTTGGCTTGCAGGTCGGCGATCGGCTGTTCGAAATCTAGAAAATTCGGGTTCATAGGCGTCCGTCTTGGGTCGTGTCCCAAATGAGCTTGGGCCGGCCGGTTGTCTATTCGCGCCCTACCTTAAGGGAGAGGCGCGCTGAGGTCGAGATTAAAAATTCAGGTTGTGGGCAGGCGCTTTGATTGCACCTGCCGGTCAACGGTATTGGAGGAAGACGTTGTCTCGCCCGAACTGGTCACGCAGGGCTTGAATCAAGGCATCCGCCGGGTCGATCCGCCAGGTCTCGCCAAACTGCAGCAAGGTCTTCGCATCGGGACTGGTGTATTCCATGGTGATCGGGCACGCCCCGCGATGACGCTTGAGCAAATCACCCAACCAGCGTAGCTGATCGCCTTTAAGATCCTGGGTCTGCAACTTCAGGCGCAGACTCTCGGCGAGGTTGGTGCGCGCATCTTCCATGCTCATCACCCGCTTGACCCGCAGCCGCAGGCCACCGGAGAAGTCATCGTTGCTGACCTCACCTTCGACCACCACCATCGCATCGGTCTGAAGCAGCGATTGCGCGGAGTGAAACGCATCGGCGAACAGCGACGCCTCGATCCGCCCGGAGCGGTCGTCGAGGGTGATGAAGCCCATCTTGTCGCCCTTCTTGTTCTTCATCACCCGCAGGGCAATGATCATCCCCGCCACGGTCTGGGTGTCCCGGGCCGGTTTCAGGTCGATGATGCGCTGACGGGCAAACCGGCGGATTTCACCTTCGTATTCGTCGATCGGATGGCCGGTCAGGTACAGGCCAAGAGTGTCCTTTTCACCCTTGAGGCGTTCCTTGAGGGTCAACTCCTTGGCCTTGCGATGCAGCGCGTAAACGTCTGCGTCTTCCTCGACGAACAACCCGCCGAACAGGTCGGCATGACCACTGTCTCGGGTGCGCGCAGTCTGTTCGGCCGACTTGATGGCTTCTTCCATCGCCGCCAGCAAGACCGCGCGATTGCGGTCGATATTGGCCTGATAAGCCTTTTGCTCGTCATGGAAGAACGGACCGAGGCGATCCAGCGCGCCGCTGCGGATCAGACCGTCCAGCGTGCGCTTGTTGATGCGTTTGAGGTCGACCCGGGCGCAGAAGTCGAACAGATCCTTGAACGGACCGGCCTGACGGGCCTCGGTGATCGCCTCCACCGGGCCTTCGCCGACGCCTTTGATTGCGCCCAGACCATACACGATTCGGCCTTCGTCGTTCACCGTGAACTTGAACTCCGAAGTGTTCACGTCCGGCGCGTCGAGCCGCAGCTTCATCGTGCGCACTTCCTCGATCAAGGTCACGACCTTGTCGGTGTTGTGCATATCCGCCGACAGTACCGCAGCCATGAACGGCGCCGGGTAGTGAGCCTTCAGCCAGGCAGTCTGGTACGACACAAGACCGTAGGCGGCGGAGTGGGATTTGTTGAAGCCGTAACCGGCGAATTTCTCTACCAGGTCGAAAATGTTACCGGCCAGATCCGCGTCGATGTTGTTCTTCGCGCAACCCTCGATGAAACCGCCGCGTTGCTTGGCCATTTCCTCAGGTTTCTTTTTACCCATCGCCCGACGCAGCATGTCCGCACCACCGAGGGTGTAACCGGCCATGACCTGGGCGATCTGCATCACCTGTTCCTGATACAGGATGATGCCGTACGTCGGCGCCAGCACCGGTTGCAGGCCTTCGTACTGGTAATCCGGGTGCGGATACGCCAGTTCCGCGCGACCGTGCTTACGGTTGATGAAGTCATCCACCATGCCCGATTGCAGCGGGCCCGGACGGAACAGGGCCACCAGTGCGATCAGGTCTTCGAGGCAGTCGGGCTTGAGCTTTTTGATCAGCTCTTTCATGCCACGGGATTCAAGCTGGAACACCGCGGTGGTTTCAGCTTTTTGCAGCAGCTGATAAGTCGGCTTGTCATCGAGCGGGATGAACGCGATGTCCAGCGGTGGCTCGTTGACCTTGGCGCGGTCGCGGTTGATGGTCTTGAGCGCCCAGTCGATGATCGTCAGGGTCCGCAAGCCGAGGAAGTCGAACTTCACCAGACCCGCTGCCTCGACGTCGTCCTTGTCGAACTGGGTTACCAGACCGTCGCCGGCCTCGTCGCAATAGATCGGCGAGAAGTCGGTCAGTTTGGTCGGCGCGATCACCACACCACCGGCGTGCTTACCGACGTTACGCACCACACCTTCGAGCTTGCGTGCCATTTCCCAGATTTCCGCCGCTTCTTCATCGACCTTGATGAAGTCGCGCAGGATTTCTTCCTGTTCGTAGGCCTTTTCCAGGGTCATGCCGACTTCGAACGGAATCATCTTCGACAGGCGATCCGCCAGGCCGAACGACTTGCCCTGGGCCCGCGCAACGTCGCGGACCACAGCCTTCGCCGCCATGGAACCGAAAGTGATGATCTGGCTTACAGCGTTGCGACCGTATTTTTCGGCCACGTAATCGATCACCCGGTCGCGACCATCCATGCAGAAGTCGACGTCGAAGTCGGGCATCGATACCCGTTCCGGGTTGAGGAAACGTTCGAACAGCAAGTCATATTCCAACGGGTCGAGGTCGGTGATCTTCTGTACATAGGCCACCAGCGATCCGGCACCCGACCCCCGGCCCGGTCCCACCGGCACGCCGTTGTTCTTGGCCCACTGGATAAAGTCCATCACGATCAGGAAGTAACCGGGGAACCCCATCTGAATGATGATATCCAGCTCGAAATTCAGCCGGTCGACGTAGACCTGACGCTTGGCCTCGTAATCTTCGGTGGTGTCCTTGGGCAGCAGCACGCTGAGGCGCTCTTCCAGACCATCGAACGACACCTTGCGGAAATACTCGTCGATGGTCATGCCATCGGGGATCGGGTAGTCAGGCAGGAAGTGCTTGCCCAGCTTCACGTCGATGTTGCAGCGCTTGGCGATCTCGACGGTGTTTTCCACCGCATCCGGCAGGTCGCTGAACAGCTCGGCCATTTCCTCGGCGCTTTTCAGATACTGCTGGTCGCTGTAGTTCTTTGAACGGCGCGGATCGTCGAGGGCCCGGCCTTCGCCGATGCAGACGCGGGTTTCGTGAGCCTCGAAATCCTCCTGCTTGATGAACCGCACATCGTTGGTGGCGACCAGCGGAGCACCGAGCTTGTCGGCCAGGGCGACGGCGCCGTGCAGCTGTTCTTCATCGTTCGGACGGTTGGTGCGCTGGACTTCCAGATAAAAACGATCCGGGAACACCGCCATCCATTCGCGCGTCAGGGTTTCGGCCTCGGCGGGATTGCCGCCGATCATGGCCATGCCGATCTCGCCCTCTTTGGCGGCGGACAGCATGATCAGGCCTTCGTTGGCCTCGGCGACCCATTCGCGCTCGATGATGATCATGCCGTTGCGCTGACCTTCGATGAAGCCACGGGAAATCAGCTCGGTCAGGTTGCGATAGCCCTGGGCATTCATGACCAGCAGGCTGATGCGGCTCAGCGGACCATCGGGGTCCTTGTTCGACAGCCACAGGTCGGCGCCGCAGATCGGCTTGATCCCGGCGCCCATGGTGTTTTTATAGAACTTGACCAGCGAACACATGTTGTTCTGATCGGTCACCGCAACGGCCGGCATGCCCATGCCGGTCAGGGCCTTGACCAGCGGTTTGATCCGCACCAGCCCGTCGACCAGGGAGTATTCAGTGTGCAGGCGTAGATGAACGAATGAAGCCGGCATAGTGATCCTGTCCAGTTACATAGAGACAACAAGGCCCGGATTGTACCGGGCCTCGAATAAAACATCAGCCTCGCCGCTAAACCGGCGTCAGGCCTTCCAGCGCTTCATAAGCCTGCCGAACCGGGGCAAAAGAACGCCGATGAATCGGCGTCGGCCCCAAACGCACCAGCGCTTCCAGATGAACGGGCGTCGGGTAACCTTTGTGGCCACCGATGCCGTAACCCGGATAGATCAATTCGAACGCCGTCATCTCGCGATCGCGGCTGACCTTGGCCAGAATCGAGGCCGCGGCGATGGCCGGGACCTTGCTGTCGCCCTTGACCACCGCTTCGGAACGCATCGGCAGTTTCGGGCAGCGATTGCCATCGATCATCGCCAGTTTCGGCTGGATGTGCAGGCCGGCGACCGCGCGCTGCATGGCCAGCATGGTGGCATGAAGGATGTTCAGTTCGTCGATCTCTTCGACTTCGGCGCGGGCGATGCACCAGCTCAAAGCCTTCTCGCAGATTTCGTCGTAAAGCTTTTCGCGCTTGGCTTCGGTGAGTTTTTTCGAGTCGTTGAGACCGAGAATCGGGCGGTTCGGGTCGAGGATCACCGCCGCCGTGACGACCGCACCGCACAACGGGCCGCGACCGACTTCATCGACACCGGCCACCAGTTCTTCGACTTCGGCGACCAAGGTGAAATCCAGGCCCATCTGCATGCTTGTCTTGCTCATCGTGTTTGCCCGATCAGGTTCAGAACGGCGTCAGCCGCCTGATTGGAAGCGTCCAGGCGCAGAGTGCGATGGATCTCGTCGAAGCCACGAGTCTGCTCTTCGCCACCGTCGATCAAAGGCGACAGGGTCTGGGCAAGCGCTTCGACCGTCGCATCATCCTGCAACAATTCCGGGACCAGCAATCGCTGAGCCAGCAGGTTCGGCAGGGACACGTACGGACTCTTGACCATGCGTTTGAGAATCCAGAACGTCAGCGGCGCAAGCCGGTAGGCCACGACCATCGGACGTTTGTACAGCAGCGCTTCCAGGGTTGCCGTACCCGACGCGATCAGTACCGCATTGCAAGCTGCCAGGGCCAGATGGGATTTGCCATCGAGCAGGGTCACCGGCAGATCGCGACCGGCCAGCAGCTCTTCGAGTTGGGCACGACGCTCGGGGTTGGCGCACGGTATGACGAAACGCACGCCGGGACGCATGGCACGCAGACGTTGGGCGGTATCGAGGAACAGCGCACCCAGACGACTGACTTCGCCGCCCCGACTGCCGGGCATCAAAGCCACCAGCGGACCGTCCGGCAGACCGAGTTCGGCACGCGCCGCACTGCGATCGGCCTCCAGTGGAATGGTGTCGGCCAGCGTATGGCCGACGAACCGCACCGGTACGCCCTTCTCTTCGTAGAATCTGGCTTCGAATGGCAGCAGCGTGAGCATCAGGTCGCAGCCTTCGCGGATCTTCAGGACCCGCTTCTGCCGCCATGCCCACACCGAAGGGCTGACGTAGTGCACGGTCTTGATCCCGGCCTGACGCAGCTTGAGTTCGATATTGAGGTTGAAGTCCGGCGCATCGATGCCGATGAATACATCCGGTTTTTCAGCGATAAGCGTCGCGATCAGGTCCTTGCGGCGCTTGAGCAGTTCACGCAGCCGCCCCAGGACTTCCACCAGCCCCATGACCGACAAACGCTCCATCGGAAAATAGGAGGTCAGGCCCTCGGCCTGCATCAACGGACCGCCGACACCGATGAACTCCACCGCAGGATGCTGTGCCTTGAGGGCGCGCATCAGCCCGGCGCCCAGAATGTCACCGGAAGCCTCCCCCGCCACCAGCGCAATACGCAGATTGGCCATGGTCAGCGGGTGATGCCGCGAGTCGACGACTGGATGGAGTCACGGAACATCGCGACTTCCGGGAACTGGGCAGAGGGTTCGGCCAGTTCGGCCAGCGCCTGTTCGACTGTCAGACCCTGGCGATACACGGTTTTGTACGCGCGGCGCAGAGCGTGAATGGCGTCTTCGCTGAAACCGCGACGGCGCATGCCCTCGAAGTTCATGCTGCGCGCTTCGGCCGGGTTGCCAAATACGGTGACGAACGCTGGTACATCCTTGCCGATCGCAGTGCCCATGCCGGAAAAGCTGTGGGCGCCGATATGGCAATACTGATGCACCAGGGTGAAACCGGACAGAATCGCCCAGTCAGCGACGTGCACATGGCCGGCCAGCGCGGTGTTGTTGACCAGGATGCAGTGATTGCCGATGACGCTGTCATGGCCGATGTGGGCATAGGCCATGATCAGGTTGTGATCGCCCAGGGTCGTTTCGGACCGATCCTGAACGGTGCCACGGTGAATCGTCACGCCTTCGCGGATGACGTTGTGGTCACCAATCACCAGGCGGGTTTCTTCGCCCTTGTATTTCAGGTCCGGCGTGTCTTCGCCTACCGAGGAAAACTGGTAGATGCGGTTGTGCTTGCCGATACGGGTCGGACCTTTGAGGATCACGTGTGGCCCGATGACCGTTCCCTCGCCGATTTCCACACCTGCACCGATGATCGACCACGGGCCGACCTCGACGCCATCAGCCAGGACGGCCGACGGATCGATGATTGCGCGAGGGTCAATCAAACTCATAGCTTGCGTTCCGCACAGATGATTTCAGCCGAGCAGACCGGCTTGCCATCGACCGAAGCCTGGCATTCGAACTTCCAGATCTGACGCTTGCAACTGATGAACTTGGCTTCGAGGATCAACTGATCGCCCGGCAGCACTGGCTGGCGGAAGCGCAGTTTGTCGGAACCGACGAAGTAGTAGAGGGTGCCGTCGGCGGGTTTCACGTCAAGCATCTTGAAACCAAGGATCCCGGCAGCCTGAGCCATGGCTTCGATGATCAGCACGCCCGGCATGATCGGGTGCGCAGGGAAGTGACCATTGAAGAACGGTTCGTTGATGCTGACATTCTTGTAGGCGCGAATGCGCTTGCCTTCCGTATCCAGCTCCACTACCCGGTCCACCAGCAGGAACGGGTAACGGTGAGGCAGGTATTCGCGAATCTCGTTGATGTCCATCATTTCGGGGGGAAGCCTATGTAAAGATTGGGAGCGCGACTGACGCGCACTCCTCTAGCAAATCAAGGAGGCAGTCCAGAGGCTGTGCACACTTGATATGGAAATGGTATCAGCCTTCAGATGAAGCATTACCGTCAGGGGTCACTTCCCCGGACCGCTTTTCCAGCTGTTTCAAACGTCGCGCGATGTCATCGAGCTGACGAATACGGGCCGCGCTTTTGCGCCATTCGGCCGCAGGTTGCATAGCTGTGCCGGAAGAGTAGGCGCCCGGCTCGGTAATCGAGTGGGTCACCATGGTCATTCCGGTCAGGAATACGTTGTCGCAAATATCGATGTGCCCTACCAGGCCAACCCCCCCGGCGAGCATGCAGTGCTTGCCGATCTTGGTGCTGCCGGAAATCCCCACGCACGCGGCCATGGCGGTGTGGTCACCGACCTGCACGTTGTGGGCGATCTGAATCTGGTTGTCTAGCTTCACGCCATTGCCGATCACGGTATCGGCCAGTGCGCCGCGGTCGATGGCGGTATTCACGCCGATCTCCACATCGTCGCCGATGGTCACGCCACCGATCTGGGCGATTTTCTGCCAGATGCCCTTCTCGTTAGCAAAGCCGAAGCCTTCACCGCCAAGCACGGCACCGGACTGAATCACCACACGTTTGCCGATGCGTACGTCGTGATACAGCGTGACCCGGGGTGCCAGCCAGCCGCCCTCACCGATTTCGCTTCGGGCACCGACGACGCAATGCGCACCGAGCGTTACGTCTGCGCCGATTCGCGCACCGGACTCGATCACCACGAAGGGACCGATACTGGCGCTCGGATCGACCACGGCATCCTCGGCAATCACCGCCGTCGAGTGAACGCCGGCAGTTGCCTTGGGCTTCGGATCGAACAAATGGGAAATGCGTGCGTAAGCCAGATAAGGATCCGGCACCACCAGCGCATCACCGGCATAACTTTCGGCGTCGGCAGCCTTGAGCAACAGGGCCGCGGCTTGCGAGTTAGCCAGGTATTTACGGTATTGAGGGTTTGCCAGAAAGCTCAACTGAGCTGGGCCAGCCTCCTGCAAGGTGGCTAGCCCAGTAATTTGCTTCTCGGGGTCGCCACTCAGGGTAGCGCCGAGGAGCTCGGCCAACTGGCCGAGCTTGATGGTCACGGTCATGGGTTACTTCAGCTGATTCATGCGCTCGATAACCTGGCGCGTGATGTCGTACTGAGGTTTGACATCGATGACTGCGCCACGCTCGAACACCAGGTCAAAACCACCTTTCTTGATAACTTCTTCCACTGCGCTATCCAGTTTCGGCTTCAGTTGCTTGAGCATTTCGCGGTCGGCAACAGCCTTGGCTTCGTTCAGTTCCTTGGATTGGAACTGGAAGTCACGGGCCTTTTGCTTGAACTCGAGCTCCAGACGCTCGCGCTCGCCTTGCTGCATCTTGTCGCCACCGGCCATCAGACGGTCCTGAATGCCCTTGGCGCTGCTCTCCAGGGTCTTGAGCTTGGTCAGTTGCGGGCCGAACTTCTTCTCGGCGTCCACGGCGTATTTCTTGGCCGCGTCAGATTCCAGCAGAGCCATCTGATAGTTCAGAACAGCGATTTTCATGTCGGCAAATGCCGGACCTGCCACCAGTACGGAGGCCAGAAGAACCAATTGAGTCAACTTACGCACGATGCACTCCTACAAAATCCATTGTCGTTGTCTTGGGTCAGACGCTTAGAACGTCTGGCCGAGGGAGAATTGGAACACTTGAGTTTCAGCGTCATCCGGTTTCTTGATCGGCATCGCCAGCGCAAAACTCAGCGGGCCCAGTGCGGTGACCCAGGTTACGCCGACACCGACGGAACTGGCCATGTTGCTCAGACTGATGTCGTTGCATTGGGTGTTCGATTTCGTACCGTTGGCGTTCGTAGTATCGGAACACTTGGAGTCGAATACGTTACCGACATCCCAGAATACCGAAGTACGCAGGGAACGCTGATCCTTGACGAACGGCAGCGGGAACAGAACTTCAACACCGCCCTGGATCAGGACGTTACCACCGAACGGCAGCGGATCCTGGTCCGGGTCTCTCAGGGTGCCTGGGTTACTACCCGTACTTGGCGTGCTTCGCGGGCCAAGGGTGCTGTCTTTGAAACCACGGACCGAGTTGAAACCACCAGCATAGTAGTTTTCATAGAACGGCAAGCCGTCGGTCGAACCGTAACCGTCGCCATAACCCAGTTCGGTGTGTAGACGCAGGGTGTAGTTTTCGCTGATCGGCTGGAACAGCTGGCCACGGTAATCAAGTTTGTAGAACGACAGATCGCTGCCTGGAATGGTGGTTTCCAGCGTCAGGCTCTGGGAACGACCGCGGGTCGGCAGTACACCCTTGTTCAAGGTGGATTCGGACCAGCCGGCCGAAGCCTTGAAGTTCAGGTACTTGTCGCCTTCCTTGTTAACGAAGTCGAAAATCTCGTCAACGGTGTAGGTACCCGTCTTGATCTCGTCCTGCTGAGCGGACAGACCGAAGGTCAGACGCGAAGTCTCGCTGATCGGGTAGCCCACGTTCACGCCGGCACCCAGGCTGTCTACCGCATAGCTCGCTACGTCGACGTCGAGGTCTTTGTAGTCGGTGGTGCGGTAGAACGCGTTGTAACCCAGGCTCACGCCATCGGCGGTCCAGTAGGGGTCAACGTAGCCGAAGTTGTAGCGGCTCTGGTATTCGCTGCGGGTCAGGCCCACGCTCACACGGTTACCAGTACCGAGGAAGTTGTTCTGGGTGATCGAACCACCGAGGATCAGACCGGCGCTCTGGGCGAAACCGACGCTGGCGGTGATCGAACCGGAAGCCTGTTCTTCAACGCTGTAGTTCACGTCAACCTGGTCGTCGACACCTGGCACGGCCGGGGTCTCAACGTTGACTTCTTTAAAGAAGCCCAGACGCTCCAGACGAGTCTTGGACTGGTCGATCAGGTAGGTCGAAGCCCAGCCACCTTCCATCTGACGCATTTCACGACGCAGCACCTCGTCCTCGGACTTGGTATTGCCACGGAAATTGATGCGGTTGACGTAGGCACGCTTGCCCGGATCGACAGCAAACAGGATATCGACGGTGTGATCTTCATCGTGCGGTTGTGGCACGCCGTTGACGTTGGCGAAGGTGTAACCCTCGTTACCCAGACGACGGGTGATCAGTTCGGACGTGGTGGTCATCAGCTTGCGCGAGAACACCTGACCTTTCTGCACCAGCAAGAGCGACTTGACCTGGTCTTCAGGGACTTTCAGGTCACCGCTGAGTTTGACGTCACGAACGGTGTACTTTTCGCCTTCGTTAATGTTGACGGTGATGTAGACGTGCTTCTTGTCCGGGGTGATCGACACCTGGGTCGAAGCGATATCCATGTTGATATAGCCGCGGTCCAGGTAGTAGGAGCGCAGACGCTCCAGGTCACCGGACAGCTTTTCACGGGCGTACTTGTCGTCGTTCTTGAAGAACGACAGCCAGTTGGTGGTTTTCAGTTCGAACAGGTCGGTCAGGTCTTCCTCGGGGAAAACCGTGTTGCCTACCACATTGATGTGCTGAATGGCTGCGACGGTGCCTTCGTTGATCTTCACTTTCAGACCGACACGGTTGCGCGGCTGCGAGACCACTTCTGTATCGACGGTCGCCGAGTAACGACCTTGCGCAACATATTGACGTTGCAGCTCGTTACGAACACCTTCGAGGGTCGCGCGCTGGAAGATTTCGCCTTCGGCCAGACCGGATTGTTTGAGGCCCTTCATCAGGTCTTCGGTGGAGATCGCCTTGTTGCCTTCGATCTCGATACTGGCGACCGAGGGACGCTCGACGACAGTGATCACCAGAACGTTGCCTTCGCGGCCCAGCTGGATATCTTGAAAGAAACCGGTTTTGAACAACGCACGAGTGGATTCCACCAGGCGACGATCATCCGCCTGCTCGCCGACGTTCAACGGCAAGGCACCAAAGACGCTACCCGCGGAGACCCGCTGGAGGCCATTGACGCGAATATCAGAGATAGTGAAGGACTCGGCGTGAACTTCGGCGATCATCAATACGGTGAGAACCGCAGTTAGCAGCAGACGTTTCATGAAGTCCTTTCTTATTCCAACTGGCAATAAACAAACTGCCGCAAAATGCGGCAGATTCGCAATTCAGCGAAGCGTTACAGTCGACCCAGATCGTTGACCAGAGCAAGCAACATCACTCCGACCACCAAGCTGATACCGATCTGTATCCCCCAACCTTGCACCCGATCCGACAAGGGACGACCACGCGCCCACTCGATCAGATAAAACAACAAATGCCCCCCATCCAGTACAGGAATGGGCAGCAAATTCAGAACCCCCAGGCTAATACTCAGATAAGCAAGGAAATTCAGGAAATCAGCGACGCCCGACTGGGCAGAAGCGCCCGCCACTTTAGCAATGGTTATCGGTCCACTCAAGTTTTTTACCGAGAGCTCGCCGAAGAGCATTTTCTTCAGTGAATCCAGCGTCAGGACGCTCATGGTCCAGGTACGACGGGCACCCTCGCCAATCGCTGCCAAAGGCCCGTAACTGACCTCGCGGATCATCTCCGGCGGCCAGTCGACTGCCTTCACACCTGCCCCCAGGTAACCGCTTGGCGACTTTTTATCTCCACGCGCGGCCAGTGTCACAGGGACGTCGATTTGAACACCGTCACGCTCTACGCGCAGCACGATTTTGGTATCAGGACGCGTACGAACGGTGTCGACCACCTGTTGCCAGTCATCCAGCGCCTTGCCATCGAGCGTCAGCAGACGATCACCGGTTTTCAGTCCGGCCGCCTGGGCCGGGCCTTTCGGATCGAGTTCGGCCAGCACCGGCGGCAGGGCCGGGCGCCAAGGGCGAATACCGAGGGAGCGAATAGGATCCGGCTCATCAGCCCCCTTGAGCCATTTATCAAGTGCCAGCACCCGAGGCGAATCCGCCGTGGAACCCTGATCGCGCACCAGCAATTGCAGAGAACCGCTCTCCCCCAGTCGGCGCACCAATTGCAGGTTGACTGCAGCCCAGCCCGAGGTTGGTTCACCGTCGATCGCGACGATTTCCTGTCCCGCGCTCAGCCCGGCCGTTGCGGCGATGCTGCCCGGCTCCACCGAACCGATGACCGGGCGAATCTGTTCGCTGCCGAGCATGGCCAGCACCCAGAAGAACACCAGCGCGAGTAGAAAGTTGGCCACAGGGCCGGCCGCAACAATGGCGATGCGCTGACGAACAGACTTGCGATTGAATGACTGATGAAGCTGATCGGCCGGCACTTCGCCTTCGCGCTCATCGAGCATCTTGACGTAGCCACCCAGCGGAATGGCCGCAACCACAAATTCGGTGCCCTGCTTGTCATGCCAGCGCAACAGCGGCATGCCGAAACCCACGGAAAAACGCAGAACCTTGACGCCACAGCGACGCGCGACCCAGAAATGGCCGAATTCGTGAAAGGTGACCAGCACACCCAGAGCGATCAGGGTGCCGGCAATCATATAGAGCGCGCTCATCTACTTTCTCCGCAATCCTGTCCAGTGCCGCGTGAAGCCATGTGTTGCAAGACCTATCGGTCGTGACGCTTCAACCACTGCCCGGCCAATGCCCTGGCAGTCGCGTCAGCGGTAAACACCGCATCGAGATCGTTCAACGCCACTACCGGCTCGAGATTCAAGACTTCCTCGATGATACTCGCGATTTCCAGATAGCGAACCCGTCCGTCGAGAAACGCGGCAACCGCCACTTCATTCGCCGCATTGAGCATGGCCGGGGCGCTGTTTCCAGCCTCGGCAGCCTGGCGCGCCAGACGCAGGCACGGAAAGCGCTCTTCGTCGGGAGCTTCGAAATCCAGGCGGGCAACAGCGAACAGATCCAGCGGCGCCACGCCCGAATCAATACGCTCAGGCCAGGCCAGGGCGTTGGCAATCGGAGTGCGCATATCGGGGTTACCCAACTGCGCCAACACCGAACCGTCCACATAATCGACCAGCGAATGAATCACGCTCTGCGGATGAATCACCACCTCGACTTGCGAAGGCTTGGCATCGAACAACCAGCAGGCCTCGATCAACTCGAGCCCTTTGTTCATCATGCTGGCCGAGTCCACCGAGATCTTGCGCCCCATCGACCAGTTCGGGTGCGCACACGCCTGATCGGGTGAAACATGCGCCAGCTCGGCCATCGGCGTCTGCCGGAAAGGACCACCAGAGGCCGTCAGCAAAATCCGACGGACTCCAACGTTACTCAGCCCGCGAGCAAAGTCCTGCGGCATGCACTGAAAAATCGCGTTGTGCTCACTGTCGATCGGCAACAGGACGGAACCGCTTTTGCGCACCGCCTGCATGAACAAGGCGCCGGACATGACCAGCGCTTCCTTGTTGGCCAGAAGAATTTTCTTGCCTGCCTCGACAGCCGCCAGAGTCGGGCGCAGACCGGCAGCACCGACGATGGCGGCCATGACGGCATCCACTTCCGGCGCGGCAGCGACCTGACACAGGCCTTCCTCACCGACCAGCACCTGCGTCGACAGGCCCGCCGCACGCAAATCGTCCTGAAGATTACGAGCAGCGCTGGCTTCCGGTACTACTGCATATTTCGGGAGATGGCGAACACACAGGGCAAACAGTTCGCTCAGGCGGGTAAAACCGCTCAGGGCGAAAGCCTGATAACGCTCCGGATGCCGGGCGATGACATCCAGGGTGCTCAGACCGATCGAACCGGTCGCACCCAGGACGGTAATCTGCTGCGGGCGACTCACGACGCCGCCATCCACAACAGCACCGCGAACACCGGTATCGCCGCCGTCAGACTGTCGATGCGGTCCAGCACGCCACCATGGCCAGGCAGCAGATTGCTGCTGTCCTTGATGCCGGACTGACGCTTGAACATGCTTTCGGTGAGGTCGCCCACCACCGAGATGAAGACAATCACCGCAGCACCGATCAAGCCCTTGAACAGTTGCGCTACCGTCCAGTCACGGAACAGCGCGACCAGGGTGGTGATGACCAGACTCAGCGCCAGACCGCCATACACGCCCTCCCAGCTTTTGCCGGGACTGACTTGTGGCGCCAGCTTGCGCTTGCCGAACGCGCGACCGGAGAAATACGCCCCGATGTCAGCGCCCCAGACCAGCACCATCACAGCCATGATCAGCCAGTTGCCGAGCGGGTATTGCTTGATCTGCACCAGCCCTTGCCAGGCGGGCAACAGAATCAGCAATCCGATCACCAGTTTGCTGGCGGCACTGGACCAGCGCTCGCTGGAACGCGGGTACGTCAGCACCAGCCATGTTGCCAGTGCCCACCAGATCACCGAAGCGCCCAGCACCCATGGCGCCAGCCCCGGCAGGATGTACATGACGAACAGCATCAGCGCGACCACCGCGGCGTAGCCGACACGAAATGCCTGCGCAGTGAAGCCGGCCAGGCGCGCCCATTCCCAGGCGCCCAGGCTCACGACCAGACCGATGAACAGGGCAAAACCGGAGCCTTCGAGCAGGAAAAATCCGCCCAGAGCGATCGGCAGCAGAATCAGTGCAGTGATGATGCGTTGTTTAAGCATTAAACCCGGGCTCCAGCTTCGACCTGCTCGCTCGTTTTACCGAAACGACGCTGGCGCGAAGCGAAATCGGCCAGCGCATTGCGCATGGCTTCGTGTTTGAAGTCCGGCCAGAACAGGTCGGAGAAATACAACTCGGCGTATGCCAGCTGCCACAAGAGGAAGTTGCTGATGCGGTGCTCGCCGCCAGTGCGAATGCACAAGTCTGGCAACGGCAGATCACCGGTGACCAGACAGGTCTGCAGCAGATCCGGCGTGATGTCTTCCGGCCGCAGATGACCGGCCTGAACCTCACGCGCCAGACGCTGCGCCGCTTGCGCGATATCCCACTGACCGCCGTAGTTGGCGGCGATCTGCAGAATGAATCGGTTGGCACCGGCAGTCATCGCTTCCGCTTCACGCATGGCGGCCTGAAGCTCCGGATGGAATCGCGTTCGGTCACCGATAATGCGCAGGCTGATGTTGTTGTCGTTCAGGCGCTTGGCCTCACGACGCAGCGCCTTGAAGAACAGATCCATCAAGGCGCTGACCTCATCGGCCGGGCGCTGCCAGTTTTCACTGGAAAAGGCGAACAGGGTGAGCACCTCGACCTTGGCCTCGGCACACACCTCGATCACCGCCCGCACAGCATCCACGCCCGCTTTATGCCCGGCAACACCCGGCATAAAGCGTTTTTTTGCCCAGCGATTATTGCCATCCATGATGATCGCGACATGGCGCGGCACCGCGGACGGCGCAGTCTGCTTGGTCTTGTCCATTAAAAACTCGACCCTTAAACGGCCATCAGGTCTTTTTCTTTTTCGTCAGTCGCCTTGGTGATCTGAGCTTCGAAGTCCTTGATCAGCTTGTCGATCTCGGCACTTGCACGACGCTCTTCGTCCTCGCTGATCTCCTTGTCCTTGGACAGTTTTTTCAGCTCTCCCATGGCGTCGCGACGAATGTTGCGTACCGCAACGCGAGCGTCTTCGGCAGCGGCACGCGCCTGCTTGGTGAAGCCCTTGCGGGTTTCCTCGGTCAGTGGCGCCATCTTGATCAGCAGCAGCTCACCCAGGTTGGTCGGATTCAGGTTCAGACCGGCGCTGCCAATGGCCTTGTCGATTGCGCCGAGCATGTTGCGCTCGAACGGCACGACCTGCAGGGTCTGGTTGTCTTTCACGGTGACACTTGCAACACCGCTCAACGGAGTATCCGAACCGTAATAAGGCACCATCACGCTTCCCAGAATGCTTGGGTGGGCCTTGCCGGTACGGATCTGACCGAATGCGTGGTTCAGCGACTCCAGCGACTTGTGCATGCGCGCCTGGGCGTCTTTCTTGATTTCGTTGATCATTGTTGGACTTCCTCGATCAGAGTGCCTTCAGCGCCACCATGCACGATGTTCAGCAGGGCGCCCGGCTTGTTCATGTTGAATACCCGCAGCGGCATCTTGTGATCGCGGCACAGGCAGATAGCCGTCAGATCCATTACACCCAGCTTGCGATCCAGTACTTCATCGTATGTCAGATGATCGAACTTCTCGGCATGCGGGTCTTTGAACGGATCAGCGGTGTACACGCCATCGACCTTGGTCGCCTTGAGCACGACGTCTGCGTCGATTTCAATGGCGCGCAGGCAGGCTGCCGAATCCGTGGTAAAGAACGGATTGCCGGTACCGGCCGCGAAAATCACTACGTCTTTTGAGTTCAGGTGGCGCATGGCCTTGCGACGGTCATAGTGATCGGTCACACCGACCATGGAGATGGCCGACATCACGATGGCCGAGATATTGGCACGTTCCAGCGCGTCGCGCATGGCCAGAGCGTTCATCACAGTGGCCAGCATGCCCATGTGGTCGCCCGTGACCCGGTCCATGCCGGCCTTGCTCAGCGCTTCACCGCGGAACAGGTTGCCACCGCCGATCACCAGACCGACCTGAACGCCGATGCCGACCAGCTGGCCGACCTCCAGTGCCATGCGATCCAGCACTTTCGGATCGATCCCGAACTCTTCCGAGCCCATCAGGGCCTCGCCGCTAAGCTTGAGTAGAATGCGTTTATAGCGAGCCTGATAACCACTGCCCTGCTGAGCCATTGCGAATCTCTCCTGCGGCGTATTTTAAAAATTCTTTGCGAGCTGTTTACAGCTGGCGTTCACTCTAGCTTGGCGCTGCTTCAGCGCCATCGGAACATGGCTTTGTAAGTCAGTTCCAAGGGGAAACCAATAAAAATTGGTAACCCTATCTGAAAAGAGGCTGCGCGCGTGAGCGGGCAGCCTCTTTCGGGCGACAGTTGAAAAACCGTCTTACTGCTTGGCGGCAGCCACTTGAGCGGCAACTTCGGCAGCGAAGTCATCAACCGGCTTCTCGATGCCTTCGCCTACTTTGAAGTAAGTGAAGGAAACGATTTCAGCACCGGCTTTCTTGGCCAGCTCACCAACCTTGACTTCCGGGTTCATGACGAAAGCTTGCTCTTTCAGCGAGGCTTCGGCTTTGAACTTGGTAATACGACCGTTGATCATGTTCTCAACGATGTTTTCCGGCTTGCCAGCGATCTTGTCGGCATTCAGTTGCAGGAATACGTTCTTCTCGCGCTCGATGGCCTCGGCGGAGATTTCCGACGCGTCCAGGAACTCTGGGTTCGAAGCTGCAACGTGCATGGCGATATTCTTGGCCAGGTCGACGTCGCCGCCGTTCAGAACAACCACTGCACCAATCTTGTTGCCGTGCAGGTAAGCACCTACAACGTCACCCTCAACACGCGCCAGACGACGGATGTTGACGTTTTCGCCACACTTGGCAACCAGGGCTTCACGAGCAGCTTCGCGCGAAGCGATCAGCGGAGCCGCGTCAGTCAGCTTCTGAGCGAACGCTTCTTCAAGGCTTTCGCTGACGAAGTTCTTGAAGTCGTCCTGCAGGGCCAGGAAGTCGGTCTGCGAGTTCACTTCCAGCAGAACGGCGGACTTGCCGTCAGCCTTGACGGCGATAGCGCCTTCAGCGGCAACGTTGCCGGCTTTCTTGGCAGCCTTGATCGCGCCCGAAGCACGCATGTCATCAATGGCTTTTTCGATGTCGCCGCCAGCCTTTTCCAGGGCTTTCTTGCAATCCATCATGCCTTCGCCGGTACGCTCGCGCAGTTCTTTGACCAACGCTGCAGTAATTGCTGCCATTTTCAAATTCCTCTTGGATAGGTTTTCAACCATTCCACCCGATCGAACGGGCGTTCAATTCTTCCCGAACCACCTTGTAGCCGCTGCACGTTACAGATGCTGTAGCTGCGCTGCCGACAAATGGTTTTCGAGGTGGCAAAAAGGGGGCCAAGCCCCCTTTTTGCTTACTGAGTCAACGCCAGGGCGTCAATTACTCAGCTGCAGCCTGAGTTTCTTCAGCTGCGAATTCTACAGTACCGCCAGCAACGTTGTTGCGACCGCGGATTACTGCGTCAGCCATCGAACCCATGTACAGCTGGATAGCGCGGATTGCGTCATCGTTGCCTGGGATGATGTAGTCAACGCCTTCAGGGCTGCTGTTGGTATCGACAACGCCGATGACCGGGATGCCCAGCTTGTTGGCTTCGGTGATCGCGATGCGCTCGTGGTCAACGTCGATCACGAACAGTGCGTCTGGCAGACCGCCCATGTCCTTGATGCCGCCCAGGGAGCGGTCCAGCTTCTCAAGATCGCGAGTGCGCATCAGCGCTTCTTTCTTGGTCAGCTTGGCGAAAGTACCGTCTTCGGCTTGTACTTCAAGGTCACGCAGACGCTTGATGGAAGCACGGATGGTCTTGAAGTTGGTCAGCATGCCGCCCAACCAGCGGTGATCGACGTACGGCGAGCCGCAACGTGCTGCTTCTTCAGCAACGATCTTGCCAGCGGAACGCTTGGTGCCGACGAACAGAATCTTGTTTTTGCCCTGGGCCAGACGCTCTACGAAAGTCAGAGCTTCGTTGAACATTGGCAGGGTTTTTTCAAGGTTGATGATGTGAATCTTGTTACGCGCGCCGAAAATGTACTTGCCCATTTTCGGATTCCAGTAACGGGTTTGGTGACCGAAGTGCACACCGGCCTTCAGCATATCGCGCATGTTGACTTGGGACATGATAGTTCCTTGATAAGTCGGGTTGGGCCTCCACGTATCCCAATGACCAACCATTGATCCGAGGATCAAAGGCACCCAGGCCATCGTGTCGACACGTGTGTGGGTTAATGCTCTCGGGGCTATCCCCGGAAAGCGGCGCATTTTATACCACAGGGACGGCGCAAACGGAACCCGGAATCTGCAATCCCGTCAGCGACATGCACGCCAGCCCCTTGGAATCGGGACAATGCGCCGCATTGTATAGAGAGAAGCGATGCACGCAGGCGCAGATTTGCGCCTTCGGTCTGTTAGAATCGCGTTTTTCGGGGCCGCAATATCAGCAGCCGCGCCCCTGTTCGTATCAGCAAGCGCCGCCGAGCGCAGAGAGAGCCTGTATGACCGTCACCCTCAAAACCCCCGAGGACATCGCTGGCATGCGTGTCGCCGGCAAACTGGCCGCCGATGTGCTGGAAATGATTGCCGAGCACGTCAAGCCGGGCGTGACCACCGATGAGCTGAACCAGATCTGCCACGACTATATCGTCAACGTGCAGCAGGCCATTCCTGCCCCGCTCAACTACAAGGGCTACCCGAAGTCGATCTGCACCTCGATCAACCACGTGGTCTGCCACGGCATCCCGAACGACAAACCGTTGAAAAACGGCGACACCCTGAACATCGACGTCACCGTGATTAAAGACGGTTACCACGGCGACACCAGCCGCATGTTCCACGTCGGCACCGTGCCGGTCTGGGCCGAGCGTCTGTCCCAGGTCACCCAGGAATGCATGTACAAGGCGATCGAAATCGTCAAACCCGGCTGCCGCCTCGGCGACATCGGCGAAATCATCCAGAAGCACGCGGAAAAGAACGGCTTCTCGGTGGTGCGTGAATTCTGTGGTCACGGCATCGGCAAGGTGTTCCATGAAGAACCGCAGATCCTGCACTACGGCCGTGCCGGCACCGGCATGGAACTGAAGGCCGGCATGACTTTCACCATCGAGCCGATGATCAACCAGGGCAAGGCCGACACCAAAGTACTGGGCGACGGCTGGACCGCGATCACCAAGGATCGCAAGCTGTCGGCGCAGTGGGAACACACTTTGCTTGTTACCGACACCGGCTACGAAATCTTCACCCTGCGCAGCGACGACACCATCCCGCGCATCTCGGCCTGATCCAGACACCGTTCCCAGCCTATAGAAGGAAAGCCAATCGATGCCGCAGGTGGATCCCGAACTCTTCGACCGCGGTCAGTTCCAGGCTGAACTGGCCCTGAAAGCGAGTCCCATCGCGGCATTCAAGAAGGCGATCCGCCAGGCCCGCGAAGTGCTCGATGCACGTTTTCGCGCCGGCCGCGATATCCGGCGACTGATCGAAGATCGGGCGTGGTTCGTCGACAACATTCTGCAAAAGGCCTGGGACCAGTTCGACTGGAGCGAAGACGCCGACATCGCGCTGGTCGCGGTCGGCGGCTATGGTCGCGGTGAGTTGCACCCGTACTCCGACATCGATCTGCTGATCCTGCTGGACAGCGCCGACCACGAAATCTTCCGCGATTCCATCGAGCGCTTTCTGACGCTGCTGTGGGACATCGGCCTGGAAGTCGGTCAGAGCGTTCGCTCGGTCGACGAGTGCGCCGAAGAGGCCCGCGCCGACCTGACGGTGGTCACCAACCTGATGGAAAGCCGCACCATCTGTGGCCCCGAGCGCCTGCGCCAGCGCATGCTCGATGTCACCAGCACTGCGCACATGTGGCCGAGCAAGGATTTCTTCCTGGCCAAGCGCGCCGAGCAGAAGGCTCGCCACCACAAGTACAACGACACCGAATACAACCTGGAACCCAACGTCAAAGGCTCGCCCGGTGGACTACGGGATATTCAGACGATTCTGTGGGTGGCCCGCCGTCAGTACGGCACCCTGAACCTGCGCGCCCTGGCCGGTGAAGGGTTTCTGGTCGAAAGTGAAAACGCCTTGCTCGCGTCCTCTCAGGAATTCCTCTGGAAGGTGCGTTACGCCCTGCACATGCTCGCCGGTCGCGCCGAAGACCGCCTGCTGTTCGATCACCAGCGCACCATTGCCGGGCTGCTGGGTTTTGAAGGCGACGACGCCAAACAGGCCGTCGAAAACTTCATGCAGCAGTACTTCCGCGTTGTGATGAGCATCGCCCAGCTCAGCGACCTGATCATCCAGCACTTCGAGGAAGTCATCCTCGCGCCGGAAGACGAAGCGCCGCCGCAGCCGATCAACTCGCGCTTCCAGCTGCACGACGGCTACATCGAGGCACGCAACGACAACGTATTCCGCCGCACGCCGTTCGCCATGCTCGAGATCTTCGTGCTGATGGCCCAGCAGCCGGAGATCAAAGGCGTACGCGCCGACACCATTCGCCTGTTGCGGGAAAACCGTCACCTGATCGACGACAACTTCCGCAACGACATCCGCAACACCAGCCTATTCATCGAGCTGTTCAAATGCAAGATCGGCATCCACCGCAACCTGCGGCGGATGAACCGTTACGGCATTCTCGGGCGTTATCTGCCGGAGTTCGGCTTTATCGTCGGGCAGATGCAGCACGACCTGTTCCACATCTATACGGTCGATGCGCACACGCTGAACCTGATCAAACACCTGCGCAAACTGCAGTACTCACAGGTGTCGGAAAAATTCCCGCTGGCCGCCAAGCTCATGGCCAAATTGCCGAAACCCGAACTGATCTACATGGCGGGTCTGTATCACGACATCGGCAAGGGCCGGCACGGCGACCACTCGGATATCGGCGCAGTGGATGCCGAGGCGTTCTGCCAGCGCCACCAGCTGCCGGTGTGGGACAGCCGCCTGATCGTCTGGCTGGTGCAGAACCACTTGGTGATGTCGACCACCGCCCAGCGCAAAGACTTGTCCGATCCGCAGGTGATCCATGACTTCGCGCTGGCGGTCGGTGACGAAACTCGCCTGGACTACCTGTACGTGCTGACCGTGGCCGACATCAACGCGACCAACCCGACCCTGTGGAATTCCTGGCGTGCCAGCCTGTTGCGCCAGCTCTACACCGAAACCAAGCGCGCCCTGCGCCGTGGGCTGGAGAATCCGGTGGATCGCGAAGAGCAGATCCGCCAGACCCAGAGCGCAGCGCTGGACATCCTGGTACGCGGCGGCACCGATCCCGACGACGTCGAGCAATTGTGGGCGCAACTGGGCGACGACTACTTCCTGCGTCACACCGCCGGCGATGTGGCCTGGCACACCGACGCCATCCTCCAGCAACCGGCCGACGGCGGTCCGCTGGTGCTGATCAAGGAAACGACCCAGCGCGAATTCGAGGGCGGCACGCAGATCTTCATCTATGCGCCGGATCAGCACGACTTCTTCGCCGTGACCGTGGCCGCGATGGACCAGCTCAACCTGAACATTCACGACGCCCGGGTCATCACGTCCAGCAGTCAGTTCACCCTCGACACCTACATCGTGCTCGATACCGATGGCGACTCGATCGGCGACAATCCGGTCCGGGTCAAACAGATTCGCGAAGGCCTGACCGAAGCCCTGCGCAACCCGGCCGACTACCCGACGATCATCCAGCGTCGGGTGCCGCGCCAGCTCAAGCATTTCGCGTTCGCCCCGCAGGTGACGATCCACAACGACGCCCAGCGCCCGGTAACGGTGCTGGAACTCACTGCACCGGATCGCCCGGGCCTGCTGGCACGGGTCGGCGGGATTTTCCTCGAGTTCGACCTGTCGCTGCAGAACGCCAAGATCGCCACCCTGGGCGAGCGGGTGGAAGACGTGTTCTTCATCACCGACGCCCACAATCAACCGCTGTCCGACCCGCTGCTGTGCAGCCGCCTGCAGGATGCCATCGTCGAACAGCTGAGCGTCAATCAGGAACCCGATATCAAACTGTCGCGCATCAGCATTTGATTGCGCGCCCGGCTTCAATCGCTTTGCACGAGATCCCGCACCGATGAACAACGCTCTGTCCCAGCTTCAGCCCTACCCGTTCGAAAAGCTCCGCGCCCTGCTCGGCAGCGTCACGCCAAACCCGGACAAGCGCCCGATCGCACTGTCCATCGGCGAACCGAAGCACCGCTCGCCAAGCTTTGTCGCCGAGGCGCTGGCGAACAATCTGGATCAGATGGCGGTGTACCCGACCACTCTCGGTATCCCGGCCCTGCGCGAAGCCATCGCCGCCTGGTGCGAGCGTCGTTTCAACGTGCCGGGCGGCTGGATCGACCCGGCGCGCAACGTGCTGCCGGTCAACGGCACCCGTGAAGCACTGTTCGCCTTTACCCAGACCGTGGTCAACCGTGGCGACGACGCGCTGGTGGTCAGCCCGAATCCGTTCTATCAGATCTACGAGGGCGCGGCGTTCCTCGCCGGCGCCAAGCCGCACTACCTGCCGTGCCTGGACGAGAACGGCTTCAACCCGGACTTCGACGCGGTTTCGCCGGACATCTGGAAGCGCTGCCAGATCCTGTTCCTGTGCTCGCCGGGCAACCCGACCGGCGCGCTGATCCCGGTCGACGTGCTGAAAAAGCTGATCGCCCTGGCCGACGAATACGACTTCGTGATCGCCGCCGACGAGTGCTACAGCGAACTGTACTTCGACGAGCAGACGCCACCGCCGGGCCTGCTCAGTGCCTGCGCCGAACTGGGTCGCAAGGATTTCAAGCGTTGCGTGGTGTTCCACAGCCTGTCCAAGCGCTCGAACCTGCCGGGCCTGCGCTCGGGCTTTGTTGCCGGTGATGCCGACATCCTCAAGGGTTTCCTGCTGTATCGCACCTACCACGGTTGCGCGATGCCGGTTCAGACCCAGCTGGCCAGCGTTGCCGCGTGGAACGATGAAGTGCATGTACGCGCCAACCGTGCGTTGTATCGCGAGAAGTTCGATGCGGTGCTGGCGATCCTCAGCCCGGTGATGGACGTGCAACGCCCCGATGGCAGCTTTTACCTGTGGCCGAATGTGCAGGGCGACGATGCCGCATTCTGCCGCGATCTGTTTGCCGAAGAGCACGTGACTGTGGTGCCGGGTTCGTACCTGTCCCGTGACGTCGATGGCGTCAATCCGGGTGCCGGGCGCGTACGCATGGCGCTGGTTGCGCCGCTGGCGGAATGCGTCGAGGCTGCCGAGCGCATCCGCGACTTCGTCCTGCGCCACAAGTAATGTGTTTCGCCCGTGCCGGGCAATCCGGCACGGGCGGTCAAATATCACGCAACACTTCCTCCGTTTTTCATACCTCGCTTTTGCGCAGCCAGACGTTAGTCTTGAGCCGCGCCCTTTTGCGCATCACCTGAAATCGATCTTCAACTTCAAGGAAGAAGTGAACAATGAAAGAACTTCTGGATTGCCGACTGATTCAGTGGCCTGACGATCAGGCTGCTTACACAGCCGCCATCAACGAGAACCCGGCGAATGCCGGCACCCCAACCACACCCGGCACTCGCCGCAAACGCTCCGTGGTCGATTACTCGAAACTCTGGGCCAATGGTCGCACGTTGAAAATCGCGTTCATGGATGCACCCGATGCCGCTCGTAAAACAGGGATTATCAATGCAGCCAGCAAATGGCTGCCTTATATCAATCTCAAGTTTGAATTCGTCGACGATCTGAAGGGTGATATCCGCATCGCCACCCGAAACAATGACAACAGTTCGATGCTGGGCACCGATGCACTTCTGATTCATCCCGACCATCCGACAATGAACCTGGGCGTCACGCCGGACCATGCCGACTTCGAGGTCACCGTAATGCACGAGTTCGGCCATGCACTGGGCGCCATGCATGAGCATCAGCACCCACAAGCCAATATTCCATGGGATAAACCCAAGGTGTACGCGTTTTATCAGAATCGGGAAATGAATCCGCTGACCCGCGAACAGGTCGACTACAACCTGTTCGCGTCCTTTGATACGCGGGATGCGCTTTATCTTGCCTACGACAAGCGTTCGATCATGCATCACCCCGTATCGAACGACCTGACGATCGGCGACTGGGAAGTTCCGATAAACCGCAAGATCAGCAAAAAGGACAAACAGTTGATGAAGCTGCTTTATCCAAAATAAACCGGACCCTTGAAACGCAAAAGTTCGCCAGGCGCAACGCCTGGCGAACTTGAACTGAACCGCACCCACTGACATCGAACATCGGTCGACTGATATCCAAGGGGCGTCAGTGGCTTATTTGACCTGCCCCAGATTCGCCTCACTCAAGTCCAGCTCGCCCAGCACCTCACGCAACACGTCGTCACCAATCTGGTGCTGACGGCTGAGGCTGTACAACTCGAGGCGTTGCGCACGCAGTGCCTTGAGTCGCAGACGACGCTCCAGCAGATCCATCTGGAACGCCAGAGCCTGGGCTTCGGCCGAGTCATTGAAGACTTCCAGTTGATGGCGGTATTCGGACATGATCCGCGCCTTGAGCTCCGCTGCCAGCGCGGCTTGCGCGGCGTCCTGCGGGTTGACCTCCTCGGTCTCCAGCGCATGGATCGCCGCTTCCGCCGTCTTGCGCCAGGCGTCGCGCACTTCCTGGCGGCGCTTGTCGTCCGGGCTCTTTTCGATGCCGCGCAACAGCAAAGGCAGCGCAATACAGGCCGCCACCAGCGACAACAGGATCACCCCGGCGGCGATGAAGATCAGCAGATCGCGCTCGGGGAACGCCTCGCCACCCATCAGCATCGGTACCGACATCACACCTGCCAGGGTCACCGCCCCGCGCACGCCACCGACGGTCAGCAGCCAGCAGGACCGGGCGGTCGGTACTTGCGTCAGATCACCCTTACCGCGCAGGCGGCGCAGCAACACCGACAGACGCCAGATGCTCTGCACCCAGATGAAGCGCAACAACACCAGCGCCAGGAAAATCGCCACCACATCGAGACAGCGATAGAACAGGGTCGGCCACAATGACGTCTCGTGGCTGACCACCGCTTTAATAATGTCCGGCAGTTGCAGGCCGAGCAGCAGAAAGATCAAACCGTTGAAGGCGAACTCCAGCAACGACCAGACGCTGCGGTTGAGCAACCGGGTGCTGGTCTGGCGCGGCAGCAGATCGAGCCAGCTCTGCATCATCCCCGCCGCCACCGCCGAAAGAATGCCTGACGCGCCAAGCCGTTCGGCCAGCACGTAAGCGGCGAATGGCAGCAGCAACATGAACACCACGTGGGTCGCCGGATCGTCCCAGCCCCGGGCGATCATCCAGGCGCGCAACCGGCCGACCAGCCAGCTCAGCGCCACGCCGACCGCCAGCCCGCCGACCGCGACCAGCACGAAGGTCAGGCTGGCATTGGCCAGGGAAAACGCACCGGTGACCGCCGCTACCAGCGCGAATTTGAACGTCACCAGACCCGACGCATCGTTCATCAACGCCTCGCCCTGCAGCATGTGCATCAGCGGCGTGGGCAAGCGGTTCTGGGAAATCGCCGAGACCGCCACGGCGTCGGTCGGGGACAGCACCGCCGCCAGCGCGAAGGCCACCGGCAGCGGAATCGTCGGCAGCAACCAGTGAATGAAGTAACCGGCCCCGACCACGGTAAACAGCACCAACCCGACCGCCAGCGTGAGTACCGGGCCGCGCAAGCGCCACAGTTCACGCTTGGGCATGCGCCAGCCATCGGAAAACAGCAGCGGCGGCAAGAACAGAAACAGGAACAGTTCGGGATCAAGGGCCACGTGCAGACCGAGGGTCGGCCAGGCCAGCAAGGCACCGGCGGCGATCTGTACCAGTGGCAGCGGCAGCGGAATCACCCGTCCAACCAGGCGCGAGACACTGACCAGCATCAGCAGGATCAGGACGGTATAAGCGGTTTGCATAAAGCGGAAATCCCGGACAATCGACAGCGTTGAACTGCCATATTAGCCGCTCAGGCTGTGAATGACCGTTGCACCTATGTCGCAGGCACCCTCAGCAGAAGCAACCTCGGCGCCGCGAAACCGTCTGGTCATGGCATAATCCGACACCATTTTTTTCCAGCACCTGTAAAGGGGGCGATTCCTTGACCGTTTCAAGCAAAACGTTGCACCTTTTCGGCATCAAAGCCTGCGACACCATGAAAAAGGCGCGCACCTGGCTCGATGAACACGCTGTCAGCTATGACTTCCACGATTACAAGACCGCCGGCATTGACCGTGAGCACCTGACCCAATGGTGCGACGAGCATGGCTGGCAAACGGTGTTGAACCGCGCAGGCACGACCTTTCGCAAACTCGACGACGAACGCAAAGCCGATCTCGACCAGTCGAAAGCCATCGAGCTGATGCTCGCTCAACCCTCGATGATCAAGCGTCCGGTGCTCGATCTCGGTGACCGAACCCTGATTGGCTTCAAGCCAGATATCTACGCGGCCGCGCTCAAGTAAGCAGCCCGTCACTTTTTGTAGAGGTATTCACATGTCCAACTCCCTGTTCAGTATCGCCTTCGGCGTCGGCACCCAGAACCGTCAAGGCGCGTGGCTGGAAGTGTTCTACGCTCAGCCACTGTTGAACCCTTCGGCCGAACTGGTTGCCGCTGTTGCACCGATCCTCGGCTACACCGAAGGCAACCAGGCCATCACCTTCACCACCGCCCAGGCTGCGCAACTGGCTGAAGCCGTGAAAGGCATCGACGCGGTACAAGGCAAGCTGCTGACCCGTCTGGCTGAAAGCCACAAGCCGCTGGTCGCGACCCTGCTGGCCGAAGACACTCAGCTGACTTCCACCCCTGAGGCTTACCTGAAGCTGCACCTGCTGTCTCATCGTCTGGTCAAGCCGCACGGCGTAAGCCTGGCCGGGATCTTCCCGCTGCTGCCGAACGTGGCCTGGACCAGCCAGGGCGCCATCGACCTGAGCGAACTGGCCGAGCTGCAACTCGAAGCCCGTCTGCGTGGCGAACTGCTGGAAGTGTTCTCGGTGGACAAGTTCCCGAAAATGACCGACTACGTGGTACCGGCCGGCGTGCGTATCGCTGACGCCGCACGTCTGCGCCTGGGCGCTTATGTGGGCGAAGGCACTACCGTGATGCACGAAGGTTTCATCAACTTCAACGCCGGCACCGAAGGCCCGGGCATGATCGAAGGCCGCGTCTCCGCTGGCGTGTTCGTCGGCAAGGGTTCGGACCTGGGCGGCGGCTGCTCGACCATGGGCACCCTGTCGGGCGGCGGCAACATCGTGATCAAGGTCGGCGAAGGCTGCCTGATCGGCGCCAACGCCGGTATCGGTATCCCGTTGGGCGACCGCAACACCGTGGAGTCGGGCCTGTACGTGACCGCCGGCACCAAGGTTGCACTGCTGGACGAGCACAACAACCTGGTCAAAGTGGTCAAGGCCCGTGAACTGGCCGGTCAGACCGACCTGCTGTTCCGTCGCAATTCGGAAACCGGCGCCGTGGAGTGCAAGACCCACAAATCGGCGATCGAACTGAACGAAGCGCTGCACGCTCACAACTAAGCGCCAGAGCTCACCTGAGGAAGCCGGCCTGTTTGCCATGGCGGTCGAACGATCGCCATCGCAGGCAAACCTGCTGCCACAGGGTTCGGCGTTAACCCGCCCATCTTCACCAGGGCTTGAAACCGTGATGATTCCCTCCCCCTGGCGCGCCGATTTCCCGGCCATCGCCGCCCTGCAACGGCAAGACCAGACTTACCTGGACAACGCCGCCACCACGCAAAAACCCCAGGCCCTGCTCGATGCGCTGGCGCATTACTACGCCAATGGCGCAGCCAACGTGCACCGTGCCCAGCACCTGCCCGGCGCCCACGCCACGCAGGCGTTCGAGGACAGTCGCCTGAAGGTTGCCCAGTGGCTGAATGCCGGTGACAGCGGGCAGATCATCTTCACCCACGGCGCCACCAGTGCGCTGAACCTCCTGGCGTATGGCCTGGAACATCTTTTCCATCCGGGCGATGAAATTGTCATCAGCGCCCTGGAGCATCACGCCAACCTGCTCCCGTGGCAGCAACTGGCCCAACGTCGCGACCTGAAGCTGGTAATCCTGCCGCTGGACGATGACGGCGTGATCGACCTCGCTGCCGCCGTTCACCTGATCGGCCCGCGCACTCGTTTGCTGGCGGTCAGCCAGTTGTCCAACGTGCTTGGCGCGTGGCAACCGCTGCCGGCGCTGCTGGCGATGGCCAAGGCGCATAACGCGCTGACCGTGGTCGATGGCGCTCAAGGCGTGGTCCATGGCCGGCATGACGTGCAGGCGCTGGGTTGCGACTTTTATGTGTTTTCCAGCCACAAGCTGTACGGCCCCGATGGCCTCGGCGTGCTGTTCGGACGCAACCCGGCGCTGGAGCAACTTCGCCCGTGGCAGTTCGGTGGCGAAATGGTGCTGGAAGCCAATTACCACGACGCGCGTTTCCGCCCGGCGCCACTGGGCTTCGAGGCCGGAACGCCGCCGATTGCCAGCGTGATCGGCCTCGGTGCGACCCTCGACTATCTGGCCGGCCTTGATCAGGACGCGGTATCCGCCCACGAAGCCGCACTGCACGATTACCTGTTGCGTGGCCTCGCCGCTCGCAATGGCATTCGTCTGCTGGGCAAACCGCAGCTGGCGCTGGCCAGTTTTGTCGTCGAAGGCGTGCACAACGCCGATCTCGCGCACTTGCTGACCGAACAAGGCATCGCCGTGCGTGCCGGGCATCACTGCGCGATGCCGCTGCTCAAACGTTTCGAGCTGGCCGGGGCGATTCGTGTTTCGCTGGCGCTGTACAACGATTCCGAAGATCTGGAGCGGTTTTTTGAAGCGCTGGATCAGGCGCTAGAGTTGTTGCGATGAGCCTGCCGGTCGAAGCCGCCGAAGCGCTGCAAACGTTTCAGAACGCCGCTGGATGGGAACAGCGTGCGCGGCTGTTGATGCAGTTTGGTGATCGCCTGCCGCTGCTGAGCGACGCAGACAAATGCGAGGCCAATCGGGTGCACGGCTGTGAAAGTCAGGTGTGGCTGGTGGGCGAGTTGCGTGACGGCTGCTGGCAGTTTGCGGCCAGCAGCGATGCGCGGATGATTCGCGGGTTGGTCGCGTTGTTGCTGTTGCGGGTCAACGGCTTGACCGCTGGCGAATTGCAGCAGGTGGATCTGCCGGACTGGTTCAATCAATTGGGACTGTCGCGGCAGTTGTCGCCGTCGCGCAGCAATGGCTTGAATGCCGTGTTGCAGCGGATGCGTGAACTCGCTCTTGACTGATCGTTAACACGTCGAGGCGTCGAACCGTCTGCGTGGGAATGCCTCAACGGACGCTCCGCGCTCGGCTCTTGATTTGGGACGCGGAGCGTCCCGGGCTGCATTCCCACGCGGAGCGTGGGAACGATCGGTCACTGGTCAGGCCTGAGGCTTGACTCGATCCGCCGGGCGCCGGACACCCGCCACAATCTTGTCCACCGCCTTGGTCGCCGCGACCATGCCGAATGTCGCCGTCACCATCATCACCGCACCAAACCCGCCGGCGCAGTCCAGCTTCACGCCGTCACCGACAAAACTCTTCTGCAGGCAAATGCTGCCGTCCGGTTTCGGATAGCGCAGTTGTTCGGTGGAGAACACACACGGCACGCTGTAGTGACGGGTCACGGTACGCGAGAAGCCGTAGTCGCGGCGCAACGTCGAGCGCACTTTCGAGGCCAGCGGATCGTTGAAGGTCCGGTTGAGGTCGCAGACCTGAATCAGCGTCGGATCGATCTGCCCGCCAGCGCCGCCGGTGGTAATGATCTGGATCTTGCGGCGCTTGCACCAGGCGATCAGCGCAGCCTTGGCGTTGACGGCGTCGATGCAGTCGATCACGCAGTCGATGTTCGGCGTGATGTATTCGGCCATGGTGTCGCGGGTGACGAAGTCCGCCACCGCGTGCACCTTGCAGTCCGGGTTGATCCCGCGCAGACGCTCGGCCATCACTTCGACCTTGGGCTTGCCGACGGTGCTGTCCAGCGCGTGCAACTGACGGTTGGCGTTGCTGACGCAGACGTCGTCGAGGTCGAACAGCGAAATCTCGCCCACCCCACAACGGGCCATCGCTTCCGCCGCCCAGGAACCGACGCCGCCAACGCCGACTATCGCCACATGGGCTGCACGCAGGCGCTCAAGACCCTCGATGCCATACAAACGGGCGATGCCTGCAAACCGCGGATCTTCTGTACTCATGACCATTACCCTGAAAACCGGCGCGCATTATAGGGCCGTCGGCGGCCAAGAGCATCTTTGCGCTATGAACGGCGAACACGCCTGCTTTAATTAAGGCTGCACGTAACAAAGATTTGTCTTACACGCTGAAACGAAAGAACTTAAGTCGGGTTGGATTGCCCAACATCCGGCATTTCCCTGTCTTTTGTAGGACTCGGCGAACTGCCGGTGTAGGATGCGCGCCCTCTTGGCGTCAACCAGCCGACCCTTCGTTCCACAGCCTTTGGAACCCGACACAGCTATGTCATCGCGTAAATTTGGACTCAACCTGGTGGTGGTTCTGGCAATCGCCGCCCTGTTCACCGGTTTCTGGGCGCTGATCAATCGCCCCGTCTCCGCGCCGAACTGGCCGGAGCAGATCTCCGGTTTCTCCTATTCACCGTTCCAGCAGGGACAGTTCCCACAGAAAGATCAGTATCCGTCCGACGATGAAATGCGCCGCGACCTGGAGATCATGAGCAAGCTGACGGACAACATCCGTATCTACTCGGTCGACGGTTCTCTGCAGGACATCCCGAAACTGGCGGAAGAATTCGGTCTGCGCGTGACCCTGGGGATCTGGATCAGCCCCGACCAGGAACGCAACGAGCGGGAAATCACCCGCGCCATCGAACTGGCCAATACCTCACGCAGCGTGGTTCGCGTTGTGGTCGGCAACGAGGCGATCTTCCGCAAGGAAATCACTGCCAAAGAACTCAGCGTACTGCTCGACCGGGTGCGCGCGGCCGTGAAAGTGCCGGTGACCACCTCCGAACAGTGGCACGTCTGGGAAGAACACCCGGAGCTGGCCAAGCACGTCGACCTGATCGCCGCGCACGTTCTGCCCTACTGGGAGTTCATCCCGGTGGACAAGGCCGGGCAGTTCGTTTTCGACCGCGCCCGCGACCTGAAAAAGATGTTCCCGAAAAAACCGCTGCTGCTGTCCGAGGTGGGCTGGCCGAGCAACGGCCGCATGCGCGGTGGCGCCGATGCGTCGCCGGCGGATCAGGCGATCTACCTGCGCACTCTGGTCAACAAGCTCAACCGCCAGGGCTTCAACTACTTCGTGATCGAAGCGTTTGACCAACCCTGGAAGGCCAGCGACGAAGGTTCGGTCGGCGCTTACTGGGGCGTGTTCAACGCCGCGCGTCAGCAGAAATTCAACTTCGAAGGCCCGGTGGTGGCGATCCCGCAATGGCGCGTGCTGGCCATCGGTTCGGTGGTGCTGGCGCTGTTGTCGCTGACCCTGCTGATGATCGACGGCTCGGCCCTGCGCCAGCGCGGCCGTACCTTCCTGACCTTTATCGCGTTCCTCTGCGGTTCGGTGCTGGTGTGGATCGGTTACGACTACAGTCAGCAATACAGCACGTGGTTCAGCCTGACGGTGGGCTTCCTGCTGGCGCTCGGTGCGCTCGGGGTGTTCATCGTGCTGTTGACCGAGGCCCACGAACTGGCCGAGGCGGTGTGGATTCACAAGCGTCGCCGTGAATTCCTGCCGGTGGTCGGCGATTCGGACTACCGCCCGAAAGTCTCGATCCACGTGCCGTGCTACAACGAGCCGCCGGAGATGGTCAAACAGACCCTCGACGCCCTGGCCAACCTCGACTATCCGGACTTTGAAGTCCTGATCATCGACAACAACACCAAGGACCCGGCGGTCTGGGAACCGGTGCGCGACTACTGCGAAACCCTCGGCCCGCGCTTCAAGTTCTTCCACGTCTCGCCCCTGGCCGGTTTCAAGGGCGGCGCGCTGAACTACCTGATTCCGCACACTGCCAAGGACGCCGAAGTGATCGCGGTGATCGACTCCGACTACTGCGTGCACCCGAACTGGCTCAAGCACATGGTGCCGCACTTCGCCGACCCGAAAATCGCCGTGGTGCAGTCGCCGCAGGATTACCGCGACCAGAACGAAAGCACCTTCAAGAAGCTCTGCTATGCCGAATACAAAGGCTTCTTCCACATCGGCATGGTCACTCGCAACGATCGCGACGCGATCATCCAGCACGGCACCATGACCATGACCCGTCGTTCGGTTCTGGAAGAACTGGGCTGGGCCGACTGGTGCATCTGCGAAGACGCCGAACTCGGTCTGCGGGTATTCGAAAAAGGCCTGTCGGCGGCGTACTACCACGACAGTTACGGCAAGGGTCTGATGCCGGACACCTTCATTGACTTCAAGAAGCAGCGTTTCCGCTGGGCCTATGGTGCGATCCAGATCATCAAGCGTCACACCCGCAGCCTGCTGCGCGGCAAGGACACCGAACTGACTCGCGGCCAGCGCTACCACTTCCTCGCGGGCTGGCTGCCATGGGTCGCGGACGGCATGAACATCTTCTTCACCGTCGGCGCACTGTTGTGGTCGGCGGCGATGATCATCGTGCCGCAACGGGTCGACCCGCCGCTGCTGATCTTCGCGATTCCGCCGCTGGCGCTGTTCGTGTTCAAGGTCGGCAAGATCATCTTCCTCTACCGTCGCGCCGTGGGCGTGAACCTGAAGGATGCGTTCTGCGCGGCACTGGCTGGTCTGGCGTTGTCACACACCATCGCCAAAGCGGTGCTGTACGGCTTCTTCACCAGCAGCATTCCGTTCTTCCGCACCCCGAAAAACGCTGACAATCATGGCTTCTGGGTGGCGATTTCCGAGGCCCGGGAAGAGCTGTTCATCATGCTGCTGTTGTGGGGCGCGGCGCTGGGGATCTTCCTGGTGCAGGGCATTCCGAGCAACGACATGCGCTTCTGGGTGGCCATGCTGCTGGTGCAGTCGCTGCCGTACGTGGCGGCGCTGATCATGGCGTTCCTGTCGTCGCTGCCAAAACCTGCGGCTGCGCCTGAACCGGCACCGGTGGTCTAAATCCTTGCGGATGCACTAAACGGCGGCCAATGGTCGCCGTTTTGCTTTAAGATAACCGCCATTTTGCAGGGCCAAGGCCCCGATGGCCTGCCACTAGACCTGTGGGAGCGAGCTTGCTCGCGATGAGTCCGTCACATTCAACACTTATGTTGAACAGGACATCGTCATCGCGAGCAAGCTCGCTCCCACATTTACAGCATCCGGAGTTTTCCATGACGGCCCACGCCGACCTTTCGCCGACCCTCCAACTCGCCATCGACCTGATCCGCCGTCCGTCCGTGACGCCGGTCGACGCCGATTGCCAGAAGCAGATGATGCAGCGCCTGGGCGATGCCGGTTTCCAATTGGAACCGATGCGCATCGAAGATGTGGATAACTTCTGGGCGACTCACGGCACAGGCGACGGCCCGGTGCTGTGCTTCGCCGGTCACACCGACGTGGTGCCGACCGGCCCGGTGACCGCCTGGCAGATCGACCCGTTCAACGCGGTGATCGACGAGCACGGCATGCTCTGCGGCCGTGGCGCGGCGGACATGAAAGGCAGCCTGGCCTCGATGACTGTGGCAGCCGAGCGTTTTGTCGCCGACTACCCGGATCACAAGGGCAAGGTCGCGTTCCTGATCACTAGCGACGAAGAAGGCCCGGCGCATCACGGCACCAAGGCGGTGGTGGAACGTCTGGCAGCCCGTAACGAGCGACTGGACTGGTGCATCGTCGGCGAGCCATCGAGCACCACGCTGGTGGGCGACGTGGTGAAGAACGGTCGTCGCGGCTCCCTCGGCGCCAAACTGACCGTGCGCGGCGTGCAGGGCCACGTGGCCTATCCGCACCTGGCGAAGAATCCGATCCACCTCGCTGCCCCGGCCCTGGCCGAACTGGCCGCCGAGCATTGGGATCACGGCAACGATTTCTTCCCGCCGACCAGTTTCCAGATTTCCAACGTCAATTCCGGCACCGGCGCGACCAACGTGATCCCGGGTGATCTGGTGGCGTTGTTCAATTTCCGTTTCTCCACCGAATCGACCGTCGAAGGCCTGCAGAAACGCGTGGCCGACATCCTCGACAAGCACGGTCTGGACTGGCATATCGACTGGGCGCTGTCCGGTCTGCCGTTCCTCACCGAGCCGGGCGCACTGCTCGACGCGGTGTCGTCGAGCATCAAACAGATCACCGGCCGCGAGACCAAGCCGTCCACCAGTGGCGGAACCTCCGACGGTCGTTTCATCGCGACCATGGGCACGCAGGTTGTCGAACTGGGCCCGGTCAACGCGACCATCCACCAGGTCAACGAGCGCGTGCTGGCGGCCGATCTCGATGTGCTGACCGAAATCTACTACCAGACCCTGATCAAGTTGCTCGCCTGATGCTCGCGTGCCCGATCTGCAGTGAACCGCTGAACGCGGTGGACAACGGCGTGGCCTGCCCCGCCGGCCACCGCTTCGACCGTGCGCGTCAGGGTTACCTGAATCTGCTGCCGGTGCAGCACAAGAACAGCCGCGATCCCGGCGACAATCAGGCGATGGTCGAGGCCCGCCGCGATTTCCTGAACGCAGGCCATTACGCGCCAGTGGCCAAACGTCTGGCGGAACTGGCGGCGAGTTATGCGCCGGCCCGTTGGGTCGACATCGGTTGTGGCGAGGGTTACTACACCGCGCAGATCGCCGAGGCTTTGCCGGACGCCGATGGCTACGCACTGGATATCTCGAAGGAAGCCGTCAAACGCGCCTGCAAACGCAATCCGGCGCTGACCTGGTTGATTGCGAGCATGGCCCGCGTGCCCTTGGCTTCCGGCAGCTGCCAGTTTCTGGCCAGCGTTTTCAGTCCGCTGGACTGGGAGGAAGCCAAGCGCCTGCTCAGCGTTGGCGGCGGCCTGATGAAAGTCGGCCCGACCAGCGGCCATCTGATGGAACTGCGCGAACGCCTGTACGACGAAGTACGCGAGTACACCGACGACAAGCACCTGGCCCTGGTGCCGGAAGGCATGGCGCTGACGCACAGTGAAACCCTGGAATTCAAACTGACGCTGGACAAGCCCGAGGATCGCGCCAACCTGCTGGCGATGACGCCCCACGGCTGGCGTGCCAGTGCCGAGCGCCGTGCGGCGGTGATCGAGCAGGCCGAGCCGTTCGTGACCACCGTATCGATGCGCTACGATTATTTCGTTCTTCAATAACTTTTGGACTCGGGCAAGTAGCCCGGGGCCGGCTAAATCCGCGAATGGATTTTTCAGACCCGCAGTGAGGACATCCATGCGCCAACCGGACATCGAGATTTACCTGAAAGACGCCGACGTCGACCACAAGGCCATTTCCGCCTGGCTGGGCGCCGCCCTTGGCCCGTGCAGCGAATGGGTACAGAAAGGCCAGACGTACAAGTGCAAGGCCGGCAACATCCCCGTGACCTGGCTGCCGAAAGCCGTGGGCAAGTGGAACAGCCTGTACCTGGAAAGCGATGCGACCCCATGGGACGACGACATTGCCTGCGCCCGCGCCGCGTTCGCCGCGCTGAACGTCGAAGTACGCTGCGCGCCGGGGACGTGGGTTGAAGAAGAAGGTGAAGAGACGGCGGATCGCTGGATCCGGATCAGCGCCGATGGTGAAGAAGAGATCACCTGGAAGACTGCGTAACAGACAATGCACAAAACCTGTGGGAGCGAGCTTGCTCGCGATGGGGCCCTTTCAGTCAACAATGATGCTGAATGTCAGCCTGCTATCGCGAGCAAGCTCGCTCCCACAGTGTTTTTGGTGTTCTGAAGATTTGCGTTACAGACCTACAACGTCTTCAGCCTGCAACCCCTTCTGCCCTTCCACCACCGCGTATTCAACCTGCTGACCCTCGGTCAGCGAACGGTGGCCTTCGCCGCGAATCGCGCGGTAGTGCACAAACACGTCCACCCCGTCTTCGCGCTGAATGAAGCCGTAGCCCTTGGCGTCGTTGAACCACTTCACGTTGCCGGTTTCACGTGTTGCCATCTGTTCATACTCCTTTTTTATTATTGAACAGGCTTTTCGCAGGAAAGCCTTTGCGGAACGTCAGCCTGCGTCCGACGTCCATAAGAGGGCCCCGGCGACAGATCGCCGAGTATATGACAGGCGGCAAAACTCTCAACAGAAGATTACTTCGCCGCTTTTTTGCCGATTTTCCATGAATCCGGCACACTATCGACCGCCCGAGCAAACGCTCGGTTTATTCACTCACGCAGAAGCCGTATGACCCGTTCCCCGTTCCGCCGTCTTGTGTTTGGCACCTTGCGCCGACTGTTGTATCTCTGGGTTCGCTCCGAGACGATCAACCAGTCGTCGTTCACCCTCAACCTCGACCGCAGTCGTCCGGTGTTCTACGTCCTGCAAAATCCATCGCTGACTGATCTGGCGGTGGTCGACACCGAGTGCACCAAGGCCGGCCTGCCGCGCCCGGTGCTGCCGGTGTCCGTGGGTTCGCTGATCGAGCCGGCGGCGTTTTTCTACCTGACGCCGGACCCGGACTGGCTCGGCCGCCAGGACAAGCGCGGCGCACCGCCGACCCTGACCCGACTGGTCAGCGCCCTCAGCCAGAACGCTGCCGAAGACGCGCAGATCATTCCGGTCAGCGTGTTCTGGGGCCAGTCGCCGGACAGCGAAAACAGCCCGTGGAAACTGCTGTTTGCCGACAGCTGGGCCGTCACCGGGCGCCTGCGTCGGCTGCTGAGCATCATGATTCTGGGGCGCAAGACCCGCGTGCAGTTCTCGGCGCCGATCCACCTGCGCGAACTGATCGAACACAACAAGGGCCACGAACGCACCGTGCGCATGGCCCAGCGGATCCTGCGGGTACACTTCCGCAACCTGAAAGCTGCGGTGATCGGCCCGGACATTTCCCACCGCCGTAACCTGGTCAAAGGCCTGCTCAACCAGCCGTTGGTCAGGCAGGCGATCCTCGACGAAGCCGAGCGCGAAAACATCTCGCCGGAAAAAGCCAAGGCCCAGGCCCTGCGCTACGGCAACGAGATTGCCTCGGACTACACCTACACTGCGATCCGTTTTCTGGAAGTGGTGCTGAGCTGGTTCTGGAACAAGATCTACGACGGGATCAAGGTCAACCACATCGAAGGCGTGCAGGCAGTCGCACAGGGCCACGAAGTGATCTACGTGCCGTGCCACCGCAGCCACATCGACTACCTGCTGCTGTCGTACTTGCTGTTTCGCAACGGCCTGACTCCGCCGCACATCGCCGCCGGGATCAACCTCAACATGCCGGTGATCGGCAGCCTGCTGCGCCGTGGCGGGGCATTCTTCATGCGCCGCACGTTCAAGGGCAATCCGCTGTATACCTCGGTGTTCAACGAATACCTGCACACCCTGTTCACCAAAGGTTTCCCGGTCGAGTATTTCGTCGAGGGCGGTCGCTCGCGCACCGGACGCATGCTGCAACCGAAAACCGGGATGCTCGCGATCACGATGCGCAGCTTCCTGCGCTCGTCGCGGATGCCGATCGTGTTCGTGCCGGTGTACATCGGTTATGAGCGGGTGCTCGAAGGCCGGACCTACCTCGGCGAACTGCGCGGC
This sequence comes from Pseudomonas sp. B26(2017), assembly GCF_002113045.1. Lineage (NCBI taxonomy): Bacteria > Pseudomonadati > Pseudomonadota > Gammaproteobacteria > Pseudomonadales > Pseudomonadaceae > Pseudomonas > Pseudomonas sp. B26(2017). The sequence continues at coordinate 109,941 of NZ_NEJJ01000004.1, read as the reverse complement.
GCGAGCAAGAAGAAAGAATCGATCTTCGACATCTTCAAAGTCATTGGCGCGCTCAAGCAGCGTTTCGGCCAGGTGGCGGTGAACTTCGGCGAGCCGATCAAACTCGCGGAATTCCTCGACAGTGAACAGCCGGGCTGGCGCCAGCAGGAACTCGGCCCGCAGTTCAAACCGGCATGGCTCAACGAAACCACCAATCGTCTTGGCGAAAAAGTCGCGCAGCACTTGAACGAAGCAGCAGCGATCAACCCGGTCAACCTGGTGGCGCTGGCGCTGCTGTCGACCACTCGTCTGGCGCTGGATGATCGGGCCATGGCGCGGGTGCTGGATCTGTATCTGGCGCTGTTGCGCAAGGTCCCGTACTCGCCGCACACCACCCTGCCGGAGGGTGATGGCCGGGCATTGATCGAACACGTCAAAGACATGGATCTGCTGTCCGAGCAAAACGATGCGCTGGGCAAGATTCTCTATCTGGACGAGCAGAACGCCGTCCTGATGACCTACTACCGCAACAACGTGCTGCATATCTTCGCCCTGCCGGCGCTGCTGGCGAGCTTCTTCCAGAGCACTTCGCGCATGAGCCGCGAGCAGATCCTGCGTTACACCCGCGCGCTGTATCCGTATCTGCAAGCGGAGCTGTTCATCCGCTGGAGCCTGGACGAACTGGATGCGGTGATCGATCAGTGGCTGGAGGCTTTCGTCGAACAAGGCCTGCTGCGCTTCGAGAAAGACGTGTACCTGCGCCCGGCGCCGAGCTCGCGGCATTTCGTGCTGCTGACGTTGCTGTCGAAGAGCATTGCCCAGACCCTGCAACGCTTTTACATGACGGTTTCACTGCTGCTCAACAGCGGCCAGAACAGCATCAGCGCCGAAGAACTGGAAGACCTGTGCACAGTCATGGCCCAACGCCTGTCGATCCTGCATGGCCTGAACGCGCCGGAGTTTTTCGACAAGAGCCTGTTCCGTCACTTTATCCAGACGATGCTCGATCTTGATGTGCTGCGTCGCGACGAAGCAGGCAAGTTGAGTTATCACGAACTGCTAGGCGAACTGGCCGAGGGCGCGGCCAAACGGGTGTTGCCGGCGGAGATTCGATTGTCGATCCGCCAGGTGGCGCTACATCGCAGTGAGGATGCGGCGGAAACTGCAACCTCGCCGACTTCCTGAAACTTGAGGACAACTAACCGGAAGACCGGATCGTTTTCCAGTTAGTTGTTTTATGAATTAATGGGCTCTTTTTAATCGATAAGGAAATCGATATGAGCCTGATTGATGAATCCGCCCAGACCATCAATATAACGTTCAGCCTTCCACCTGACTTCAATGCCCCTCTCGACGGAAATAATGAAACCGTTGTCGATGTTCAACGGGTCAACCCCCGGCAAACAACAAACATCAAACACTGGCGACATCCCTCCATTGTCGGCGGCCAGTGGAACTTCCGGTTCCCGCACCGACACAGTGATATCAGCGTCAAATACCGCATCACCATCCAGTTGTTTCACAATCGACAACCCTTGCTGCTGGAGCAGGCACATTTCGTCATTGTTCATCAGGCGCCCCATCGCCAGACGCTGCATCTGAGTCCGATCGGTTACCTGTACGTTGAAGTGCAGGAACCCAAAATGATTCCCCCCGAACAGGCAATCACCATCAGCCTGCATGAAAACGAAAGTCCCGATGTCGAACTGGCGCGCGTTTCTCACGATGAGGAAACTGCCACTTCGTTTTATCTTAAATATGATCCGGAGCATGTGGTGCCCGGCAAACGGTATGCACTGACGGGAATAGAAAACAGGTATCACCAACGGCTGTCCGTATTTCCTGAAGATGTTGAACTTGTACCTGCGACACGTGCGCCCCGATCGCGCCTGTCGGGGATGATCAATCAGTGGCTGAATGAACCGTTACGTTTGCTCACTGACTCATTATCCAAAATCCGCTAGATTTCTCTGGGCGCCCCTCTGGCGCTCAAGTCTTTTGAGGTCCCCATGAAAAAACTTTCTCTTCTCGCCGCCGCCACCTTGTTGAGCGCTTGCCAATCCACCACACCGAGCGGCAAAGCGAGCCTCGACGGCGAAGTGTTCTACCTGCAGCGCATCGCCCTGCCGCCAAGTGCGACCTTGAGCGTGAGCCTGCAGGACGTTTCGCTGGCCGATGCGCCGGCCGTCGTGCTCGATGAACAGAAAGGCCCGATCAAGGGACAAGTGCCGCTGCCGTTCCATTTGAGCTACGATCCGGCCCAGGTCAAACCCGGCCACCGCTACTCGGTCAGCGCACGCATCGAAGTCAACGGCGAGCTGATGTTCATCACCACCGAAAACCATGCCGTGCAGCTCGATGGCAAGGATCCCCAGCCGCTGAAGATCCGCGTCGACGCTGCCCGCTAACGCACCCATGAATAAGGAAGCCTTCATGCTCCGCCCTACCCTTCGCTTCGCCGGCCTGTGCGCGGGCCTGATGATCTCCGCCAGCGCCATGGCCCTGTCCCTCAGCGACCTGTCGCAAGGCGACGCCACCGGCGGCCTCAAGGATGCCCTGACCCAGGGCGCGCAACTGGCCGTCAAACAACTCGGCACTCCGGGCGGCTTCAGCAACAATCCGGACGTGAAGATCGAACTGCCGGGCAAACTCGGCAAAGTCGCCGGCAAGATGAAAGCCTTCGGCATGGGCGCCCAGGTCGAGGAACTGGAAACCGCCATGAACAAGGCTGCGGAAACCGCCGTCACCCAGGCCCAGCCGATCCTCGTCGACGCCGTGAAGAAAATGAGCGTGGAAGACGCCAAAGGCATCCTCAGCGGCGGCAACGACTCCGCCACCCGATACCTGGACAAATCCAGCCGCGAACAGATCCGCACCAAGTTCCTGCCCATCGTCAAACAGGCGACCGACAAAGTCGGCGTAGCCCAGAAATACAACGCCTTCGCCGGCCAGGCCGCAACCTTCGGGGTGGTCGATGCGAAGAGCGCCAACATCGAAAGCTACGTGACCGAACAAGCGCTGAACGGCCTGTTCGAGATGATTGGCAAACAGGAAGAAACCATCCGCAAGAACCCGGCTGCTGCCGCGACGAGTCTGGCGAAAAAAGTGTTCGGTACCCTCTAAACCGGCACCACACGGGAGTGAGCTTTTTCACTCCCGTTGTTCAATCCGTCGCCAGCAGACACACGTAAAAAGTACACCCACTCGCGTCCCATTTTTTTCTTCTCGAAAACCTGCAGTTCAACCAACCCGCTCAACGTCAACACCGCTGTGTTGTAGGCACAACCAAGATGCTCCTTGACGTTCCCCGCCGTAAATTCCTTCGCCACCCCGCTCCTGGCCACCTGATAAATCGACCGCTGTCGCTCAGTCAGCCGATCAAAAAAGCCCGAACAGGTCAGCCAGCGTTCGAAGCCTTCGCTGTACGCCACACTCTTGCGGTACACATCGGTAAAACCCTCCACCGCCCGCAAAATCACCGAACACTGAAACTCGATGAAGTACGTCAGGTCGAGCTCATCAGCCTCGCTGTGCAAATACGACCGCCCGTACTTTACCGGCGCGTTGCGCAGTAAAAGACTGATCGCGATATAGTGAAACGCCGAAAACTCGTGCTTGAACATGAACCAGTAAAACAGCGCCCTGGCGACCCGCCCGTTGCCATCGCGAAAGGGATGTTCATAGCCCAGGGCAAAGTGCAGCGTGATCGCCTTAATCAGCGGATGCAGGTAGTTTTTTTGTCGAGGTGAGCCCTGTGGTTGATTGATCCACTGCGAGAGCAAATCCAGTCGCCTCACCAATCCGACCGCAGGCGGTGGCGAGTGCACGGTATTCCCTTCGCCGTCCTGCACCACCACTTCATCGTTCGTCCTGAAAAGCCCGGGGTCATACTGCTCGTCATCAATACCCTCGACACCGACCCGATGCATCGACGCAATCAACTCCACGCTCAAAGGTTCGTAACGTTTTTCCCAGGCGAAATTCATCATCCGGTAATTACCCATGACCATCCGCTCATCCGGCGTACGCGGCTGACGCCGTTGCTTGAGCATGTCCTTGGCGACACGAGTGGTGGTCGCGGCGCCCTCCAGCTGACTGCTACTGATCGCCTCATCCTCGATCAAATCGTTGAGCAGATAACTGAAATGCGCCCGCTCGCCTATCTGGCTGGTCATGTATTCCAGCGATGCCGTCGTGGTTTGCCGATCAACCACTGAAAGGGCCTTCTGCGCGGTTGGCGTCGGCACAAACTTCCCCCACTGCGCCGGCTCCCCCAGAGGCAGAAGATGAATGTACTGAGCGGCCCGCGCCTTCTTGACCAGCGCCCAACACAAACGCGAATCCAGCCCGCTGGCCCAGCGATACCGCAAATCCTCAAAAGGCAGATACCGTCCCTGATCATCCAGCGGCTTGAGCAGCGCAAGATAATCCGCCAGACGCTGCTTGTGAGGCGGTCGCATCAATAACTCAAAGACCGGATCGGCCCGACCCTTCAATACTGGCGGTTTCTTCATCAACGCTGCTCAACCAAGGCTGAAAAACAGCATCGAGTACAGCACCGCCCACACAGCGACTCAATATCGGAGGCTTCTGGAAAACTTGTAGGAGGCGTCGCAGAGTCCTACACCATTGTTTTGCTCAGCTGTCAGGCTGACATCGCCAGCAGGCCAGCTACGACAGGATTGAGTCCAACCGATAGATCATGGTCGGCAGACAGGCCGCCACGCTCAAAAGGTTTCAGGACTCCTTACGCACCCTGAACCAAGCCGCATACAACGCCGGCAAAAACAAAAGCGTCAGAGCAGTAGCAACAATCAACCCGCCCATGATCGCCACCGCCATCGGCCCGAAGAACACACTGCGTGAAAGCGGAATCATCGCCAGCACCGCCGCCAGCGCCGTCAACACAATCGGCCGGAACCGCCGCACGGTCGCCTCGATGATCGCCTGCCAGGGCTTGAGACCCGCCGCAATATCCTGCTCGATCTGATCCACCAGAATCACCGAGTTACGCATGATCATCCCCGACAACGCGATCGTCCCGAGCATCGCCACAAACCCGAACGGCTGACGGAACACCAGCAGAAACAGCGTCACCCCGATCAACCCCAAAGGCGCGGTCAGAAACACCATCGCCGTGCGTGAGAAACTGCGCAGCTGCACCATCAGCAACGTCAACACCACGACAATGAACATCGGCACACCGGCGTTCACCGACTTCTGCCCCCGTTCCGAATCTTCCACCGTACCGCCGACATCCAGCAGATAGCCGTCCGGCAATTGGGCACGGATCGGATCAAGCGTCGGCATGATCTGCTTCACCAGCGTCGCCGGCTGCTCCTTGCCATAGATGTCCGCGCGCACGGTCACGTTCGGCAAGCGATTGCGGTGCCAGATGATGCCTTCCTCGAAGCCATATTCCAGCGTGGCGATCTGCGACAGCGCGACGCTGCGACCGTTGTCGGTCGGCACCGCCAGACTGGGCAGCAACGACAGCTCGGTGCGCTCGTGCACGGTGCCGCGCAGGAGGATTTCGATCAGTTCGTTGTCCTCGCGATACTGGCTGACGCTGGAACCGGTCAGCGAACTCTGGAGGAATTTCGCGAGATTTGCCGTGCTCACGCCCAGCGCCCGCGCGCGATCCTGATCGATGTTCAGATACACGACCTTGCTCGGTTCTTCCCAGTCCAGATGCACGTTCACCACATGCGGATTCTCACGCACCTTGGCCGCGACTTTCCGGGCCAGCGCACGAACTTCTTCAATGTGCTCGCCGGTGACGCGGAACTGCACCGGATAGCCAACCGGAGGACCGTTTTCCAGGCGCGTGACCCGCGAGCGCAGGGCCGGGAACTGCTCGTTCAAGGTGTCGATCAGCCACTTGCGCAGCGCTTCGCGCTCCTCGATGGTTTTCGCCAACACGACGAACTGAGCAAAACTCGCCGCCGGCAGTTGTTGATCCAGCGGCAGGTAGAAACGCGGCGAACCGGTGCCGACGTAAGCGACATAGTTGTCGATGCCGGCGTGATCCTTGAGCATCGCTTCCAGGCGTTTGACCTCACCCGTGGTATTGGCCAGCGAGGCGCCTTCGGCAAGTTTCAAATCGACCATCAACTCCAGTCGCCCGGAAGCCGGGAAGAATTGCTGTGGCACGAACCGGAACAACGCCACCGAAGCCACGAACAGCAGCACGGTGAGCACGATCACGGTTTTGCGCCGACGCACGCACCACTCCACCAGACGCCGCACCCGTTGATAGAACGGAGTGCCATAGGGGTCAGCATGGCCGTCAGCCGTCCCGTGTTTGGCCGCATGAATTTTCGCCAGGTCCGGCAGGAGCTTTTCTCCCAGATATGGCACGAACACCACAGCCGCCACCCACGATGCGAGCAAAGCGATGGTCACCACTTGGAAGATCGAGCGAGTGTATTCGCCGGTGCCGGACTGCGCCGTGGCAATCGGCAGAAATCCTGCGGCGGTGATCAGCGTACCGGTGAGCATCGGGAACGCGGTGCTGGTCCAGGCATAACTGGCAGCCTTGATCCGGTCGAAACCCTGCTCCATTTTGATCGCCATCATTTCCACGGCGATGATCGCGTCGTCCACCAGCAAACCCAGCGCCAGCACCAGCGCGCCGAGGGAAATCTTGTGCAGGCCGATGCCGAGGTAATACATGCAGGCGAACGTCATCGCCAGTACCAGCGGAATCGTCAGCGCCACCACCATGCCGGTGCGCACGCCGAGGGAGAAGAAGCTCACCAGCAATACGATGGCCAACGCCTCGACCAGCACCTGGACGAACTCGCCGACACCGGTTTTCACGGCTGCGGGCTGATCGGAGACCTTGCGCAACTGCATGCCGGCCGGGAGGTTTTTCTGGATTCGGGCGAACTCGATTTCCAGGGCCTTGCCCAGCACCAGAATGTCGCCGCCGTCCTTCATCGCCACCGCAAGACCGATGGCGTCTTCACCCATGAAGCGCATGCGCGGCGCCGGAGGATCGTTGAAACCGCGCCGAACATCGGCGACATCGGAAATGCGGAACGTACGATCACCGACCCGGATCGGGAAGTTCCTGATCTCCTCGACTGTCTGAAAATTTCCTGAAACCCGCAGCTGCAATCGCTCGCTGCCGGTTTCGAAGAAGCCGGCGGTGGACACCGCATTCTGTTCTTCCAGCGCCTGCTGCACGGCTGCCAGCGGCAAGCCGAGGGTGGCGAGTTTGACGTTGGACAGCTCGACCCAGATCTTCTCGTCCTGCAAACCGAGCAGATCGACCTTGCCCACATCCTTGACCCGTTGCAGCTGGATCTGGATGCGATCGGCGTAATCCTTTAACACCGCGTAGTCGAAACCGTCACCGGTCAGCGCATAGATATTGCCGAAGGTGGTGCCGAACTCATCGTTGAAAAACGGTCCCTGAATGCCCGGCGGCAAGGTCTGGCGAATATCGCTGACCTTCTTGCGCACCTGATACCAAAGATCGGGAATCTCCACCGAATGCATCGAGTCACGGGCGATGAACGTGACCTGGGATTCACCGGGGCGCGAGAACGAAACAATTCGCTCGTACTCACCGGTTTCCATCAGTTTCTTTTCGATGCGCTCGGTGACCTGACGCGAGACCTCCTGGGCCGTGGCGCCCGGCCAACGGGTCTGGATCACCATGGCCTTGAAGGTGAACGGCGGATCTTCACTCTGGCCGAGCTTGGTGTAGGACAAGGCGCCGACGATCGCCAGCAAAAGCATCAGGAACAGTACGATCTGACGATTGCGCAACGCCCAGGCGGAAAGATTGAAACCCATCGGGGATTACTCCTTGTCCGCCAGATTGACCACGCGGTTGGAGCGATCCACCGGACGCACCTGCTGACCTTCCAGCAGCACATGGACGCCAGCGGCGACCACCCAGTCGCTGGCGTTCAGGCCTTCGAGCACGGGCACGGTTTTCTCACCGAACGGGCCGGTGCGCACCGGAGTCTTTTTCAAAGTGTTGTTGGCGCTGACGACCCAGACGTAGGTCGCGCCGTTTTCGGCGGTCAGCGCCGAGAGCGGCACCGACAGCGGGATGACATCGGCGGTCTGCACGAAAACCCGGGCGCTCTGGCCCAGTTCTGCCGGGACTTTGCCGGAGGTGAATGAAATGCGTGCAGCGAAGGTGCGGGATTTCGGATCGGCGGCCGGCGACAGTTCGCGGATCTGCCCGGCGAAGCGCTGGTTCTGTTGCGTCCACAGTTCCACCGAGACTGGCTGGCCGACCTTGAAGCGACCGAAGCTCTGCTCCGGCAGGCTGATCAGCACTTCACGCTCGCCGTCAGTGGCGAGGGTGAAAACGGTCTGTCCGGCGGCGACCACTTGCCCGACTTCCACCGAGCGTTTGGCCACCACGCCATCCTGAGGCGCGCGCAGCACGGCGTAACTGGCCTGATTGGTCGAGACGTTGAATTCGGCCTTGATCTGTTTGAGGCGGGCTTCACCGGAACGGTAGAGGTTCTCGGCATTGTCGTAGGCCGAGCGACTGACCATCTGCCGTTCCATCAGGGTCTTGTAGCGATCGCGCTCGGCGCGCACCAGGTTCAGATTGGCTTCGGCGGCCGCGACCTGAGCCCGGGTGGCTTCCAGTTGCAGGCGTACATCCTGCGGATCAAGTTCGGCGAGCGGTTGATCGGCCTTCACGCGCTGACCCTCGTCGACCAGTCGTCGGCTGACTTTGCCGCCGATGCGGAACGCAAGATCGGGTTCGTAGCGGGCGCGAACCTCGCCCGGATAACTTTCCATCGCCTGCGCCGAAGGCTCTGGCTGCACCACCATGGCCGGTCGCACGCTGACTTGCGTCACCTCTTCCTTGCCACACGCCGACAAAAAAAACGCCAGACTGACTGGCACCGCAAAGGACAACGCATGGCGGAACATGGTGAAGGACCTTTCGCTAAGGAGGCTTGGAATAATTATACTGGCCGGTATGTTATTAATAGCAAACTCACCAGTCCAGTATTAAAAGCGAAGAATGTCGAACAATCTTTCCACTCCAAACGGCCCTGGCCGACCGAAGGATCCGGCCAAGCGCCAGGCGATTCTGGAGGCGGCGAAAATCCTGTTTCTGAGTCATGGCTATGCCAACACCAGCATGGACGCGGTTGCCGCCGAGGCGGGCGTATCGAAACTGACGGTCTACAGCCATTTCAATGACAAGGAGACGCTGTTCTCTGCCGCCGTGGTGGCCAAATGCGAGGAGCAATTGCCGCCACTGTTCTTCGAATTGCCGGAAGGCATCGCGGTGGAAAATGTGTTGCTGAACATTGCGAGAGGCTTTCACCACCTTATCAACAGCGATGAATCGGTGAACCTGCATCGCCTGATCATGGCACTGGGCAGTCAGGATCCGAAGCTGTCGCTGATCTTTTTCGAGGCCGGTCCCCAGCGCATGGTGCAAGGCATGGAACGTTTGCTGCGGCGGATTCACGAAACCGGTGTGCTGAGCATCGACAACCCGCACAACGCCGCCGAGCACTTCTTTTGCCTGATCAAGGGCGCGGGGAATTTCCGGCTGTTATACGGCTGCGGAGAACCGCTGACCGGCGAGGCGGCGGAAAGTCATGTGCAGGAGGTGGTCGGGCTGTTCATGCGGGCCTATCGACCCTGATTTCCGCGGCGTCTGCACTGACGCTTTCGCTGGCAAGCCAGCGATTAGGGACGACTCGGTCTCAGGGCTTGAGCGCTTTCTTCGGGTAGATGTCGTAACGGCTGGATTTGCCATCAAGCGCATGACTCGGTTTCGGCCCTTCGATACACGGTGCCTTGCGCGGGCGCTTGACCACAACCCGATGCGTGGCCAGTGCCAACGCCGCTTCCAGCAAGGCCGGAGCATCCGGATCATCACCTACCAGCGGACGGAACAGGCGCATTTCCTTCTTCACCAGCGCAGTTTTCTCACGATGCGGGAACATCGGGTCGAGGTAGATCACCTGCGGCGGCTCGCCCTCCCAATTGCGCATCACCTCGATGGAATTGCCCTTGAGCAGCTTCATCCGCGCTACGATCGGCGCCACGTCGAAGTCTTCTGCCGCGCGGGCCAGACCATCCTCCAGCAAGGCGCCGATCAATGGCTGACGCTCGATCAGGCTCATCTCGCAGCCAAGACTGGCCAGTACGAACGCATCCTTGCCCAGCCCCGCCGTGGCGTCCAGCACACGGGGACGTACGCCCTGAGCGATGCCGACCGCCTTGGCGATCATCTGTCCGCTGCCACCGCCGTACAACCGGCGATGGGCCGCGCCACCCTCGACAAAGTCGACCCGCACCGGCCCCGGCGCATCCGGTCCCAGTTGTTGCAGCTGCAAACCCTGCTCACCGACCTGCAGGGCAAACTCGCCGTCTGCCACCTGCAACGGCAGGCCCAGGCGTTGCGCCCACTGCTCGGCCTGCGCTTCGAACGTCGGGCCGAGGGCCTCGACATGGATGCGGCAGGCCGCGGGTTGCTCAATCATGGAAAACACGCTCAAAAAAGTTAAGGATCGGCAAAAACCGCCGATAACCCAATCAACGCGCATTTTGCCAGAGCTGAGCGTCAACCGAAAAAAATGTCAGGCATTCTTCCCACATCGATTGGCTACATTTCGCCCACTGGTGATTTCAGCCGTCATAACACTCAAGCATTGGGCGGCGTCAGCCACCTGTGGCAGGATTTCTTTGCCCAGGCACTGGCCGAACAATCGAGTGATGTGGTGCCGGCCTGCGGCACTTTCCCGCCGGTTGATCTGGAAAGTCCTGAAGAACCAACCGTCGGCAGCGAACTGCACGCGCACATCATCAGCCAGCGCGAATGCGATGTGGTCGAAACCCAGGTGCGTCCTCCGGAGCCGCTGTTCCTGCCGATCGCCGAGCTCGAACTGGATCTTGCCGAGCCGTACCCTCCGTTCCCGCCAGAAGCAATCAAGACTCAGCAAAAGCAGCAGGATTTCGACAGCAGTTGGGTTCGTCCGATCGTGATCAACAACGGCCAGCCGATTCCGGAACCGGGCCCTGCCCCGCAGAAAAAGCCGCTCTACCTGCCGATTGCCGAGTTCGACCTGGATCTGCTGCAGCCTTACCCGCCGTTCCCGCCGGAAGAAATCGTCGAGCAGCAGAAAGCCCTGGACTTCGATAACGGCTGGGTGCGCCCGATCGTTCAGCAGAACCTGCGCATCGCCGCCTGATCCCTCAGCGACACACGCTCCAGCGCCCGACATCGACATGAAAGTGATTGCGATGGGCTGCGTTGTAGTCCGGACTCAACACCACACTGAACGCCTCGCAGGCACCGTCGCGCACCTGACGTAGAAACTGCGCGTCCTGGTTTTGCTTCGGCCAGTCCTTGAGCACGCTGATCACGCGACCATCCGCGAGGCGCAAGCCGGCGATGTCCAGCGCATCGGCGCTGGCATGGCGGCTGAGTGCACCGCTCTCGCGGTTGTAGATATTGCGACAAGCGAAGCTGCCGAGGTGATCGACTCGAGCCACAGATTGACCGTAGGCCTGCTGCGCCGCCGGTTGCAGCGTATGGCGCTCGAACAGCGCAAACGCCACCGCCAAGGGACAACTGGCGAGAAAGCTGCTGCTGAGCGCCACCCCGCCGCCCTGCACGCGCAAAGCACCGATCAGCGGACATTTGGCGTCGGGACTGTCGACCTGTGGTGAAACCCGCAGGCCGGAGCTGACCAGCGCCTGCTCGCACAAGGCCGGATCGCTGCGCAGGCGCATCAACTTGTAGCCCGTGAGCCAGTTGGGCGTCGCCTGCACGTCCAGTGGCGCCCACGGGTTCCACTGCGGCGGCACATCAAGCCAACCGCGCCAGACGCCGATCAGGCTGCCACCGATGATCAGCAGCACGGTCAACAGCGTCCAGCGCCCCATGCTCACCCCTTGAACAATTGATTGGCTTTGGCGTACGGCATCGAACGGGAGGTGAAGGTGAACGTGCCGGACTGCTGGATTTCTTCCGCCGCGCGGTAAAACTCACCCAACGCCGCCAGGGCCAGCGCCGATCCGGTGCTGATCCGCTTCACGCCCATTTCTTCGAGCTGCTGCACCGTCAGTTTCAAGCCGCCGGACATCAGCACATTGACCGGTTTCGGCGCCACCGCGCGCACCACCGCCAGAACTTCTTCGGCGGTACGCAGGCCCGGCGCGTACAGCACGTCGGCACCGGCTTCGGCGAAGGCCTGCAAGCGGCGGATGGTGTCGTTGATATCGGGATTGCCATGCAGATAGTTTTCCGCACGGGCGGTCAGCATGAAGGGAAACGGCAAGGTGCGCACGGCCGCGACGGCCGCTTCGATCCGCGCCACCGCGTGTTCGAAGCAGTAGATCGGCGAGTCTTCCCGGCCGGTGGCATCCTCGATCGAGCCGCCCACGGCGCCCGCCTCGGCGGCTCGGATCAGACTTTGAGCCGATTGCGCTGGAGCGTCGGCGAAACCGTTTTCCAGATCCACCGCCACCGGCAGATCGGTGGCCGCGACAATCGCCCGAACATTGGCCAGCGTATCGTCGAGGCTGAGACCGCCATCGGGTTTGGCCTGAGAAAACGCATAACCGGCGCTCGTGGTCGCCAGCGCCTGATAGCCGAGACTGGCGAGCATCTTCGCGGAACCGGCATCCCACGGATTAGGGATCACGAAAATCCCCGGGCGTTCGTGCAGGGCTTTGAAGGATTCGGCTTTACGGGCTTGTTGTTGACGGGCTTGGACGTCCATCGGCAGGCTCCTGAGCAGAAAATGAATCCGCCTCAGAGCAGGCCAAGTTGCTCGGCGGCGGGTTCTCTGTATAGCTCAGGCAAGGGGCGCAGGCCAGGCAAACGTTGCATCAGTTGTGCGTGAAAACGTTGCGCCAGCTTCGCCGCGAGGAGGTTATCGGCGGTGTGCAGGAAGATGTAGGGCGTGCGGCCCTCTTCGATCCACTCGACGATTTTCGCCACCCACGGCACCAGAAACGGATCGTTGGCCTCAAGCTCCGGGTGGCCGATGAAGCGCACCTGCGGGAATTGAGTGAATGCTGCCGGCCGCGTGGGCACGCGGGGCTTTTTCGATTGGGCGTGGATCACAGACGACTCGGTCGACAGGCAACTGAACAACGCGCGCGGGTCGAGACAGATACGCTCCACGCCACGATCCAGCAATAGCCGGTTCAGCAGTCGCTCACTCTCGCCCTTGGCGAAAAACTGTTCGTGGCGCACTTCCACCGCCAGCGGGCAATCCAGTGCATCGATAAACGCAGCGAGCTCCGGCAAGCGATGCGGAGTGAAGCTTTTCGACAGTTGCAGCCACATTGGCGAGACGCGCTCACCGAGCGGCTTGAGTAACTGGAGGAAGGTTTCAGCGGCGGTCAGTTGATCGCGCAAGTCGCCGCTGTGGCTGATGTCACCGGGAAACTTGGCGGTGAAGCGAAAATGCTCCGGCATCACCTCGGCCCAACGCTGCACGGTGGCCGGCGAGGGGCTGGCGTAGAAGGTCGTGTTGCCTTCCACCGCGTTGAAGACTTGTGAATAGAGTCCGAGGAAATCGGAGGTCTTGGCGTCTGCCGGATACAGATACTCGCGCCAGGCGTTTTCGCTCCAGGACGGGCAACCGAGGTAGTAAGGCAGATCCATCAGATGTACAGATCGAGGCCCAGCACGTCTGCATCCCAATCGACAAAACCGGCGGTGCTCAGGTAGCTGGCCAGGGCCATGGCCACGCTTTTCTTCATCGCGCGGTGATAAATCATGTCTTGTTGGCGGGCGGGCAGATTGCTCAGGCGTTGCGCGGTGGCTTTGGCGGCACGGGCGGCCAGTTGCTCTTCGGTCGGGAATTCCAGCTCGCCGTCGATATCGTCGACGGACTCATCCAGCGCCGGATTGCCTTTGCGAGGCTTGCGCTTGATAGGGTAGGAATGAGTGGAAACGCCGTCTATACGCATAAAGTCATGCTCGGTATCGATGATGGCAATTTAGCGGCACCTGACCGACTTAGCAAATCGCCGAGTGATAACTAGAACACATAAAAGACAAAAGGTTTAAAGCGCGGGGTTAGAAACGGACGATTGGCAGGAGCGGGAGAACCCTGCGGCGAATGTCACAGGGTGAATGGCCTTAGCGGGCTTTCGGGGTGGCTACCTTGTCGCGCAGGTAAACCGGCTGGGCGTCGTCAGCCGGAATCGCTTCACCGCGCTCCCAGGCAAATCGTGCCAGAGTCAGCAGGTCTTCAGCGTGGGGCAGCATGCCGGCATCGGATCCACTCAGGTTTACCGCGATGCGTTCGCCATAACCCCAGCCGGTGCCGGCACCGAACCATTCACCCGAGGCATCCTCCGGCAGCGCGGCGACTTCCGGCGGCAGCACCGCCTCGGCGCCGACCAAGCGCATCTCTCCGGCCGTCTCGCGGTAGCAGCCCCAATACACCTCATCCATGCGCGCATCGATGGCCGCCGCCACCTGGCTCACGCCGTGTTCGCGATACGCCCGTTGCGCCAGCACGGCCAGGTTCGACACCGGCAACACCGGGCGATCCAGCGCAAAGGCCAGGCCTTGCACCACACCGATGGCAATTCGCACGCCGGTGAAAGCGCCCGGGCCACGACCGAAAGCGATAGCGTCCACCGCTTGCAGGGTGGTGCCGGCGTCGGCCAGCAGTTGCTGGATCATCGGCAGCAGTTTCTGCGCATGCAGGCGCGGGATCACCTCGTAATGGCTCGTGACCTTGCCGTCATGCAGCAAGGCAACGGAGCAAGCTTCAGTCGCGGTGTCCAGGGCCAGCAAGGTGCTCATCGATGTGTCCGTAAATCAGGTGGGGAAAAAGTGCGCCAGTATAAACAACTACGGCCCGCAAGCGGGCCGTGGATGATGCAGCGGATCAGGTTTTTCAGCTCAGCGCTTCAAGCACCTTGGCGGTGATCGCTTCAACCGAACCGACGCCAGGGATGTGGCTGTACTTCGGCTTGCCACCGTTACTGGCGGACAGCTTCTGGTAGAAGTCCACCAGCGGCTTGGTCTGCGAGTGGTAGACCGACAGGCGATGACGCACGGTTTCTTCGGTGTCGTCCTTGCGCTGTACCAGCTCTTCGCCGGTGATGTCGTCTTTACCGGCAATTTTCGGCGGGTTGTAGACGATGTGGTAAACGCGGCCGCTGGCCTCGTGAACGCGACGACCGGCGATACGCTGAACGATTTCTTCGTCTTCAACGGCGATTTCGACCACGGCGTCCAGCTCGACACCGGCAGTCACCAGCGCTTCAGCCTGAGGAATGGTGCGCGGGAAGCCATCGAACAGGAAGCCCTTGGCGCAATCGGCTTGAGCGATACGGTCCTTGACCAGCGCGATGATCAGGTCATCCGACACCAGGCCACCGGCATCCATGATGCTCTTGGCCTTGATGCCCAGCTCGGTGCCGGCCTTGACCGCAGCACGCAGCATGTCGCCGGTGGAGATTTGCGGAATGCCGAATTTCTCGGTGATGAACTTAGCCTGAGTACCTTTACCGGCCCCGGGAGCTCCCAGCAGAATGACGCGCATCGATGTGCTCCTCAATTTTTTATATAAAAAACAATGGATTCGCCTCGTGGGGCCAATCTCATAAAACGGGTCGTGGCCGCCCAAACGGCCAAAGGCTGATCAAGATACACAGCAGGCTGCGCCCACACAAGACGCCAAAAGTCGGAGAAACCGGCGCCCGCCGCGACCTTGCGACGCGGTTCCCCAAGTCGCAACCCCATCATTAACTGTCGCCTGACCGCATTTTTCCCACGGTCGTCAAACGGCACCCGAGGGTTCGCCCCGGGTGCCCCGCCCCACGCAGAAAACCTTAGCCGGTATTTCGCAAACCGGCGGCAATCCCCGCCACAGACACCAGCAGCGCCTGTTCCACCGGGCTGCCCTGCTCGACATCCTGTTGCCGCGAGCGCGCCAGCAACTCGGCCTGCAATAGATGCAGCGGGTCAAGGTAGGTGTTGCGCAGACGGATGAATTCCAGGGTATCCGGACTATGTGCCAGCAGCTGCGACTGACCGGTCAGGCCGAGGACCACGGAACACGCCTGCGACAATAGGTCGCGTAAGTGCGCACCCAATGGCAGCAGGTCCGACTGCACCAGACGCTCGTCGTAGGACAGCGCAATGTCGGCATCGGCCTTGGCCAGCACCATCTCCAGCATGTCGATGCGAGTGCGGAAAAACGGCCACTGTTCGCGCATCTGCCCCAGCAACTCGCCTTCGCCGCGCTCCAGCGCCTTGCTCAAGGCGGTTTCCCAACCGAGCCAGGCCGGCAGCATCAGACGGGTCTGGGTCCAGCCGAAGATCCACGGAATCGCCCGCAGACTTTCGATGCCACCGGCGCGGCGCTTGGCCGGACGGCTGCCCAATGGCAGGCGCCCAAGCTCCTGCTCCGGGGTCGACTGGCGGAAATACTCGACGAATTGCGGATTTTCCCGAACCACCGCACGGTAGGCGGCGACGCCGTCAGCGGCCAGTTCGTCCATCAGATGCCGCCATTCAGGGGTCGGTGGCGGCGGTGGCAACAGGGTCGCTTCGAGCACTGCCGCCAGATACAGATTTAGGTTTTGTTCGGCGATGTCCGGCAGGCCGAATTTGAATCGAATCATTTCCCCCTGCTCGGTGGTGCGGAAACGTCCGGCCACCGACCCCGGCGGCTGCGACAGAATCGCCGCGTGCGCCGGACCACCGCCACGCCCCACAGTGCCACCGCGACCGTGGAACAGCAGCAGTTCGACTTGCTGCTCGCGGCAGATTTCCACCAGCCGTTCCTGCGCCCGGTACTGCGCCCACGCCGCCGCGGTGGTGCCGGCGTCCTTGGCCGAGTCGGAATAGCCGATCATCACCTCCTGCGGACCTTGCAGCCGTGCGCGATAACCCGGCAGCAGCAACAGGCGCTCGATCACCGGGCCGGCGTTGTCGAGGTCGGCGAGGGTTTCGAACAACGGCACCACACGCATCGGCCGCAATACGCCGGACTCTTTCAGCAACAATTGCACCGCCAGCACATCAGAGGCGGCGCCGGCCATGGAGATCACGTAGGAGCCCAGCGAAGCCGCCGGCGCGGCGGCAATTTCCTTGCAGGTGGCGAGCACTTCGGCGGTGTCGGCCGAGGGTCTGAAATGCGCCGGCAGCAATGGCCGACGGTTTTGCAGTTCGCGGGTCAGGAAGCTGATGCGCTGTTCCTCGTCCCACTCTTCGTATTTGCCGAGGCCGAGGTAATCGGTGATTTCGGTCATCGCTGCGCTGTGGCGCGACGAATCCTGACGCACATCGAGGCGCACCAGGAACAGGCCGAAGGTCACGGCCCGACGCAGGCAATCGAGCAGCGGCCCATCGGCGATCACGCCCATGCCGCACTCGTGCAGCGAGTTGAAACACAGCTCCAGCGGATCGAGCAGGTCGCGATTGTTGTGCAGCACATCAGCCGGGGCCGGCGTGGTGGCGGTCAGCGATGCATGGGCCCAGTTACGGGTGGCGCGCAGCCGTTCACGCAATTGCTTGAGCACCGCACGATACGGCTCGGCACTGTCGCCGGCCCGAGCCTTGAGCGCTTCGCTGGCCTGCTGCATCGACAGTTCGGCCGCCAGGTGATCGACATCCCGCAGGTACAGATCGGCCGCCATCCAGCGCGCCAGCAACAGCACTTCGCGGGTGACGGCAGCCGTCACGTTCGGGTTACCGTCACGGTCGCCGCCCATCCACGAAGCGAAGCGGATCGGCGCGGCTTCCAGTGGCAAACGCAAACCGGTGGCCGCAAACAGCGCCTGATCGGCCTTGCGCATATGGTTGGGAATCGCCTGCCACAGCGAGTGCTCGATCACCGCAAAACCCCACTTGGCTTCGTCCACCGGGGTCGGCCGGGTGCGGCGGATTTCCTCGGTGTGCCAGGCTTCAGCGATCAGGCGTTGCAGGGTGTTGTGGATGTGCTCGCGTTCGGCCGTGGTCAGGTCGCGGTGATCCTGAGCCGCCAGTTGCGCGGCAATCGCGTCGTACTTCTGGATCAGCGTGCGGCGGGCCACTTCGGTCGGGTGCGCGGTGAGCACCAGTTCGATCTCCAGCCGCGCCAGTTGCCGGGCCAGGGATTCGGCGCGGTGCCCTTCGTTGCGCAGGCGGGCGAGCAGTTCCGGCAGGACGCGGGATTCGAACGGTGCGGCCTGGGTTTCTTCGCGGCGATGGATGAGCTGGTACTGCTCGGCAATGTTCGCCAGGTTGAGAAACTGGTTGAAGGCCCGCGCCACGGGCAGCAGTTCGTCTTCGCTCAATTGATTGAGGCTGGCGCTGAGTTCGGCGTCCATCGAGCCGCGCCGGTCGGCCTTGGCGCCCTTGCGGATCTGCTCGATCTTGTCGAGAAACGCCTCGCCGTACTGGTCACGAATAGTGTTGCCCAACAGCTCACCGAGCAGGTGAACGTCTTCGCGCAAGCGTGCATCAATATCGGTCATCAGCATCTCTCCAGCAGTAATCGGTGACGGATCGCAAGTGAGTGGATGAACAGAGAGTGCCGCTCTGGAACGCTTCTTACAAGCAGACGACGAAGGGACTTTAAACCTTGAGGCTTGAAGCTAGTCTCAACAGTAAGCCCCACAACGGCTTGCCGCCGGCTGACGGCGGACACTCACCAAGACCTGCCATGAGCAGGTGCGACATGAGGTCTATATGAAAATCCGTGAACTCGCCCAGCATTGGGAAGAAACAGCCAAGGGTCGCCTGACCGATACCGGCTACACGATTCATCTGGATGTGGAAGCCGCCGCCCGGCTGGCGGCAATCGCCGAAATGTACCCCAAACGTCACGCCGAAGAACTGCTCGGCGAGCTGATCGGCGCCGCCCTCGAAGAGTTCGAAGCGAGCCTGCCATATGTGAAAGGTTCGACCGTGGTTGCCACCGACGAGGAAGGTGATCCGCTGTATGAAGATGTCGGCCCGACGCCGCGTTTTCTTGCGTTGTCACGGCGGCATTTGCATGACTTGTCGGCTGCAGCCGGCAAGCAGAAACACTGACACAACATAAATCGAAACGTGGGAGCGAGCTTGCTCGCGAAAGCGGTTTGTCAGGCACTGTAGTGGTGACTGATCCGACGCTATCGCGAGCAAGCTCGCTCCCACATTGACTGTATTCAAACTCATAAATCACACGCCTTATTACTCCCGCGCGTACCACTCTCCCCCGCCAAAGTTCCCGGTTTAGGACTTTGTCCACCTGGTCAGCATTTTTTTTGGCGATGAGCCATCTTTTCTGAACTTTTGAAAAATGCCTTCGGTCGGAACAGGTAACCACGCCTGGAACGAGCTTTTCAAAACGCACTTGCACATGACGGTTGCGGCTCCGCTACCAGGATGGATTTCGAAGCTTCCAAGGAGTTAACCAATGGAGTTGAAGACCATGAAGACCCAAACCTCGTTTTCCCACCTGCGCGGTCTGAAACTGGCCGCCCTGGCGATCGGCACCAGCTTCGTACTGGCCGGTTGCGCCGGCAATCCTCCGACCGAGCAATACGCCGTGACTCAATCGGCGGTCAACAGCGCGGTCAGCGCCGGCGGTACCGAATTCGCCGCCGTGGAAATGAAGCAGGCACAGGACAAGCTCAAACAAGCCGAAATCGCCATGCACGATAAAAAGTATGACGAAGCCCGCACCCTGGCCGAACAGGCCGAGTGGGACGCCCGCGTCGCTGAACGCAAGGCTCAGGCGATGAAAGCCGAACAAGCGGTGAAGGATTCCCAGAAAGGTGTTCAGGAACTGCGTCAGGAAAGTCAGCGCACTGTGCAGTAAGCGCGCATCCCGACCGCAAGGCTGAAACTCTTATCGATAGAAAGGACGAACGATTATGCGTAAACAACTGATGATCCCCGCTCTTCTGGCCGCAAGCGTTGCCCTGGCTGCCTGCTCGACACCGCCGAACCCGAATCTGGAACAGGCGCGCACCAACTACGCCGGCCTGCAGGCCAACCCGCAGGCCAGCAAGGTCGCGGCGCTGGAAACCAAGGACGCCAGTGATTATCTGGACAAGGCCGACAAGGCTTATCTGGACAAGGAAGATCAGCGCAAGGTCGACCAACTGGCCTACCTGACCAACCAGCGCGTGGAAGTGGCCAAGCAGACTATCGCCCTGCGTACTGCTGAGAACAATCTGAAGAACGCCGCCGCCCAACGTGCCCAGGCCCGTCTGGATGCTCGCGATCAGCAGATCAAACAGCTGCAGGAAAGCCTCAACGCCAAGCAGACCGATCGCGGTACGCTGGTGACCTTCGGTGACGTGCTGTTCGCCACCAACAAGGCCGATCTGAAATCCAGCGGTCTGGTGAACATCAATAAACTGGCGCAGTTCCTCCAGGAAAACCCTGATCGCAAAGTGATCGTCGAGGGTTATACCGACAGCACCGGTTCGGCGAACTACAACCAGTCGTTGTCCGAGCGTCGTGCCACTTCCGTACAGGTCGCACTGATCAAGATGGGCGTCGATCCGTCGCGAATCGTGACTCAGGGCTATGGCAAGGAATACCCGGTGGCGGATAACGGCAGCGTTTCGGGCCGTGCAATGAACCGTCGGGTGGAGGTGACCATTTCCAACGACAACCAGCCAGTGATGCCGCGTTCGGCGGTTAGCGCCAAATAATTCGCGAAGCAACATGAAAGCCCCGCCGGATCTGCTCCGACGGGGCTTTTTTTTGCAGCGGAGATTGACTACCACTCGTCTTGACCTGTCATTTATAACAGTAGGCGAAACAAATGAGTGCGCGTAACACTTTAGCTCCAAACCAAATGCTGGAAATCAAGGAGCGTTACCATGCGAACTCGGGCCTTTCTGACAACACTGTGTGCAGCCATGCTCCTGGCAGGCTGCGTAGCACCACCATCGAACGCCTCAACTGCAAATGATTTTGGGTATGACGAACGAGATTCCATCCCAAATGAGGTTCCATTGCCTGAACCGGAAGTCAATCAGCGTCCGGTAGTGGGAACCAAAACACTACTGGTCACCGTAACCCATTGGCAGGATGGCGACGCTCTGGATTTTCCATTGATCAGGCAACATACAGTTTCTACGGATCCCAACGCACTGCCGGCTTACATTCACGCAGCCTCGAACGGAAAGCTCACACTCACCGGACAGATCATTGAGCATACATCCGGCCCTCGCCCTGAACTATGCACATTCAAACCCGGAGACTCGGCACCAATGCCGATTAACCTGGCAGATTCAGAGGGGATAAAAGCCGCGCAGGCGCACGGACTGGACGCTAATAACTACGATTACCGCATCAGCGTAATTGACTGTGGCGGGTCAGCTTCAGCCTGGACACCCGGGAAATTCATTGGTGTATATGGACAATCGGGAGGCCCTCACGTTTACAAGCATGAATTCGGGCACAATCTTGGATACAGCCATGGAAGCACCTACATCAAGTGCCCAAAACACGGCGATACCGTATTAGCCCCACTGGAAATGGCCCCCATTGAGTGTGCGGTGATTGGCTATGGCGACAGTGGTGACTCTGTCTCTGGGGGTGGAACCCTCTATCCCGCCAACAATCGGTGGTACTCGGGATGGCTGGACAACTCACAGGTGGCAGTCATCGAACGCAGCGGCCTTTATCGCTTGGCAAAACTGGGCGATGCCGGACCTCAGCTTTATCTCATCAATCGACCTGAAACCACTCCGGCACAATTGGCGTTGGAATACCGAAAACCCACTCCATTCGATAATTTTCCTGCAACCGATAACCGGGTAAACGGCGTTTGGGTGAGATACACCACGATGGGGGGCACAGTTTTAAACACCCAGCTCGATGGTACACCGGAAACAGCCACGACGGATGATCCGACATTACTCCCCGGCAAGACTCTAAGAGATCCAGGGGTAGGTATCACCGTTACAACATGTAGTGCAGATTCGCAGGGTGCGACAATTGCCGTCGCTGTAAATCATGAGACGGCGCCTAAATGCACATCACCACTTCCGTTACCCCAAATTACATCCCCGGCCTTAGAGGGGCCAGCTGCTCCAAATCCGATTAATTTCTCAGGGAAGGGTATTCCTGGCGCAACAACAAAGATCTCCTACCAAAAAAGCGGTGAAAATACCTCTCATGAACTAACAGTCATCGCTGATGCGCTAGGTAACTGGAAAACTAACTTCCCTCATTTATCACCAGGGAAATATATTGCAGTTATATATCATCAGGTAAGCAGTACCTTTGCACCACCAAGAATAGGATCTTTTGACGTAGCCCCTTGAGCTTCCAATTCGCCAACTGTTCTTTGTAAGCAGCATTGTAAAAACACGGGCGCCTCCTGATTTTTCATCTGAAAAAGGGAAGGCGCCCGTACAGACCCTGTTTTACTGCGCCAGCTTCTGCGGCGTCTCCTGCCCCATGCACCGCACGGCTTTCTTGCGGTCGTTGACCAGCACGCCAGTCAGCCCCTTTTGCTCGGTATCAAACAACACCAACACCCCATCAATGCACTGCGCCACTTGCGCCGCTGGCTCCAGGGAAACTTTGTAGTCTTCGCCGGGAATGGTCTTGAGCATGGTGAATTCGTTGAGCAGCAACGCATCCTCGGGTTTGGCGAAGTGCAGGTAGCCATACCACCACAGGGCACCGACGGTGCCGAGGATGCTGCAGATACCGGTGATGATCAGCGGGATGGCGTTGCGTTCTTCAGTCATTGCGGACTCTCTGGTGGTTCGTCTTCAGAATTCGGAGGTGTCGGATAATTCGGGATCTCGCCGAGGCGGCGCAAGCCGTTGAAATGCTCGGGGTCGTCGAGGTAGCGCAGCATCACCTGGCGCCACACCGGGTCGCCGAAGGTCTGCACATGCCCGCCCCGGGTCAGCTGCAGCACGCGCGGTGGCGGCGCAGCTTGATACAGACGGATGCCGTTGGAAAGGGGCACCAGCGGATCGTCGAGGCTGTGAAAGATCAGTTTCGGCACGCCGTTGAGCTGCGGCATGGCGTTGATCGCGCTGTCGCCATCCGGCACCAGCCACGACAGCGGCACCTGAAATGGCCAGGTCAGCCACGACGTGCTGAGGGCGTACTGGCCGACGCTGCGGTAACTGGCGGGCACACCGTCGAGCACCAAGGCCTTGAGCTGATTTTGTCTTTCCGGATGTTGCACCAGCCAATGCACGGCCATCGCCCCACCGAGGCTTTGGCCCAGCAGCACCAGCGGTTTGCCTTTGACTTCCGGCGCCTTGTCCAGCCAGGCGAAGGCGGCATCGATGTCCTGATAGATCGCCGGCAGGCTCGGCTCGCCTTCGGACAGGCCGTAACCGCGATAGTCCACCAGCAGCACTTGATAACCGTTTTTCGGCAGCCACCAACTCCCGCCCAGATGCATCGGCAGGTTGCCGCCATTGCCGTGCAGGTGCAGGACCGTGCCCTTGATCTCGACACCGGGTTTGGCCGGCAGCCACCAGGCATTCAGCTTGAGGCCGTCGGCGGTGGTCAGAGTGACGGTGCGGTATTCGAGTTTGGCCTTTTCCGGCGTGAAGATCTGGCCCGGCTCTGGATAGAACAGCAAGGAGCTGCAACCGCCGAGGGTCAAAAGCAGGCAAAGGATGCCGAGGATTCTCATCCGGTGAAACCTCGCAAAAACAGGGTGGGAATGCATTCCAATGTGGGAGCGAGCTTGCTCGCGAATGCTATCTAACATTCAACTCACGCGTTACCTGACACACCGCCTTCGCGAGCAAGCTCGCTCCCACAAAGAACATCATCGAGTTCAGAGGATATTCGAGTAGTCCGCCTCGATCCGGTCCAGGCTCAAGTGATTGAGGAAGTTGGAGAAGCACATCCACGCCGACAACGCGTTCATGTCGCGGAACTGGTCCGGCAGGTACTTGGGCGGCACCACCAGGCCTTCGTCCACCAGCTGACGCAGGGTTCGCATGTCCTCCAGCGTGGTTTTGCCGCAGAACAACAGCGGGATCTGCTCGAGCTTGCCCTTGCGCACGGCCAACTGAATGTAGTTGTAAACCATGATGAAGCCCTTGAGGTAGGACAAGTCTTTGGTGAATGGCAGACCTGTCGGCGTCGATCCACGGAAAACCCGACTGGCGTTGCCATAGCTTTCCGCCATTTCGAAGCCCTGCTCGCGGAAGAACTCGAAAATCTGCAGGAAGTCCGCGCCCTCCTCGACCATGTGGATGGCGCGGGTGCGGTTGGTCAGTTTACGCAGGCGGCTCGGGTAGGAGGCGAAGGTGATGATTTCCATCAGGATCGCCAGGCCTTCCTGAGTCACTGTCGACGAGGGCGGGCCCTTGGACAGGAAGGTGCAGATCGGCTGGTTCAAGCCGTTGAGCGTGGTGCCGACGTGCACCAGGCCTTCGTGGACTTCCAGCGCGCGCACGTCGCGGTCGTTGAACATCGCGTCGGTGCGGATCTTGATGTAGTCGGCGCCCGCCGCCGCATCGGCGACGATCCCGTCGGACTCGAACACGCGGATGGTTTCCTCGGCCTCACCGAACACCTTGTTCAGCCGGGTTTGCAGCAGGTGCACGGCGTCCTTGGCGGTGAGGACCTTCGGTTCGTCCTTCAGGTCGCCACGACCATCGATGTTGTTCAGGTAGTCGGACATCATCAGGCCGAGGTCGGCCAGCGTGGGGTCACCGGCGTGGAACGCATCCGACGCGGCGCCGTACAGTTCCTGGGAAATCAGGCCGAAGTCCTCGGTGCCGCGCGCTTCGAGCATGCGCACCACCATCCGGTATTCCTTGCACATGCGGCGCATGATCTGGCCGACCGGGTTGAACTGACCGAGCTGACGGGTGATGTCGCGCTCGATGTTCTGGAATTCCAGCTTGACCCTGCTTGAGTCGAAGGACAGCGGCCGGTTGAGGTAGTAGTCGCGATCCACCGCCGGCAATTCCTTGCCCTTGGCCTTGAGGAAACCCTTGCGAATGTTCTCGTCCCACTTGACCGCGTCGAGCACGCGGATCGGCGTCTGCGCCAGCACAATGCGATCGGACAACGTGCGTATCGTCTGCTGGTAATCGTCCACCCGAAACTCCTGTAGAAAACGTGACGTACTGGATTATTTGGCTTTGGCCTGATGCTGATAGCGCGCCGCTTCGACGAAAACGTCGGAATTGGCCGGGTCGTCGAGGTAAGCAAAGACCTTTTCAAGCGGACTGTCGACCTGCACGCCCTCGCCGTCATCGGTCTGGAAGCCTTGGCCGTCGAGGGTTTTCTGGGCGATGGCCTGGTTGATCTGCTCAAGGTCGAGGTTGTAGATCACCAGCTCGCGCTTGTCGGTGATCTCGAAACCGGCAATGGTGAAGTGCCCGCCGTATTGCGCCGGCACCTTAGCCGACAGGTACCAGCGGTTGCCATGGCGCGACACCGTGAACGGATAGGCTTCACGCTCGCGGGGTTTGGCCTTGAAGTACGCAACCGCCTGATAGCGATCGTTGCCCAGGCGCGTCAGCTCCAGATTCATCGGCTCGCCCCAGGCATTGGTGCTCGACCATTGGCCGAGCAGGCCCTTGGGCGCCGGTTCACTGGCGGGCAGCGGATCCTTGAAGGTCACCAGACATCCACTGAGCAACAGGAACGACAAGGCGATCAGCACGCCACGCCAGGCTTTCATTCGACACTCCCTAGACCCGAACTCACCAGCGAATCTGTGGGAGCGAGCTCGCTCCCACAGGGGATTGCGTTACACCGACGCGAGTACCAGGTGCATATAGCGCGTCAGAATGCCGAGCATGTCCTCTTCGGCCAAAGGCTCGGCGTCGTTGAGCAGGCCCTGATATTCCATCCGTCCGATAATCGCCGTCAACACCTTGGCATCCTGCTGCGGCTCGCGCGAGCCCAATACCTGGAACAACTGGCAGGTGCCCTGCAACAGAATCTGCTGATGGGAACGCACCAGTTCCGCCAGACGCGGGTTCAGCAATGCTTCCTGGCGGAACGCCTGTTCCGCCATCAAATGCTCGCGACGGTTGACCAGTTGCCGGTGCACGTAGTCGGCCATCAACCGGGCGATATCGTCAGCCAGTTGCGAGCGCGACTCCGGGCTGCCGTCACCGCTGACCACCATTTCGCGCAGCAGGCCTTCGTTGTTGATCCACAGCTTGGCCATGTAGGCCGCGCTGCGTTCGACGTATTGGGCGAAGGTATCGGTGAGCAGGTCATCGATGTCCTTGAAGTAATACGTGGTGGCCGACAGCGGCACTCCGGCCTCGGCCGCCACCGCCCGGTGACGCACAGCGCGCACGCCGTCGCGCACGACGATGCGCATCGCCGCATCGAGAATGTCCTGTCGACGCTGTTCACTGCCCTGCCGGCTGGCCTTGCGGCCCTGGTACTGAACACTTTCAGCGACCGCAGTGGCGATTCCCGCTGCACCCTCTTGAGCCATTGCACCGATCACGACAGGCATACCTCTGTTGTTTTCTTCAAAATTAACCATTTGATACGTTTGTACCAGACAGGCAATAAAAAGCCGCCCATTTCAGGCGGCTTTTTTATTGAAACAATTACGCTTGCGGCCGCATGTGCGGGAACAGGATCACGTCGCGGATCGACGGGGAGTTGGTCAGCAGCATCACCAGACGGTCGATGCCGATACCTTCACCGGCCGTTGGCGGCATGCCGTACTCCAGCGCGCGAACGAAGTCGGCGTCGTAGTGCATGGCTTCGTCGTCACCGGCGTCCTTGTCGGCCACCTGCGCCATGAAACGCTCGGCCTGGTCTTCCGCATCGTTGAGCTCGGAGTAGGCGTTGGCGATTTCACGGCCACCGATGAACAGCTCGAAGCGGTCGGTGACGTTCGGGTTCTCGTCGTTGCGACGGGCCAGCGGCGACACTTCGAACGGGTACTGGGTAATGAAGTGCGGCTGCTCGAGCTTGTGCTCGACCAGCTCTTCGAAAATCATCACCTGCAGCTTGCCCAGACCTTCGAAGCCCAGCACCTTGGCGCCGGCCTTCTTGGCGATGGCGCGAGCCTTGTCGATGTCGTTCAGGTCATCGGCGGTCAGGTCCGGGTTGTACTTGAGGATCGAGTCGAACACCGAGAGACGGGCGAACGGCTCGCCGAAGTGGAACACCTTGTCGCCGTACGGCACGTCGGTGCTGCCCAGAACCAGCTGCGCCAGCTCGCGGAACAGTTCTTCGGTCAGGTCCATGTTGTCTTCGTAGTCGGCGTAAGCCTGGTAGAACTCCAACATGGTGAATTCAGGGTTGTGACGAGTCGAAACGCCTTCGTTACGGAAGTTGCGGTTGATCTCGAACACTTTCTCGAAACCGCCAACCACCAGACGCTTGAGGTACAGCTCTGGCGCGATACGCAGGAACATTTCCATGTCCAGCGCGTTGTGGTGGGTTTCGAACGGCTTGGCCGCGGCGCCGCCAGGAATGGTCTGCAGCATCGGCGTTTCGACTTCGAGGAAGTCGCGCTTCATCAGGAAGCTGCGGATGTGCGCGATCACTTGCGAACGGACGCGGAAGGTCTGACGCACGTCTTCGTTGACGATCAGGTCAACGTAGCGCTGACGGTAGCGCTGTTCGGTGTCGGTCAGGCCGTGGTGCTTGTCCGGCAGCGGGCGCAGGGATTTGGTCAGCAGGCGCACGCTGGTCATCTCGACGTACAGGTCGCCCTTGCCGGAACGGGCCAGGGTGCCTTCGGCGGCGATGATGTCGCCCATGTCCCAGGTTTTCACCGCGGCCAGGGTTTCTTCAGACAAGGTTTTGCGGTTGACGTAGACCTGGATGCGACCGGTCATGTCCTGGATCACCATGAACGAGCCACGGTTGAGCATGATGCGACCTGCAACCTTGACCGGGATCGCAGCCTCTGCCAGCTCTTCCTTGGTCTTGTCCGCGTACTGCTTTTGCAACGCATCGCAGTAGTTGTCGCGGCGGAAGTCGTTCGGGAAGGCATTGCCCTTGGCGCGCTCGGCAGCAAGCTTTTCCTTGCGCAGGGCGATCAGGGAGTTTTCTTCCTGTTGCAGGGCCTGGTCGAGTTGTTGGTCGCTCATG
Organism: Pseudomonas sp. B26(2017); assembly: GCF_002113045.1. NCBI lineage: Bacteria > Pseudomonadati > Pseudomonadota > Gammaproteobacteria > Pseudomonadales > Pseudomonadaceae > Pseudomonas > Pseudomonas sp. B26(2017). The sequence continues at coordinate 81,971 of NZ_NEJJ01000004.1, read as the reverse complement.
TCTTTAAATATTCCATCACAGGTTCGTTGCCCCCGCCGGTGACGGGGGACTTGAGGTCGGGTGAAAGCTTACAGGCCCGATTTCAGGCTGGCTTCCAGGTATTCGTCGATGTCGCCGTCGAGCACCTTGTCGCAGTCGCTGCGTTCGATGTTGGTACGCAGATCCTTGATCCGCGAGGCATCGAGCACGTACGAACGGATCTGGTGACCCCAGCCGATATCCGACTTGGTGTCTTCCAGCGCCTGGGACGCGGCGGTGCGCTTCTGCATTTCCTGCTCGTACAACTTGGCCCGCAGCATTTTCATGGCGGTGTCCTTGTTGGCGTGCTGGGAACGTTCGTTCTGGCAGCTCACCACGGTGTTGGTCGGTACGTGGGTGATACGTACGGCCGAGTCGGTGGTGTTTACGTGCTGACCACCGGCACCGGAGGAACGATAGGTGTCGATCCGCAGGTCTGCCGGGTTGATTTCGATTTCCACCTTGTCGTCGATCTCTGGCGAGACGAAAACCGCGGAAAACGAGGTGTGGCGACGGTTGCCGGAGTCGAACGGGCTCTTGCGCACCAGACGGTGCACGCCGATCTCGGTTCGCAGCCAGCCGAAGGCGTATTCGCCCTTGATGTGCACGGTGGCGCCTTTGATCCCGGCGACTTCACCGGCCGACAGCTCCATGATGGTCGCGTCGAAACCGCGTTTATCGGCCCAGCGCAGGTACATGCGCAGCAGGATGTTGGCCCAGTCCTGGGCTTCGGTGCCGCCGGAACCGGCCTGGATGTCCAGGTAGGCGTTGTTCGGGTCCATCTCGCCGCTGAACATGCGACGGAATTCCAGTTTGGCCAGGGACTCTTCGAGACCCTGGAGGACTTCGACGACGTCATTCACGGCGCCTTCGTCGTTCTCTTCAACGGCCATGTCGAGCAGCTCGCGGGAATCGGCCAGGCCGGTGGCCAGCTCGTCCAGGGTGTCGACGATCTGCGCCAGCGTCGAGCGCTCGCGGCCCAGTTCCTGGGCGTATTCAGGTTTGTTCCAGACTGCAGGATCTTCAAGCTCGCGATTGACTTCGATCAGACGCTCATGCTTTTGATCGTAGTCAAAGATACCCCCGAATAGATTCGGAGCGCTCGGACAGGTCCTTGATGGTGTTCAGGATCGGGTTGATTTCCATGACGGGCAGCACTCGTTGGCGAACTTTTGAAAGCCGGCGAGTATAACGTAATCACGCTGTCACGGCAGCCCGTCTGGCGGCTCTTGAGGCGAATGAACTCAATGGTTCATTCGATCCCCACCTGATTGCGCCCGTTGTTCTTGGCCAGGTACAGGCCGCGATCCGCCGCCGAGATCAGCAACCGGCAGTCGCTGCCCGACTCCGGCACCATGGTCGCCAGACCGATGCTGATGGTCAGGCTCGAGCCTTCGGCCGGGGCATTGTGCGGAATTTTCAGCGCCGCAACCGTCTGGCGCAGCTTTTCCGCCACCAGTCGCGCCCCGCCCGGCGAGGTGTTGGGCAGCACCAGCGCAAATTCTTCGCCGCCATAACGCGCCGGCAGATCGGACGGCCGGGCACTGGCCTCGCGAATCGCCGTGGCGACCTTGCGCAGCGCTTCGTCGCCCTCGACATGGCCGAAGGTGTCGTTGTAGGACTTGAAGTAATCGACGTCGATCATCAGCAGCGACAACTGGCTCTGGTCACGCAGCGAGCGGCGCCATTCCAGTTCCAGGTATTCGTCGAAGTGCCGACGGTTGGACAGCCCGGTCAGGCCGTCGGAGTTCATCAGGCGTTGCAACACCAGGTTGGTGTCGAGCAATTGCTGCTGACTGACCCGCAATGCGCGGTAGGCCGCGTCCCGTTGCAGCAATGTCATGTAGGAGCGCGAGTGATAGCGGATACGCGCCACCAGCTCGATGTTGTCCGGCAGTTTCACCAGGTAATCGTTGGCCCCGGCGGAGAACGCCGCACTTTTGATCAGCGGGTCTTCCTTGGTCGACAGGACGATGATCGGAATGTCCTTGGTCGCCGGGTGATTGCGGTATTCGCGCACCAGACTCAGGCCGTCGAGGCCGGGCATCACCAGATCCTGGAGGATCACGGTCGGCTTGATTCGCACTGCGTGGGCCACAGCAAGATGCGGGTCGGAGCAGAAGTGGAAGTCGATGTTCTCTTCGTTCGACAGCCCACGGCGCACGGCTTCGCCGATCATCGCCTGATCGTCCACCAACAACACCATGGCGGCGTTCTCGTCGGTTTTGATGTCATCGATCTGTAAGTCATTCATGGGCGGTCACCTGAGTGCTGCGGGGGCCAGGATTGCGGACGAACATGTTCATTTGGGGAAAATCTCCAGCAATCGTGGCGCTATCTTTTCCAGTGGACGGATTTCTACGGCCGCGTCGATGGCTGCGGCAGCCTTGGGCATGCCGTACACCGCACTGCTTTGCTGATCCTGCGCGATGGTCAGATAACCCTGTTGGCGCATGAGCTTAAGCCCTTGAGCCCCGTCGCGTCCCATCCCTGTCAATAAAACCCCTACTGCGTCACCGTTCCAGTAGTTGGCGACGCTTTCGAAAAACACGTCGATCGAGGGGCGATAGATCTCGTTGACCGGCTCGGCGGTGTAGGCCAGCGTGCCGTTCTTGAGCAAACGAATATGGTGGTTGGTGCCGGCCAGCAGCACTGCGCCGGCCTGCGGCGGTTCTCCTTCGCGGGCCAGACGCACGTCCAGGCCGCTGGCGCTGGCCAGCCATTCGGCCATGCCGGCGGCGAACACCTGATCGACATGCTGCACCAGCACGATGGCCGCCGAAAAGTGGCGCGGCAGGCCTTTGAGCAGGACTTCCAGCGCCGCCGGGCCACCGGCCGAGGAGCCGATTGCCACCAGTCGCTGGCGCGAGGCGGTACTGCGTGGGGTCGCAGGTGCGGGACGCGCGCGGGCGGTTTTCTCGCCGATCAACCAGCCGATGTTGAGGATCTTGCGCAGCAGCGGCGCCGCCGCTTCCTGAGGATTGCCGCCGCCGATGGCCGGGGTGTCGACCACGTCCAGCGCGCCGTGGCCCATGGCTTCAAACACCCGGTGCACGTTCTGCTGGCGGTCCACGGTGACGATAACAATCGCGCAAGGGCTCTCGGCCATGATCCGGCGGGTGGCCTCGACGCCATCCATCACCGGCATGATCAGGTCCATCAGGATCAGGTCGGGAGTGTTTTGCGCGCACAGGCGCACCGCTTCGGCGCCGTTGCCGGCGACCCACACCACCTGATGCGCCGGCTCGAAGGCCAGTGCGCGGCGCAGGGCCTCCACCGCCAAAGGCATGTCGTTGACAATTGCGATCTTCATGCCCGCGCTCCTCCGATGAGCTCAACCACCGCGTCAAGCAAGGCGTCGTCATGAAAACTGGCCTTGGCCAGATAATAGTCGGCGCCGGCGTCCAGTCCACGGCGGCGGTCTTCCTCGCGATCCTTGTAGGAAACAACCATCACCGGCAGCGATTGCAGACGGTTGTCCCGGCGCAGCAGCGACACCAGTTCGATGCCGTCCATGCGCGGCATGTCGATGTCGGTGATCAGCAGATCGAAATCCTCTGAGCGCAGGGCGTTCCAGCCGTCCATGCCGTCCACCGCAACGGCCACGTCGTAGCCGCGATTGAGCAGCAGCTTGCGTTGCAGTTCGCGCACGGTCAGCGAGTCATCGACCACCAGAATCCGCTTGCGCGCGGCTTCTGCGGCCTGATTGCCGTGGCGTGCGATGCGCTCCAGACGCCCGGTGTTGAGCAGTTTGTCCACCGAACGCAGCATGTCTTCGACGTCGACAATCAGCACCACCGAGCCATCGTCGAGCAAGGCCCCGGCGGAAATGTCCTGCACCTTGCCCAGCCGCTCGTCCAGCGGCAGCACCACCAGCGTGCGCTCGCCGATGAAGCGTTCGACCGCCACGCCGTAGATCGCATCGCGCTCGCGGATCACCACGACTTTCAAGGTGTCGCCGCTGTTCTGGCTGGCCGGACGCTGCAATAACTGACTGGCCGCAACCAGCCCGACATGTCGACCTTCGTGCCAGAAATGCTGGCGGCCTTCGACCTGCACAATGTCGTCCGGCGCCAGATCGCACATGCGTTCGATGTGCGCCAGCGGGAAGGCGTAGGCCTCGTCGCCGACTTCCACCACCAGGCTGCGCACCACCGACAGGGTCAGCGGCACTTCCAGATGGAAGCGACTGCCCTCGCCCGCCGTCTGCTCCAGCACCACCGCGCCGCGCAACTGGCGGACCATGTGCTGAACGGCATCGAGGCCGACGCCGCGCCCGGACACTTCGGTGACCTTGTCTCGCAGGCTGAAGCCCGGCAGAAACAGGAAGGTCAGCAGTTCTTCTTCACTCAACTGAGCGGCGGTTTCCGCTGGAGACAACTGGCGTTCGACGATGCTGCGGCGGACTTTTTCCAGATCCACGCCGTTGCCGTCGTCGCTCAATTCCAGCACCAGCAGACCGGCCTGATGCGAGGCGCGCAGACGAATCAGCCCTTCCTCGGACTTGCCTTTGAGCAGGCGCTCCTGCGGAGTTTCAATGCCGTGATCGACTGCATTGCGCAGCAGGTGCGTCAGCGGTGCTTCGAGTTTTTCCAGTACATCGCGATCGACCTGAGTCTTCTCACCCTCGATTTCCAACCGCACCTGTTTACCGAGGCTGCGACCGAGGTCGCGGACCATCCGCACCTGCCCCGACAACACATCGGCGAATGGCCGCATGCGGCAGGCCAGGGCGGTGTCGTAAAGCACTTGTGCGCGCTGACTGGCTTGCCAGGCAAACTCGTCGAGCTCGGCGTTTTTCTCTGCCAGCAACTGCTGGGATTCGGCGAGCAAACGGCGCGCGTCTTCCAGTGCCTCTTGAGCTTCAAGGCTCAGGGCATGTTCCTTGAGATGAACGTTGAGACTTTCCAGCGCCCGCAGGCCGTTGTTCTGCATGCGCTTGAGGCGCTGCATGGTGGCCAGGTGCGGTTTGAGGCGCTGGGTTTCCACCAGGGATTTGCTCGACAGATCGAGCAGGCTGTTCAAGCGTTCGGCGGTGACCCGCAGCACCCGCTCGCCGCCCTCAGTGGTGCGTTTGCTCTTGCGCGGCGCGGGCGCAGGCTCCGGCTCGGCCACCTCGGCGGGGGTTTCAACGGGCGCGGACTCAGCCACCGGCGGTGGCTGAATCTGCAACTCGGCCATCGGTGGCGCACTTGGAACCGCAGGGACCACTGCCGGCGCCGTCGGATCGAGCAACCCGCCCATCAATGCCACGTAAGCCTCGATGTCCGCCGGTTGCGGGCCGTTGGCCGGTGTAGCAATGCGCATCAGCAAATCGGTGCCCTGCAACAGCGCGTCGATATGTTCCGGGCGCAGGAACAACCGTCCTTCCTGGGCGCTGACCAGACAATCCTCCATCACGTGGGCGACGCTGACGCCGCTGTCGATGCCGACGATCCGCGCCGCGCCTTTCAACGAGTGCGCCGCGCGCATGCACGATTCGAGCTGATCGGCCTGAGTCGGGTTGCGCTCAAGCGCCAGTAGCCCGGCGCTGAGCACCTGGGTCTGGGCTTCGGCTTCGAGGCTGAACAGCTCGAGCAGGGAGGCGTCGCGCATTTGCTCGGGGGTCATGTGAGGCTCCGGGAGACGGCGGACAACAGCTGTTCTTCATCCAGCCAACGTAGACTGCGACCTTTGAAAGGCAGCACGCCTCGGGTGTATTTGGCGCTGGCCTGTGCGCCGGACCGCGACGCGGCGTCGAGGATGCGCTCGTCGATGGCGTGAATCCCGTCGACTTCGTCCACCGGCACCACCACCGGCCCGCCCTGGGCCGCGATGATCAGCATGCGCGGCATGATCCGCGCGCCGGTCGCCGGAGCCGCATTGCTGTCGAGGTCGAGCAGTTCGACCAGCGACAGGCACGCCACCAGCGCACCGCGCACGTTCGCCACACCGAGCAAGGCCCGGGAGCGCTGGTGCGGCAGCGAGTGAATCGCCTGCAACGGCGCGACCTCCACCAGACTGCGGGTGGCCAGGCCGAGCCATTCTTCGCCAAGGCGGAACATCAGCAGCGAACGGGTCTTCAGCTCGGTTTCAACCTGGGTCGCCACCGGATCGCGCTCGTCCTGCTGCAACGCATAGCGGTCGAGCAGGCGCGTGGCGGCGGCGGAATACACCGAGCAATTGCGGCAATGGATGTGCTCGTCCAGCAGCGGACAGGACTTGTCGCCGTGAATGCCGATGCGGTTCCAGCAATCGTCGATGGCCCGGGCGTCTTCGTGGGTGACATTCAAGGTGTCGGACGGGATCATCGTTTACGCTCACTGTCGGCGGTGCGGTCGCTGCGGGCGGCGCGCTCCTGCAATCGTCTGGCACCGGCCGCGTCGCCCTGGGCCTGCAGCAGCGCGGCCAGGTGCATCAGGGCTTCAGGGTGTTGCGGTTCGAGGTACAGCGCCTTGCGGTAAAAACCCTGGGCTTCGAGGGCGCTGCCGGCGACATCGCTCAGCAGGCCGAGCCAGTAAAACACCTGGGCCACCGGCTCGTGGCTGCGCAAATACTGTTCGCATGCGGCACGGGCGTCGGCGCTTTTGCCTTCGTTGGCCAGGGCGGCGATGTTGGCCAGCAGCGTTGCGGCGTCGGGATTGTTGCTTTTAGCCGTCGCGGGCAAAGGCGTCACGCCCGCAAACGGGCGGTTGCGCACCGGCGGCGGTGGCGTGCTGCGTACCGGTTGGCGCACAGGCAACGGCACGGGAATCGCGGTCGGCATCGGCAACGGTTCGGGTTGTGGATCGCTGTGACGGCTGAAGGCAAACGACTGCGGGATCCCGATCGATCGCATGCCCAGCCGCCCGAGCAGACTGCCCTCGGCCGGGCCGATAAACAGCACGCCATCAACATGGGTCAGGCGCTTGAGCACCGCGAATACCTGCTGCTGGGTCGGCTGATCGAAATAGATCAGCAGGTTGCGGCAGAACACGAAATCGAACGGCGGCTCGTTGACCAGCAATGACGGATCGAGCACGTTGCCGACATGCAGGCGTACCTGCTCGCGGACGATTTCATTCACCCGATAGCCCTCGTTCTCGGCAAAAAAATGCCGCTCGCGAAAGTCCAGTTCCTGACCGCGAAACGAGTTCTTGCCGTACAGCGCCCGCCGCGCCTTGTCCACCGACAAGGGGCTGACGTCCATGCCATCGACCTTGAACTGATGGGGCTTGAGGCCGGCGTCGAGCAAAGCCATGGCAATCGAATAGGGTTCTTCACCGGTGGAACACGGCAGGCTGAGGATGCGCAGCGCGCGCATGTTGTTCAGTTCACCCAGGCGTTTGCGCGCCAGTTTGCCCAGTGTGGCGAAGGATTCCGGGTAACGGAAAAACCAGGTTTCGGGGACGATTACCGCTTCGATCAACGCCTGCTGTTCATCCCGAGAGCCTAGCAAGGTCTGCCAGTACTCATTGGCATTCACCGTTTGCGACAGGGTGATGCGCTGGCGTACAGCCCGCTCGATGATCGCCGGGCCGACCGAGGCGACGTCAAGGCCGATGCGTTCCTTGAGGAAATCGAAGAAGCGCTGGTCGCTGCTCATGGCTGCTCCTCAAGCTGCGCCGGATCCAGCGGCGGCGACGGGAACAGCAGCGTGCGCACCGACTCGTCAAGCAAGTCGTTGACCCGCACCCACTGCACCAGCCCTTGCGCGTCTTCACGCACCGGACCCAGGTACGGCGCCTGACGATTGTCGAGGCCGTACGGCTGAAAATCATCCGGGTTGCAACGCAAGGTGTCGGTGGCCTGTTCGAGGATCAGGCCCAGCCAGTGCGACGGCTGCGATTCATCCGCGCGGTAATGCACCAGCACCAGCCGTGTGCTGGTGCGCGCTTGCGCAGGATGGCCGAACGTCAGGGCACTGAGGTCGATCACCGGCACCACCGTGCCGCGATAGGCGAACACCCCTGCCACCCAGTGCGGCGCCCGGGCAATCGGCTTCAACGGCAGGCGCGGCAGCACTTCGGCCACTTCCGTGGCGCGCAAGGCGTAGCGTTCGCTGCCGATGCGAAACAGCAGGAACAGCGCCTGCTTCGCCACCGGTGCAGCGCTGCGTTTGGCGGTGATTTCGCTCATCAGACTTTGAATCGCGAAACGCCGCTGCGCAGGCCCACGGCCACCTGGCTCAGTTCGTCGATGGCGAAACTGGCCTGACGCAACGACTCGACCGTCTGGCTGCTGGCATCACCCAGCTGCACCAGCGCATGGTTGATCTGTTCGGCGCCGGTGGCCTGGGCCTGCATGCCTTCATTGACCATCAACACCCGCGGCGCCAGCGCCTGCACCTGATGGATGATCTGCGACAGCTGCTCGCCGACCTGCTGCACTTCGGCCATGCCGCGACGCACTTCCTCGGAGAACTTGTCCATGCCCATCACCCCGGCGGACACCGCCGACTGGATCTCGCGGACCATCTGTTCGATGTCGTAAGTCGCGACAGCGGTCTGGTCCGCCAGACGCCGCACTTCGGTGGCGACCACGGCAAAACCGCGACCGTATTCGCCGGCCTTCTCCGCTTCGATCGCAGCGTTCAGGGACAGCAGGTTGGTCTGGTCGGCGACCTTGACGATGGTCACCACCACCTGATTGATGTTGCCGGCCTTCTCGTTGAGGATCGCCAGTTTGGCGTTCACCAGATCTGCCGCGCCCATCACCGAGTGCATGGTGTCTTCCATGCGTGCCAGGCCTTGCTGCCCGGAGCCGGCCAGCACCGAGGCCTGATCGGCGGCGGTGGAGACTTCGGTCATGGTGCGCACCAGGTCGCGGGAAGTCGCCGCGATCTCGCGCGACGTTGCGCCGATTTCAGTGGTGGTCGCGGCGGTTTCGGTGGCGGTGGCCTGCTGTTGTTTGGAGGTGGCGGCAATTTCGGTCACCGACGTGGTGACCTGCACCGACGAGCGCTGGGCCTGGGACACCAGCGAAGTGAGCTCGGTCATCATGTCGTTGAAGCCGGTTTCCACCGCGCCGAACTCGTCCTTGCGCTCGAGATTCAAGCGGCTGCTCAGGTCGCCGGTGCGCATGATGTCGAGGATCTGCACGATGCGGTTCATCGGCGCCATGATTGCGCGCATCAGCAACAGACCGCAGAGGCCGGCAGCCAGCACAGCCACCAGCAGCGAGACGAACATGCTGACTTTGGCCGCTGCCACAGCCTCGTCAATGTTGGCCATGGCCTGGTCGGCGACTCGCTTGTTCTCGCCGATGATGTCGTTGAGTTTCATCCGGCCCGAGTACCAGGTCGGTGTCAGTTGCTCGTTGAACAGTTTGACGGCTTCGGCTTCAAGATTGCGTTTGTGCAGATCAAGCACGGCGTCCTGAATCTTCATGTAGGAGTCGTGATACTTCTCGAACGCTGCGAATTCGAGCTTGTCCTCGTCCGTAACGACCGTGTTGCGGTAATTGGCCATCTGCTCCTGAAGTCGGGATTCGAAAGCCTTGTAATCGGCCGCATCTTCACTGCTGATGCCCTGCCCTTCCTTGAGCCCCAACAGTTCCTGGGTCTGCAGATAACTGTCGACCCACGCGCCACGAATCATCGAGCTGTAATAGACGCCGGGAATCGCGTCGTCACGGACGCTGTTTTCACTGGCTTCGATCTTCAACAACCGTGAATACGAGACGACCACCATCAACAGCATGATGGCGATAATCACCGCAAAGCTCGCCAAAATGCGTTGGCGCAACGTCCAGTTCTTCACAGTCAGTCCTCAGGGCCAGATCGAAATTGCGGGGGAGTATAGCTGAGGGCGGTGTTTCATTTATAAGACGGTTTGCCGCGCTCAGGCCTTCCGGTAGTCAACGGGGTGGGCTCTGGACAGGGACTTTCAAGGAATCGGAGGGTGGCGTGCCAGTGACGCAATGGCAAAAAGGGGCGATGAATTGGTCATTTCAGCTGCTGCAACGAAAGAACCCGCCATCCTGTGCGGGATTGCGGGTTCTGATATCGCTGACACCGGTTTTACTGGGTAGCTACGCGAACCTGCTTCTCAAGCTCCACCTTCAACCCCGGCTCCAGCTTCAACTGCTTCGCCAGCTCATCCAGATACGCCTTCTCCATAAAGTTCTCCTCATCCACCATCATCACGCTCGCCACGTACATCTCGGCGGCCATCTCCGGTGTGCTCGCTGCACGGGCGACGTCGGTGGGGTCGAGGGGTTTGTTGAGTTCGGCGTGGAGCCAGTGTTTGAGTTCCTGATCGTTGTCGAGTCTGGTGAATTCGCCTTCGATCAGTTGGCGTTCGCGGTCGTCGATGTGGCCGTCGGCCTTGGCGGCGGCGACCAGGGCTTTGAGGATGGCCTGGCTGTGTTGTTCGACTTGCGCCGGTGGCAGGCGATCGACGGTTTGCGGTTCGTTTTGTGGAGCGGTGCCTTTCTGGGCGTTCCAGTTGCCGTAGGCTTTGTAGGCGATTACGCCCAGTGCAGCGAGGCCGCCGTAGAGGGCGACTTTACCGCCAACCTTGCGGGCCTTTTTGCTGCCCAGCAGCAGGCCCATGGCGCCGGCCGCCAGGGCTCCGCCGCCTGTGCCTGAGAGCAAACCGCCGAGTGCGCCATTACCGGAAGATCCGCCCAGCAAGCCGCCCAAGCCACCGGCAGCCGGTTTGTTCTGCGCCCCGCCCGCCTTGTTCTGCAGCAGATCCTGGCCGGACTTGAGGAGTTGATCGAGCAATCCACGGGTGTTCATGTTCCGTCTCCAAACTGGTTTTATCCGGATCAATAAGGCCCTCAGCCTAGTTCGAAAGTGCCCGTCACTCGGGTGCGAGTGTGCTTCCAGATGTTGCCTGGCCCGGAGCAGCCATTCGCGAAAATAGATATACACTCGGGGCAATCTATAAAAACCGCCCACCGGGTAAAACGTCCATGATGACCTTGCGTCAGATCCGCCATTTCATCGCCGTGGCCGAGACCGGCTCGATCTCCGCCGCCGCGCAAACCGCATTCATTTCCCAATCGACCCTGACCCTGGCCATCCAGCAACTGGAGGAAGAAATCGGGGTCAGTCTGTTCAACCGCCACGCCAAGGGCATGACCCTTACCCATCAGGGCCACCAGTTCCTGCGCCAGGCGCACTTGATTCTGGCCACCGTGGACAACGCCAAACGCAGCCTGCAACAAAGCACCGATCAGGTCGCAGGGCAGTTGATTGTCGGCGTGACCAGCCTGGTGGCCGGTTATTACCTGGCGGATTTGCTCACTCGTTTCCAGCGCGCCTATCCCAACGTCGAGATACGGGTGATGGAGGACGAACGGCCGTACATCGAGCATCTGCTGGTCAGCGGCGAGATCGATGTCGGTGTGCTGATTCTCTCCAACCTCGAAGACCGCCACGCCTTGCAGACCGAAGTACTGACCCACTCGCCGCACCGTTTGTGGCTGCCGGCCCAGCATCCGCTGCTGGAACACGACAGCATCAACCTCGCCGATGTTGCCCGGGAGCCGTTGATTCAGCTGAACGTCGACGAGATGGATCGCAATGCCCAACGCCTGTGGCGCGGCGCCGGGCTGCAACCGAAGATCACCCTCAGAACCGCGTCCACCGAGGCAGTGCGAAGTCTGGTGGCGGCGGGTCTCGGCGTTTCGATCCAGCCGGACATGACCTACCGCCCATGGTCGCTGGAAGGCGACATCATCGAGGCCCGGCCGATTGCCGACCTCAGCCAGACCCTCGACGTCGGTCTGGCCTGGCGTCGCGGCACTGCGCGCCCCTCGCTGGTCGATCCGTTTCTGACCGTGGCCCGCGAGCAGCCTCACGGTGGACGCAAGCCATCTATTTAATCGAATGCCACCTTCAGTATTTAGAATTTGTCGACCCCGGAGCCGCGCACTAGTCTTGCTGCATCGATAAGACGGTCGGCTCCCGGAACAGGGAGCAACATGGCCATACAAGAAAAGAGATCACGGAAAATGGCTGGCGCGCAGACCCACATGCACACCGCGTTGCTGATCGACGGCGAACTGGTCACCGGCCAGGGTTTTGTCGAACCGATCCTCAACCCGGCCACCGGCGAAGTCCTGACCCAGATCGCCGAAGCCAGCACCGAGCAAGTTGAAGCCGCCATCCTCGCCGCCCACCGCGCCTTTGCCGAGTGGTCGCGCACCACCCCGCAACAACGCTCGAATCTCCTGCTGGAAATCGCCAACGCCGTCGAAAAACACGCCGACCACCTCGCCCGCCTCGAAGCACTGAACTGCGGCAAGCCGCTGCATCTGGCGCGGCAGGATGATTTGACCGCGACCGTCGATGTGTTCCGCTTCTTCGCCGGCGCCGTACGCTGCCAGACCGGCCAGCTCAGCGGCGAATACGTGCCGGGCTACACCAGCATGGTGCGTCGCGATCCGATTGGCGTCGTCGCGTCGATTGCGCCGTGGAACTACCCGATCATGATGGCCGCGTGGAAAATCGCCCCGGCCCTCGCCGCCGGCAATACGCTGGTGTTCAAGCCGTCCGAGCACACGCCGCTGTCGATCCTGGCGCTGGCTCCGGCACTGGCCGAAATCCTGCCGCGCGGAGTGATCAACATCGTCTGCGGCGGCGGAGAAGGCGTTGGCAGTCATCTGGTCGGGCATCCGAAAGTGCGCATGGTGTCGCTGACCGGCGATATCGTCACCGGCCAGAAAATCCTCCAGGCCGCCGCCAAAACCCTCAAACGCACGCACCTCGAACTCGGCGGCAAGGCTCCGGTAATCGTCTGCAACGATGCCGACATTAAAGCCGTGGTCGAAGGCGTGCGCACTTATGGTTATTACAACGCCGGGCAGGATTGCACGGCGGCTTGCCGGATCTACGCCCAGGCCGGGATTCACGACAAATTGGTGGCCGAACTTGGCGCGGCGGTCAGCAGCCTGCGTTTCGCCGGCAAGCGTGACGCCGACAACGAAATCGGCCCGCTGATCAGCACGCGCCAGCGCGACCGCGTGGCCAGCTTCGTCGAACGCGCCCTCGGTCAGCCGCACATCGAGCGGGTCACAGGCGCAGCGGTGCATTCGGGTGCCGGGTTCTTCTATCAACCCACCCTGCTGGCAGGTTGCAAACAGAGCGATGAAATCGTCCAGCGCGAAGTGTTCGGCCCGGTGGTGACCGTGACCCGCTTCGACGAACTGGCGCAAGCGGTGGACTGGGCCAACGACTCGGAATACGGCCTCGCCTCGTCGGTGTGGACCCAGAATCTGGACAAGGCGATGCAGGTCGCCGCGCGCCTGCAATACGGCTGCACCTGGATCAACAGCCATTTCATGCTGGTCAGCGAAATGCCCCACGGCGGCCTGAAACGCTCCGGTTACGGCAAAGACTTATCCAGCGATTCGCTACAGGACTACAGCGTGGTGCGGCACATCATGGCCCGCCACGGCCAGCATCTCTGACTACGCTAATAACAAGCCGCTGACGGCATGCTTCACCGCGTTCACAACTGCCCCGACCATAATTTAAAGAAGAGGGTTCACCATGTTCGTGCACAAGACCGCACTGCTCAGTGCAATCACCACGGCCCTGCTGGCCAGCGCCAGCCTGCAGGCCGCCGAGCCGCTGAAAGCCGTCGGCGCCGGCGAAGGCCAGCTGGATATCGTCGCCTGGCCCGGCTACATCGAACGCGGTGAAAGCGACAAGGCCTACGACTGGGTGACCGGTTTCGAGAAGGAAACCGGCTGCAAGGTCAATGTGAAAACCGCCGCCACCTCCGACGAAATGGTCAGCCTGATGGCCAAGGGTGGTTACGACCTGGTGACCGCGTCGGGCGATGCGTCGCTGCGGTTGATCGTCGGCAAGCGTGTGCAACCGATCAACACCGCGTTGATCCCGAACTGGAAATCCCTCGACCCGCGCCTGAAAGACGCGCCGTGGTACGTGGTCAACAACCAGACCTACGGCACCCCGTACCAGTGGGGCCCGAACGTGTTGATGTACAACACCCATGTGTTCAAGACCGCCCCGACCAGCTGGAACGTGGTGTTCGAGGAACAGAACCTGCCCGACGGCAAGCCGAACAAGGGTCGCGTGCAAGCCTACGACGGCCCGATCTACATCGCCGATGCGGCGCTGTACCTGAAATCCACCAAGCCTGAGCTGGGGATCAAGGATCCGTATCAACTCACTGAAGATCAGTACAAGGCTGTGCTGGAACTGTTGCGCGCGCAGCAGAAGCTGATCCACCGCTACTGGCACGACACCACGGTGCAGATGAGCGACTTCAAGAACGAAGGCGTGGTGGCGTCCAGCGCCTGGCCGTATCTGGTCAACGGTCTGATCAACGACAAACAGCCGATCGCTTCGACCGTGCCGAAAGAAGGCGCCACCGGCTGGGCCGACACCACCATGCTGCACACCGAGGCCAAGCACCCGAACTGCGCGTACAAGTGGATGGACTGGTCGCTGCAACCGAAAGTCCAGGGTGATGTGGCGGCGTGGTTTGGTTCGTTGCCAGCGGTTCCGGCGGCGTGTCAGGGCAGTGAGTTGCTCGGCGCTGAAGGCTGCAAGACCAACGGGTTTGACCAGTTCGACAAAATCGCCTTCTGGAAAACTCCGCAGGCCGAGGGTGGGAAGTTTGTGCCGTACAGCCGGTGGACGCAGGACTACATTGCGATCATGGGCGGTAGGTAATCGATCTTTCCTGTGGGAGCGAGCTTGCTCGCGAAGTGGGTATCACATCCAACATTGCAGGTGACTGACCCACCGTTTTCGCGAGCAAGCTCGCTCCCACATGAGATCACCGCCAATACCGCGATCTCACCTGGCAACAGATAACCGTTGTTCGTTTTTCAGAAGTCCAGGCAGGGCCGCTGCGACGGCCCTCGCCTTTTTGGAGCACCGCACCATGACGCTTGCAGTCCAGTTCACCAACGTTTCCCGGCAGTTCGGCGAAGTGAAGGCCGTTGACCGGGTTTCCATCGATATCCAGGACGGCGAGTTCTTTTCCATGCTCGGCCCCTCCGGCTCGGGCAAGACCACGTGCCTGCGCCTGATCGCCGGGTTCGAGCAACCGAGCGCGGGCTCGATCCGCATTCACGGCGCCGAAGCCGCCGGTCTGCCGCCCTATCAGCGCGACGTCAACACGGTGTTTCAGGATTACGCGCTGTTCCCGCACATGAACGTGCTGGACAACGTCGCCTACGGTTTGAAAGTCAAAGGCGTGAACAAGAACGAGCGCCACAAGCGTGCCGAAGAAGCGTTGGACATGGTCGCCCTCGGCGGCTACGGCGCACGCAAACCGGTGCAGTTGTCCGGCGGTCAGCGCCAGCGTGTCGCCCTCGCCCGCGCGTTGGTCAATCGCCCGCGAGTGCTGTTGCTCGACGAGCCGTTGGGCGCTCTCGACTTGAAGCTGCGCGAACAGATGCAGAGCGAACTGAAGAAGCTGCAACGCCAGCTCGGCATCACCTTCATCTTCGTCACCCACGATCAGACTGAAGCGCTGTCGATGTCCGACCGCGTGGCCGTGTTCAACAAGGGTCGCATCGAACAGGTCGACACGCCGCGCACTCTGTACATGAAACCCACCACGACCTTCGTCGCCGAATTCGTCGGCACCTCGAACGTGATTCGCGGTGATCTGGCGCGCCAGCTCAGCGGCCATCCGCAGCCGTTTTCGATCCGCCCGGAACACGTGCGTTTCGCCGAAGGCCCGCTGGCCAGCCATGAAATCGAAGTCAGCGGTCTGCTGCACGACATCCAGTATCAGGGCAGCGCCACGCGCTACGAACTGAAACTGGAAAACGGCCAGACCCTGAGCATCAGTCAGGCTAACAATCAGTGGATCGACAGCAGCGCGCAGCACCAGACCGGTCAGCGCATCAGCGCACGCTGGGCGCGGGAAGCGATGATTGCGCTGCACGACACCGTTGCGAGCGAGGTGTGACATGACCGCCCTCGCCCTCCCTCAATCGGCGCCGTTGCGCAGGTTTTCCAACCTGCTCTATCGCAAACCGAATTTGTATCTGTCGATGCTGCTGGTGCCGCCGCTGCTGTGGTTCGGCGCAATCTATCTGGGCTCGCTGCTGGTGCTGTTGTGGCAAGGTTTCTACACCTTCGACGACTTCACCATGGCGGTCACGCCCGACCTGACCCTGGCCAACTTCGCCGCACTGTTCCAGCCATCGAACTTCGACATCATCCTGCGCACGCTGAGCATGGCCGTCGTGGTGTCGATCGCCAGCGCCATCGTCGCGTTCCCGATTGCCTACTACATGGCGCGTTACACCACCGGCAAGACCAAGGCGTTTTTCTACATCGCCGTGATGATGCCGATGTGGGCCAGTTACATCGTCAAGGCCTACGCCTGGACGTTGCTGCTGGCCAAGGGCGGCGTGGCGCAGTGGTTCGTTCAGCACCTGGGGCTGGAGCCGGTGCTGCAGTTCATTCTGGGGATTCCCGGGGTCGGCGGCAGCACCTTGTCGACCTCGCATCTGGGGCGGTTCATGGTGTTCGTCTACATCTGGCTGCCGTTCATGATCCTGCCGATCCAGGCCTCGCTGGAGCGTCTGCCGCCATCGTTGCTGCAAGCCTCCGCCGACCTCGGGGCCAAGCCGCGCCAAACCTTCATGCAAGTGATTCTGCCGCTGTCGGTGCCGGGGATTGCTGCCGGTTCCATCTTCACGTTCTCGCTGACCCTGGGCGACTTCATCGTGCCGCAACTGGTGGGCCCGCCGGGCTACTTCGTCGGCAGCATGGTCTACGCGCAGCAAGGCGCGATCGGCAACATGCCGATGGCTGCGGCGTTCACGCTGGTGCCGATCGTGCTGATCGCCATTTACCTGTCCATCGTCAAACGACTGGGGGCCTTCGATGCACTCTGAAAAAGCATCTCTCGGTTTGCGCATCGCAGCCTGGGGCGGGTTGGTGTTTTTGCACTTCCCGATCCTGATCATCTTCCTCTACGCCTTCAACACCGAAGACGCAGCGTTCAGCTTTCCACCGAAAGGCTTCACGCTGCACTGGTTCAGCGTGGCGTTTTCGCGGCCCGACGTGCTGGAAGCGATCAAGCTGTCGTTGCAGATCGCGGCCATTGCCACGCTGATCGCCATGGTGCTCGGCACCCTCGCTTCCGCCGCGCTCTACCGCCGGGACTTCTTCGGCAAACAAGGCATTTCGCTGATGCTGATCCTGCCGATTGCGCTGCCGGGGATCATCACCGGGATCGCGCTGCTGGCGACCTTCAAGACACTGGGGATCGAGCCGGGGATGTTCACCATCATCGTCGGTCACGCGACCTTCTGCGTGGTGATCGTCTACAACAACGTCATCGCCCGTTTGCGCCGCACCTCGCACAGTCTGATCGAGGCGTCGATGGATCTTGGCGCAGACGGCTGGCAGACCTTCCGCTACATCATCCTGCCGAACCTCGGCTCGGCGCTGCTCGCCGGCGGCATGCTCGCGTTTGCGCTGTCGTTCGACGAAATCATCGTCACCACTTTCACCGCCGGGCATGAACGCACCTTGCCGCTGTGGTTGCTCAATCAGTTGAGCCGCCCACGGGACGTGCCGGTGACCAACGTCGTGGCGATGCTCGTGATGCTGGTGACCATGCTGCCGATCCTCGGCGCCTACTACCTGACCCGTGGTGGCGAGAGCGTGGCCGGCAGCGGCGGCAAATGAACTCATAACAGACACCACTTTCCCCTGTGGGAGCGAGCTTGCTCGCGAAGAGGCCATGACATCCAACATTGATGTCGACTGGCACACCGCTTTCGCGAGCAAGCTCGCTCCCACAGTTTCAATTCGGTTCAAGCAGAAAAATAAAAGTGCTAGTGAGGACAACAACATGCAAACCAAACTCTTGATCAACGGCCAACTGGTCAACGGCGAAGGCCCGGCGCAACCGGTGCTCAACCCGGCGCGTGGCGAAGTGCTGGTGGAAATCAACGAGGCCACCGAGGCCCAGGTCGATGCCGCCGTGCGCGCCGCCGACAGTGCCTTCGCCGAATGGTCGCAGACCACGCCGAAAGACCGTTCGCTGTTGTTGCTCAAACTCGCCGACGCCATCGAAGCCCACGGCGAAGAACTGGCGAAACTGGAATCCGACAACTGCGGCAAACCCTACAGCGCCGCGCTGAACGACGAGATCCCGGCGATTGCCGACGTGTTCCGTTTCTTCGCCGGCGCCAGCCGTTGCATGAGCGGTTCGGCCGGTGGCGAATACCTGCCCGGCCACACCTCGATGATCCGCCGCGACCCGGTGGGCGTGATCGCCTCCATCGCGCCGTGGAACTACCCGCTGATGATGGTCGCCTGGAAAATCGCCCCGGCCCTCGCCGCCGGTAATACCGTGGTGCTCAAGCCGTCGGAACAAACCCCGCTGACCGCGTTGCGTCTGGCCGAACTGGCGTCGGATATTTTTCCGGCCGGTGTACTCAATCTGGTGTTCGGTCGTGGGCCGAGCGTGGGCAGCCCGTTGGTGACCCATCCGAAAGTGCGCATGGTCTCGCTGACCGGCTCCATAGCGACCGGCTCGAACATCATTTCCAGCACCGCCGACAGCGTCAAACGCATGCACATGGAACTGGGCGGCAAGGCTCCGGTGATCATCTTTGACGACGCCGATATCGACGCCGCCGTCGAAGGCATTCGTACTTTCGGCTTC
The DNA here is from genome assembly GCF_002113045.1 of Pseudomonas sp. B26(2017). NCBI lineage: Bacteria > Pseudomonadati > Pseudomonadota > Gammaproteobacteria > Pseudomonadales > Pseudomonadaceae > Pseudomonas > Pseudomonas sp. B26(2017). Next base: position 63,366 of record NZ_NEJJ01000004.1, on the reverse strand, counting down.
TACAACGCCGGCCAGGATTGCACCGCTGCGTGCCGGATCTACGCGCAGCAAGGCATTTACGACAAGTTCGTCGAGAAGCTCGGCGCGGCGGTCAGCAGCATCAAGTACGGCTTGCAGGATGATCCGTCGACCGAGCTGGGGCCGCTGATCACCGCCCAGCATCGCGACCGCGTGGCCGGGTTTGTCGAGCGCGCCGTGGCGCAACCGCACATCCGTTTGATCACCGGCGGCAAGGCTGTCGAAGGCAATGGTTTCTTCTTCGAACCGACCGTTCTGGCCGACGCCCAGCAGGACGACGAAATCGTCCGCCGCGAAGTGTTCGGGCCGGTGGTGTCGGTGACTCAATTCACCGATGAAGCCCAGGCGCTGGAATGGGCCAACGATTCGGACTACGGCCTGGCGTCCTCGGTATGGACGGCGGATGTAGGACGCGCCCATCGCCTGTCCGCACGCTTGCAGTACGGCTGCACCTGGGTGAACACGCACTTCATGCTTGTCAGCGAAATGCCCCACGGCGGTCAGAAACTGTCCGGCTACGGCAAGGACATGTCCATGTACGGGCTGGAGGACTACACCACGGTTCGGCATGTGATGTTCAAGCACTAAAGGCATCCCCCCGGTTTCATGGCAGAAGCCGGTTATCCGCACCACAAGGCATTCAAAACAATAACTACCGATCCGGGCGGAGCTCACCAAGCCCCGCCACGGTTTCGGCCATCCGAAATCTGCCGATTTCACGGAGCAAACACACATGAGTGCATCACCCGATCTCTCAGCCGCCGTTGCCGACAGCGATGCCGAACAACTGCGCCAACTGGGCTACACCTCCAACTTCAACCGCAGCATGAGCCTGTGGGAAAACTTCGCGCTGGGCTTCACCTATCTTTCACCGGTCGTAGGGGTTTATACCCTGTTCGGCCTGTGCCTGGCCGCTGGCGGGCCACCGATGTTCTGGGCCTATTTGCTGGTCGGTTGCGGGCAATTGCTGGTGTGCCTGATCTTCGGCGAAGTGGTGTCGCAGTTCCCGATTTCCGGAGGTGTCTACCCTTGGGCGCGGCGTCTGGTGGGCAAGAAATGGGCGTGGATGGTCGGCTGGATCTACTCCATCGCCCTGTGCGTAACCATCGCCGCCGTTGCGGTCGGCGCCGGCCCGTACCTCGCGGCCATGCTGGGATTTGAACCGAGCAACAACACCAACATCGTCATCGCCCTGGTGCTGACGCTGTTCGCCACACTGGTCAACCTCAGCGGCACCCAAGTGCTGGCGCGGATCGCCATGTTCGGCTTCCTCTGCGAATTGGTGGGTGCGGTGATCGTCGGCGTGTACCTGCTGATTTTCGAGCGTCACCAGCCGATCAGCGTGCTGTTCAACACCTTCGATATCAGCGTCGACGGCTCCTACCTGCCGGCCTTCCTCACCGCTTCGTTGGCGGGGATGTTCCTTTACTACGGCTTCGAGGCCTGCGGTGATGTAGCCGAAGAAACCCCGAACCCGAGCAAGAAAATCCCGGTGGCCATGCGCATGACCATCTACATCGGCGGCATCGCGGCGATGTTCGCTTGCCTGGCGCTGATTCTCGCCGTGCCGGACATGCAAGCGGTGATCAACGGCACCGACAAGGATCCGGTCACCACCATCCTCAACAACGCCTTCGGCCCGGTCGGTTCGAAAGTGGTGATGGGCGTGGTGATGATTTCCTTCATCTCTTGCGTCATCAGCCTGCAAGCGGCGGCGAGTCGTCTGCTGTATTCCTACGCCCGCGATGAAATGGTCATCGGCAGCCGATTGCTGAAAAAGATTTCTCCTACGACCCAGGTTCCGGTCGCTGCGTTGTTCGTGTCCGGCGTACTGCCCGGCCTGATCATCGCCCTCGGCTTCTTCCTGCAAGACGCCGTGGCCACCATCGTCAGCTTCGCCGCCATCGGCATTTACCTCGCGTTCCAGATGATCGTCCTCGCCGCCCTGTACGCCCGCAGCAAAGGCTGGAAACCCAGCGGCAAATTCACCCTCGGCGCCTGGGGCTGGCCGGTGAACATCGGCGCGCTGGTGTACGGCGTCGGCGCAATCATCAACATGGCCTGGCCCCGCACGCCGGATGCCGCGTGGTACATCAACTACGCGATGGTGCTGAGCACGGCGATCGTGGTTGGGCTGGGGCTGGTTTACATGTGGATTGGCAAGCCGTATGACCATGGGAAGGCGCCGGCCGGGGATGCCTGGAAGGTGAGTCGCTAAAAACGTTTGGCCCCGGCACCGATAGAGTGCCGGGGTTCAAGAAAGCCGACGCAAAACATCAAAACAAAAGTTCGCACTGATCGTATTTCAGCGAGGAAATACGATCGAACAATTTGATTTTTTCGTTGGCTTTTTGCTTGGCGTGATCAGACATGAATGCAATCAACTCTTCGAGCTGATTGACGTCTCCCACCACTTTGAATTCCTTCTCCTTGTTGACGAAGACAAGGGACTTCTTCTTTCTCGACAACAGTTCTATGACGTTGCTGAGCGTACCGGTGCTCTTCGCATCCCATATCATCAAGCCGTAGTCAGCGGCTTCGGCCATCACCACGTCTTTCTCGGTGAAGAAGGCCCTCGATCCTTTGGAATGTTTGGAGTCCACTGTTCTGGCGGGCCACTGTCCAAGGTTGTTCCGCGGCGCTGGACCGCTACAGAACACAGTGGTTCTGGATCGTTCGAGACTCAGCAGATACTCCTGAATGGAGGTATCGGCGCCACCTGCATCACCAACGACCACCTCGAATTCAGACGCAACGATATTACTGATACGCTCCTTAACCTTCGGATCAAGGTTCTTGATATTGATAGAGCCAGCAATAAATACAGTCGTCATTGAATTCACTTCCAGGTTAGCGCCGCTACGTAGATCTTCCCCACCTTCGGATATTCACGCAAGACAGCACAAGCCGCGTCCATCGACGCTCCGCTGTCAAACAAATCATCTACGACCAAAACATTCCAGCATCCCTCTGTCGTAATTTCGTCATTGACGCTAAAACTGTTTCCAATCGCAGCAACCTTGTCTGCTTTGGAGTGCAAATCCTTGAGTGACTTTCCCGTAGTCGCTTTTCGAAGCAAATCCGAGAAAACCGGCCGCCTGACAATTCGCCCCAACTCCAGAGCGACCTCAGTTACCGGTTGTCGCTGACGGATATTTGAAGCAGGCATGGGCAGCACAAATCCTACTTGATCCAACATAGGGAACACATTTGTCGCTACCGCTTGGGCCAGTGGGCCGACCTGAGTCCAATCCTTCTGGTATTTGAGCTGGTAGGTCGCCTCACCAATCTCTGTGCGCTGATTATCGAAACATGGGTGTCCGCGATCATCGTTGCCGAGGAAGGTACTACTTACCATGTGCTTGTCCAGTACCCATCCCTGATCCCATGGGCCGTTGATCTGTTTGAGGGACACCTTCATTGAATTCTCCATTATTCACAAAAATCCTTTGGGCCCAGTGACCAAGGGCCGAGCATTCGGGGGATGCCTGAGATTCAAATAAATAAAGGAAAAATCATGCTTCAGGTGCAGTCTGGCTGGCGGCCATACAAAAACAGGCATTTCCTACAGACGCTACCTTCGAGAAAGATCTTCGATTCCTACAACAAGCGTCGATTAACCGGGCTTGGCACCATAAGCACCTGACCGATACGCTTCTTTTCGGCAGCGAAGTCAGCAGCCCGGTGTCGAAGCCGGAACAAAGTCAAAATGGCGCAACCGCACTCATTCGAGTGGCGGCTCTATTCTCAATATTGGAGTCGACGAATGCCCAATCAAACTCAAAATCCCTCTAAAGATCATCCTTACTTCATCCCCACCGTATTCACCCGCCACAACCGCTTCCTCCACGCTCTCCTGCTCGATCACCAAGCCTGGTTCTGCGCTCAAGATCTGGGCCGCATGATGGGCCATCCTTTGAACCCACGCGTCACGCTCAAACTCGACCCCGACCAACGCCGTACCGTCCGCCTGCGCAAGTACGGCAAAGTTGTCGAGACGCCAATGGTCAGCGAATCCGGCATGTACGCGCTGCTGGTTCACCATTTCATCCCGGAAAACCGCAACCTGCGCCAATGGCTGAGTAATGAGGTGATTCCCATTTTGCGAGAAACCAGCTCAGCGACAGCGGAAAACTGCCCGAGCCTGAGCTCCGTGCATTGGGCCGGCGTCACCGTACCGCTGCTGCACTGGCAACAACAGGCCTGGGTGAAATGGCGGGACATGCCTGAGTTGATGCTGGCACAGCGTCCCCGGTAAACCTCAAGAATGAAAAAGGGGCGGACTTCACAGTCCGCCCCTTTGGTTTTTCACTTCAAAACCGCGAAACACTCCTCATCGCATCCACCAGATACCGCATCGCAATCCGATCGCTCTCCGACAACTCGCGGTAACGCTCCACCAGTTTCAGTTCATCAGGACTGAGCCGGCGTCTTCGCCGGACGTTGGTGAGGCAGGGAAAGATGCCCAACATTTCGGTGATGCCTTGTCCTTTTGTCATGGACGATGTCCTTTTCCAGTACGTCAGAAATTTTCGAAAACCGCATCGCCCCGCTCCTTAAGCAGCGATTTGAGCCCTGCCGGTCGGATGGGTCATGACCGGCGATGCCCATAGAATAGAAATTAAATCGGCGCTGAAAAGCTGTTTTTAGAGTAATTAGTCGAAAAAAGCAGATATGCCCTATAAATCAGAAAAGGCTGTGGGATAAGTAACCGTAACGTCTTGTTTCATTGAGAGGCTAGCGCCGTGCTATCAGGGAATTTTGCAAAATCAGCGAACGGATTAAGCTAGCGCGCATCTGTTACTAGTCCGTAGCGTTTGGCCGAAGGCTTGTCCGAACCGTAATTTCTGATCCAGTACGTGCCAGGAAGGGCGCGGGATTGTCCACGACAGGTTGTATCTATGCACCGCAGGAATTTGCTCAAAGCGTCCATGGCCATTGCGGCTTACACCGGCCTATCCGCCTCGGGCCTGCTCGCTGCTCGCGCATGGGCCGCCTCTGGCGGTGCCGCCGACGGTGAAGCCCAGGCCTTCGACTTTGAAACGCTGAAGCGCCAGGCCAAGCAACTGGCCGGCAGCGCGTATCAGGACACCAAACAGGTGCTGCCGCCGACCCTGGCGACCATGACCCCGCAGAACTTCAACGCGATCCGCTACGACGGCGAGCATTCGCTGTGGAAGGAAAACAAGGGTCAGCTCGATGTGCAGTTTTTCCACGTCGGCATGGGTTTCCGCCAACCAGTGCGCATGTACAGCGTCGATCCCAAGACGCGCATGGCGCGCGAGGTGCATTTCCGCCCTCAGCTGTTCAACTACGAAAACACTTCGGTCGATACCCAGCAGCTCAAGGGCGACCTGGGTTTTGCCGGCTTCAAGCTGTTCAAGGCGCCGGAACTGGATCGGCATGACGTGGTGTCGTTCCTCGGCGCCAGCTACTTCCGCGCGGTGGATGCCACTGGCCAATATGGCCTCTCCGCCCGTGGCCTGGCCGTCGACACCTACGCCAAGAAACGCGAAGAATTCCCTGACTTCACCAAGTTCTGGTTCGAGACCCCGGATCAGAACGCGACCCGCTTCGTGGTCTACGCCCTGCTCGACTCGCCGAGCGCGACCGGCGCCTATCGCTTCGACATCGATTGCCAGGCCGAGCGCGTGGTGATGGAGATCGACGCCCACATCAATGCCCGCACCGCCATCGAGCAATTGGGCATCGCGCCGATGACCAGCATGTTCAGCTGCGGCACCCACGAGCGCCGGATGTGCGACACCATTCACCCGCAAATCCACGACTCGGATCGTCTGGCCATGTGGCGCGGCAACGGCGAGTGGATCTGCCGCCCGCTGAACAACCCGGCCACCCTTCAGTTCAACGCCTTCGCCGACACCGACCCGAAAGGTTTCGGTCTGGTGCAGACCGACCACGAATTCGCCAATTATCAGGACACCGTCGACTGGTACAGCAAACGTCCGAGCCTGTGGGTAGAACCTACAACCGCGTGGGGCGAAGGCTCTATCGATCTGCTGGAAATTCCTACAACCGGCGAGACCCTCGACAACATCGTTGCGTTCTGGACGCCGAAGAAACCGGTAGCGGCCGGCGACTCGCTGAACTACGGCTACAAGCTCTACTGGAGCGCCCTGCCGCCGGTCGGCACGCCGCTGGCACGGGTGCATGCGACCCGTTCGGGCATGGGTGGATTCGTCGAAGGCTGGGCGCCGGGCGAGCATTACCCGCCGGTCTGGGCCCGTCGTTTCGCCGTGGACTTCACCGGTGGCGGTCTGGATCGCCTGCCGCAGGGCACCGGGATCGAGCCGGTGGTGACGTGCTCCAACGGCAAGGTGCAGGACTTCAGCGTGCTGGTGCTGGATGACATCAAGGGTTACCGGATCCTGTTCGACTGGTACCCGACCAATGACAGCGTGGATCCGGTAGAACTGCGTCTGTTCATCCGCACCAACGACCGCACGCTGAGCGAGACCTGGTTGTACCAGTACTTCCCGCCGGCACCGGACAAGCGCAAATACCCTTGATGATTCTCTAGCGTCAGATCGGGCCTCATCGCTGGCAAGCCATCTCCCACATGGATATCGATTGATCACCGAGCTTGTGTACAACCGAAAACCTGTGGGAGCGAGCTTGCTCGCGATGGCATCAGTCCAGGCGACAGTAAAAGTGGATATCGTGAGGTTCGAGTGCAAACAGTTCGGGATCCGGTTGCGCCAGCAACCGGCAACCCTGGCGCTGATAGAACTCCACGGTATTGCGCGACTCGGTCGCCGAGACGTACAACGCCTCGGCGCCAACCTCTCGGCCATGGGCGCAAGCCAGGGCAAACAATCGCCCGCCCAATCCCTGCCCCCGCCAGACACGGCTGATGTGCAGAAACTTCAACTGCCGCATGTTCAGGCCCTGATTGTGAATAACCCGGTTATCCACAACCACCGCAGCCACCAGTGTTTCGCCATCGAAAATCCCGTGTAGCCACCCGCCACTGCGCCAGCACTTTTCCAATACCCGCGCATTCTCCTCCGCCTCGCCTTCGGGCCAGCCGCGCATGTCGAAACGCGCCGGATACAGAATCAACTCACCGTTTTCCACGCGATAGCATTCCTCGACTAACTCGCTGCGGTCGATCAGCGCCAGCCGCGGCAAGTCCGATTCAGTCAGCGCTCGTTCGATCAACATTGCGATCCATTCCTTTGCAATTCCAAACGACAGACAAGAAAAAACCCGCCGGTTCAATGGCGGGTTTTATAGGCTTTGCGACAGGTCGGAATCAATCCCGCAGATCAGACTCGTGAATCGGCTGATCCCGATGGGTCGCACGTTGATACTGCGCCGGCCACACTGCTTTGCGTCCGCCCAGGTCATCGTCGGCATGCAGTGGCCAGTACGGATCACGCAGCAACTCACGGGCGAGGAAGATGATGTCGGCCTGACAGGTTCGCAAAATGTGCTCGGCTTGCGCAGGCTCGGTAATCATTCCCACGGTGCCGGTGGCGATACCTGACTCCTTGCGTACCCGCTCGGCGAAGCGCGTCTGATAACCCGGCCCAACGGGGATTTCAGCGTTGGCCGCCGTGCCGCCCGAGGACACGTCGATCAGGTCAGCCCCCAAGGCTTTCAGGCGGCGCGCCAGCTCTACGGTTTCATCCGGGTTCCAGCCGTCCTCGACCCAGTCGGTAGCCGACAGACGCACAAACACCGGCAGTTCCTCCGGCCACACCCCACGCACCGCTTCGGTCACTTGCAGCACCAGACGAATGCGGTTTTCGAACGAACCTCCGTACTGATCGCGGCGCTGGTTACTCAATGGCGAAAGGAACTGGTGCAGCAGATAACCGTGCGCCGCATGCACCTCGACCACACTGAAACCGGCGGTCAGCGCGCGTTTGGCCGCTGCCACGAAGTCCTGAATGACGTGAGCGATCTGCCCTTCATCCAGTTGTTTCGGCTGGGTGTGTTGCGGATCAAAGGCAATCGGCGACGGCCCGACCGGCGTCCAGCCACCATCCTCCGGTTTGACGCTGCCATGCTTGCCGATCCATGGCCGATGGGTGCTGGCCTTGCGCCCGGCGTGGGCCAGTTGAATGCCGGCCACTGCGCCCTGGGCGTTGATAAAACGGGTGATGCGTTGCAGCGGTGCGATCTGTTCCTCGTTCCACAGGCCCAGGTCTTCGGCGGTGATCCGTCCGTCGGCCGTGATCGCCGTGGCTTCGGTAAATACCAGGCCAGCGCCCCCCACGGCACGGCTGCCGAGGTGCACCAGATGCCAGTCGTTGGCCAGGCCATCAACGCTGGAATACTGGCACATGGGCGACACGGCGATGCGGTTGGACAGGGTCAGTTGGCGAAGGGTAAAGGGTTCAAGCAGCAGACTCATGGGGCACCTCTCAATTCAGTGGGCAGGCTCCAGGGTTCTGTTTGAAAAGTCGACGAGTGACAGGAAAAAGGTGCAGCACCCGCCCCCGCGGGCAAAAAATTCGACAAGACGTCACAAGGCCAATCAAGCAGTGCTTAGAGCCTAGTCGACATCCGGGGATGAGGGAGGGTTCAGAAATGAAACAGCACAATTGAAGATTGCCTGCGCCCCTTCAGTAAAGGGCGCAATGAGCTTTAGCGCGGCTCGATGTGGGCAATCATCAACTGCACGGTTTCATTGCCGCGAAACTCGTTGAGATCGAGTTTGTAGGCCAGTTCGACCCATTTGACCGTCGGGTTCGGCCAGATATCGCGATCAATGCCGAACGCGATGCCATCAAGCTTCACCGAACCGCATTCGGTTTTCAGCACCACTTTGAGATGCCGCTCGCCGACCACCCGCTGCTCGACCAACTGAAACACGCCGTGGAACAGCGGCTCCGGAAAATGCTGGCCCCATGGCCCGGCGTGGCGCAGGGCGCGGGCCAGTTCCAGATGAAACTCCTCGACCGCCAATGTGCCATCTGACAGCAGGCGCCCGGTCAGGTCTTCTTCGCGAAGTTGCCTACGCACTTCGGCGTCGAATGCCTCGGCAAACAACGGAAAATTCTCCTGCCGCAAGGTCAAGCCCGCCGCCATCGCGTGGCCACCGTACTTCGCGATCAGGTCCGGATGTTGCGCCGCAACCACGCTCAGCGCATCACGGATATGAAAACCCTGCACCGAGCGCCCCGAGCCCTTGAGCAAACCATCGCCTGCATCGGCGAAGGCGATGGTCGGGCGGAAATACCGCTCTTTCATCCGCGACGCCAGAATGCCGATGACACCCTGGTGCCATTCCGGATCGAAGAGGCAAAGACCGAAAGGCATCGACTCGACCGGCAAGTCCTTGAGCTGGGCCAGCGCCTCGCGCTGCATGCCTTGCTCGATGGATTTGCGATCCTGATTCATGCCGTCCAGTTGCGCAGCCATCTCACGGGCCAGCGCAGCGTCGTGGGTCAGCAGGCACTCGATGCCCAGGCTCATGTCATCCAGACGCCCTGCTGCGTTAAGGCGCGGGCCGACGATGAAACCGAGGTCGGTCGACGTGATGCGCGAGGCTTCACGCTTGGCCACTTCCAGGATGGCCTTGATTCCCGGCCGCGCACGCCCGGCGCGAATCCGCTCCAGGCCCTGATGCACCAGAATCCGGTTGTTGGCATCCAGCGGCACCACGTCGGCAACGCTGCCCAGCGCCACCAGATCCAGCAGTTCGCCGATGTTCGGTTGTGGTTTGCTCTCGTACCAGCCGAGGCTGCGCAGGCGCGCACGCAAGGCCATCAACACGTAAAAAATCACCCCGACACCGGCCAGCGCCTTGCTCGGGAACTCGCAGCCGGGCTGGTTCGGATTGACCAGTGCATCGGCCAGCGGCAGTTCGTCGCCGGGCAAGTGGTGGTCGGTGATCAAGACCTTCAGACCGTGACGTTTCGCGGCCGCCACACCTTCAACGCTGGAAATACCGTTATCAACGGTGATCAACAGTTGCGGCTCGCGGGTCATCGCGACTTCGACGATTTCCGGCGTCAGGCCGTAGCCGTATTCGAAGCGGTTCGGCACCAGATAATCGACGTGCGCCGCGCCCAGCAGGCGCAAGCCGAGCACGCCGACGGTACTGGCCGTCGCGCCGTCGGCGTCGAAGTCGCCGACGATCAGGATCCGCTGACGCTGCTCCAGCGCCGTCACCAACAGGTCCACCGCCGCATCGATCCCTTTGAGCTGCTGGAACGGGATCAGCCGCGCCAGGCTCTTGTCCAGCTCCGCCTCGGACTGCACGCCCCGCGCCGCGTACAGGCGGGTCAACAGGGGTGGCAGTTCACCGAGAAACGGCAGAGTGGCGGGCAACGGGCGAGGATCGATACGCATGGGCTAACAGAAGCTTCTCTTGAATACGTGGGATTTTTCGGGAATAGCGCGGACTTAACCGCGCTCGCCTTGCAGCCAGGTGAGCTGGACTTCGTGTTGACCACGGTCGTCAGTCACGAAGATCGTGCCTTCGCTGATCATCACGTCCCACTTGATGACGCGGGGCATGTCCTGGGCCAGGGTTTCCAGCACTTCCTGCGGAACGGCTGCGATGTTGACGTTCTTCAGGTTCTTGATTGCCGGGATTACCTTGCCTTCCCAGACGCGCAGGCTGCCGTAGGCCAGCAGACTGGTGCGCTCGGTGCGACGGGAGCACCAGGTCAGACGATCCGCATCAGGCTGGCCGACTTCGATCCAGTGCAGGACACGATCGTCCAGGCTCTTTTCCCACAGCGCAGGTTCATCCACGTCCGACAGACCACGACCGAACGACAGTTGCTCGTTGTACCAGAGCGCGTAGGCCAACAGGCGCACGGTCATGCGTTCTTCGGTTTCCGAAGGGTGACGGGCGATGGTCTGCTTCACGTTCTCGTAGACGCTGCGGTCGAGATCGGTGAGGTTCAGTTCGAATTTGTAGGTAGTGGACGGCTGGGCCATGAACGGGCTTCTTGATACGAGGAAAGTCGGCAAGTCTAACCGATGCTGTAGGCAATCCACGAATTGATGGCGATCAACCTTGCGCGACTGACAGCCGGCTATGTTAAAACGCTCTATCTGCTCAGCCTTGTCCTACAGGATCTCGCATGCCGTTCGCCAACAAACCGCTCAGCGGTCTGAAAGTCATTGAATTGGGTACTTTGATTGCCGGGCCGTTTGCCTCGCGCATCTGCGGCGAGTTCGGCGCCGAAGTGATCAAGATCGAGTCGCCGGACGGCGGTGATCCGCTGCGCAAATGGCGCAAGTTGTACGAAGGCACGTCGCTGTGGTGGTTCGTCCAGGCACGCAACAAAAAGTCACTGACCCTGAACCTGAAACACCCCGATGGCCTGGCGATCCTGAAAAAACTGCTGGGCGAAGCCGACATCCTGATCGAGAACTTTCGCCCCGGCGTGCTGGAAAAACTCGGCCTGAGCTGGGAAACCCTGCATGCGCTGAACCCGAAACTGGTGATGGTGCGTCTGTCCGGTTTCGGCCAGACCGGGCCAATGAAAGACCAGCCAGGTTTCGGTGCCGTTGGTGAATCCATGGGCGGCCTGCGCTACATCACCGGTTTCGAAGACCGCCCGCCAGTACGCACCGGCATTTCCATCGGCGATTCGATTGCCGCCCTGTGGGGCGTGATCGGCGCGTTGATGGCTTTGCGTCATCGCGAGGTCAACGGCGGGCTCGGTCAGGTGGTCGATGTGGCGCTGTACGAAGCGATCTTCGCCATGATGGAAAGCATGGTGCCGGAATTCGATGTGTTCGGTTTTATCCGTGAACGCACCGGCAACATCATGCCGGGCATCACGCCGTCGTCGATCCACACCAGTGCCGACGGCAAACATGTGCAGATCGGTGCCAACGGCGATGCGATCTTCAAGCGCTTCATGCTGATCATCGGCCGCGAAGATCTGGCCAATGACCCGGCGCTGGCCAGCAACGACGGACGCGACAGCCGTCGTGACGAGTTGTATGGGGTGATCGACCGCTGGGTCAACTCGCTGCCGCTGCAAACGGTACTGGACCTGCTGAACCAGGCCGAAGTGCCGGCGAGCCGGATCTTCAGCGCCGAAGACATGTTCAACGATCCGCAGTACCTGGCCCGGGAAATGTTCCTGCACGCCAAACTGCCGGACGGCAAACCCTTCAAGATGCCAGGCATCGTGCCGAAACTCTCTGAGACACCCGGCACGTCCGAATGGGTCGGACCGCAGCTCGGTGAACACAATGCGCAGGTACTCCACGATCTTGGCTACGACGAGAAGCAGGTCGCCCGGCTGCGCGAAGACGGAGCCATCTGAGCTGAAGCGCCTGATGCCCTCGGCCTCGAACCGCGCCCACCATTGGTGGACCTGGCGGTTGTTCGGCCTGCTATTGCTGCTGGTACTGCCGGCGTGGGCGCAGGCCAAACCGACGTTGATCTGGCTGCTGCGCGACCTGCCGCCGCTGACGATCTTAGAAGGCCCGAAAAAGGGCCAGGGCGTTATCGATCAATTGATGCCGATGCTGATTGCCGGCATGCCGCAATACGAACACACCTTGATGCGGGTCAATCGCGCCCGCGGCAATCAAATGCTCCATGAACACCCCTTCGCCTGCGACCCGTCGCTGGTCTGGAACAAGGAGCGGGCGCAATGGATCGCCTTCTCCATCCCCGCGTTTCGCGCGGTCAGCAATGGTTTGGTGGTGCGTCAGAGAGATCGCGAAGTACTCGAGCCATTTCTGGTCGAGGGCGAAGCCGACCTGTCGGCATTTTTGGCCAACGGCGAGCGGAAAGTCGGGGTGGTCGCGGAACGCAGTTATGGCGAGTACATCGATACATTGCTGCATCAGGCACCGGGCGGCGCGTTGACGCCGCACTACGGCAACGATGCGCTCAGCAGCCTGCTGTCGATGCAGCGTCTGGGGCGTCTGCAGGTGGTGCTGGGTTACTGGCCTGAAATCCGCTATCAGGCACGGCAGGCCGAGATCGCCGAGAACGAATTGCTGTTCTTTCCGATTCGCGGCACGGGCAAGTATCTGTCAGGCCATGTCGGCTGCACCGACACCACGGCGGGTCGACAGGCAATCACCGAGATCAATCAGCTGCTGCGCACCCTGCCCCACGAACATCTCGACCAGCTCTATGCCGACTGGCTCGACCCCGAGAGGCGCCAGGACTATCTGGAGCAGGCGCGGATTTTCTTCCAGCAACAAGCCGCGCAGTGAAATCCGGGCAAAAAGAAACCCCGAGAAGTGGGGAGACGACTCGGGGTTAAACGTGGTCTGAATCAAAGACCCGTAGCAGCAAGCCACAAGCACCGGAGCACAATGCTTGATCCTGCTGTTACGGGGTCTGACTGACTTGGATGCAGGAAGGTTCCCACAAAAGAAAAATCAGTTTCAGAGGGTCGGGTGCTTGTCGAGGGCTGCGTTTCGCAACGCGGCGATGACACAGGGCTCCAGCCGGCCTTCGGCAATCAGGATGTCACGGTGCAGGCCGTCGACCACATCGGTCAGCTGGCGCTTGTCGCTCAATTGCGCCTGATTGAATTCGCGCTCCACCACGATCGCGCCGTTGCCGTTCTTCAAGGTCACCAGGCATTCGCCGTGGCGACCCCGAGGGGTCAACGTCACCTGATACGGGCTCAGAGCCTCACCGAGCAATAGACTGATACTTTCCATCTCGATCTCCACTCAATAGTCCGAAAACACAGTGTCTGGGGCGTGTTCACAGTAAATGACCACCGGCCCGAGAGGAAAGTTCTGCCTGCCGCCGGCCTCTCCCGGAGCGTCACCGGCCTATCGGAGCATGCATGGCGAAGATGACAGAAAAATAACCATGGGGCTCAAGCGTCGACGGAATGCCGGGGGGTCGCCATGTAGGTGTCCAGCAGACTCCTCATCAACACCGCAGAGACCGGTGTGTGCAGGCGGCCCAGCAAGGTGATCCCGTGCTCGCCCAGCAACGTTTCCAGTTCGTCCAGCAGGCTGGGGGCCACGGTGCCCAGCAGGATCATCGCCCGCGCGCCCTTCCGGTCGGCCAGATGCCGGATCAGCGCCAACCCGTCACCGTTCTGCAATCGCGGATTGCACAGGGTGATGTCGACGGCTCCGCGGCGCTCCAGTGAGCGCTTGGCCGAACCCAGCGACGGCGCGGTCAGGACATCGTAGATACCGATGGCGTTGAGCATCTGGTGCAACGCCATCAGTTGGAACGGATTGGGTTCTAGAATCAGGATCTTGAGCGAGCGCATGGGACGACCTCTGGAGCGACAATCGCGGATTCACGCCGCAGTGGCCTGTCACTCTAGGGCAGTCGTCCTAAGCCTCCCATCAGAAAAGGAATCGCGGTTTATAGGACTTTTCCCATCTTTAATGCAGACATCGACACCCGCTCTCCTTTCGACGCTCGGTGATGTCCGTCCAGCCGCCAAGCAGACCGCGCAGTTTTCCGTCGGCACAGTAAAACGGCACCGTCCACTGATAGATCTGACGGGGGCCGCTCTTGAACATCAGTTGCCGTTTGCTGAAGCGCGTTTTACGCGTGCCCAGTTGCGCCATGAATTCGTCGTGCAGCATCAGTGCCGTCGCCTGTGGAAGTGCGTCGAACTCGAACAGCATCCGCCCCTGGACCTGCTCCTGACGGACCGACAGCGCATCTTCATAACTGCGGTTGCACATGATCAACCGACCTTGCAGATCGCGCACGAACACGGGATCGGGCATCGCATCGATCAGCGCATGTTGAAAGGCCAATTGATCTCGCAGATCCTTTTCGGCCGCACGTCTCTGTTTTATCTCGGCCGCCAGTCGACGGTTCCACAACAACGACAGGAGTCCGAACACTCCGAGTCCGCCTATCGCCCAGCATCCCCCCTTGATCAATTGCGACGTGATCGAGGGTGTCGGCGCGGGAGCAATGCCATCCAGCCATTTCATGCGCATGGCGCGCAGTTCGGCCGCAGAGAAAGCGCCCAAGGCCTTGTTGAGGATGCTCACCAGTTCGGGCAGCCCTTTGCGTACTGCCAGATGGTCAGCCTCCCACTTGCCCTCTACTAGACCGCCGACCCTGAGCAGGCCAGAGGGAAACAGCTGAGCGCCGATCTCGTTTTCGATGGTGGCGTAGGCCTCGCCACTCTCGACCAGGGCCCGTGCCTCTGCATACGTCTTGACCGAGCGGATCTCGATTGCCGGGTAATCGCGTCGAATGCTGTCCTCCAGCGCATGCCGGGCCGGCAGCACCAGCACCCGCTTGTCCAGCGCCGCAAGCGACTGTATCGCGGGCTCGTCAGCGTGCCCGACGAACACCCAGCCGGCACCGCCGAACGCGTGACTGAAATCCAGAAACGCCTTGCGCTCGTCGTTCATCGCCAGCGTTGTGCTGATATCGGCCACACCACTCTGGAGCCGTTCAAGCAGGTGATCGGTGGAGAATGACTCCTGATGCACAAACTGCAGGCCGGTCAATGCACTGATGTGCGACAGGACATCGTTGTTCAAGCCGCTCCACTGGCCATGCTCATCCTGAAACAGATACAACGGGTACTGCACCGAGGCGACGGTCACTCGGGGGTTATCTCGAATCCATTGACGCTCGTGCTCATCGAGCTCGATCGGCTGAACATCCTCCAGCGCAACGGAATGCTTCGCCAGATGGCCTGCTTCAGCCCACGGTGACAGCCCGAAGCAGCCCAATAAAAACAACCAGCACAGGGCTGGTTTCAATCCTGAAAAAAACCGCATTGCCACATCCTTCGTCATCGACTCGCCCGTCCTTGGTGGGCGAAACGCGCGCAGTGTGGCATGCAAAAACAAGAAAGCCCGTCAGGAGACGGGCTTCAAAATGTGACAGCTCTGCGGGCTTAAAGAGGCTTGCCGCGGTTGCCATGCTGACTGACAAAGGCCTGCACGGCTTTGAGCTCGTTCGGCAGGACAGTGCAGCGCTCTTCTCTCTCAAACAAATCAGAAAGATGTGTAGGTAGCTCGAGTGCTTTTCCTACGCCTGCTTTCTCCACTGCGTCCGGGAACTTGACCGGATGCGCCGTGCCCAGAATCACCATCGGGATGTCCAGGCTGCGACGGCATTCGCGAGCGGCTTTCACGCCGATGGCGGTGTGCGGGTCGAGCACTTCACCGGTTTGCTCGTAGACTTCGGCGATGGTCTCGCAGGTTTGCGCATCGTCCACGGCCAGCGAGTCGAACAGTTTGCGTGCCTCGGTCCAGCGTTCCTGTTCGACGCTGAAACCGCCGCCCTGCTTGAACGAGTCCATCAGGCCGGCGATCGCCGCGCCATTGCGACCGTGCAGGTCGAACAGCAGGCGTTCGAAGTTCGACGAGACCATGATGTCCATCGACGGCGACAGCGTGGCGTGCAGGGTCTCCTTGACGTACTGGTTGCCGCTCATGAAGCGGTGCAGGATGTCGTTGCGGTTGGTGGCAACCACCAACTGGTTGATCGGCAGGCCCATGTTGCGCGCCAGGTAGCCGGCGAAGATGTCGCCGAAGTTGCCCGTCGGCACCGAGAACGACACCGAACGCGCCGGGCCGCCCAATTGCAGGGCTGCATGGAAGTAGTAAACGATCTGGGCCATGATCCGCGCCCAGTTGATCGAGTTCACCGCCACCAGGCGCGTG
The DNA here is from genome assembly GCF_002113045.1 of Pseudomonas sp. B26(2017). Taxonomy (NCBI): domain Bacteria; kingdom Pseudomonadati; phylum Pseudomonadota; class Gammaproteobacteria; order Pseudomonadales; family Pseudomonadaceae; genus Pseudomonas; species Pseudomonas sp. B26(2017). The sequence goes on along the minus strand of NZ_NEJJ01000004.1, from coordinate 46,764 downwards.
CCCTTGAGGAAGCTCTGGTCGGCGAAGCTGGCCTTGACCATTTCCTGGCAGTCATCGAAGTTGCCTTCGATGGCGATGTTGTGGATGTTTTCACCGAGGATGGTGGTCATCTGCCGACGCTGCACTTCAGACACACGGTTGTGCGGGTGCAGGATGAAGATGTCGACGTTTTCGCAGTGCTTGCAGCCTTCGATGGCGGCCGAACCGGTGTCACCGGAGGTGGCGCCGACGATGACCACGCGCTCGCCGCGCTTTTCCAGTACGTAGTCGAGCAATCGACCGAGCAGTTGCAGGGCGAAGTCCTTGAACGCCAGGGTCGGACCGTGGAACAGCTCCAGCACCCATTCGTTGCCGTTCAGCTGACGCAGCGGCGCAACGGCGTTGTGGGCGAACACACCGTAGGTTTCTTCAAGAATCTTTTTGAAATCGGCGTCCGGAATGCTGCCGGTGACGAACGGGCGCATGACCCGGAAAGCCAGCTCGTGATACGGCAGGCCGGCCCAGGAAGCGATTTCTTCCTGGGTGAAACGTGGCAGGTTTTCCGGGACGTACAGACCGCCGTCGGTGGCAAGACCGGCCAGCAGGACGTCTTCGAAATTCAGGGCCGGTGCCTGGCCGCGGGTACTGATGTAACGCATGACTGACTCCAATGGACAGTGTTCACGACACCGGCCCCGCTGGCGGGACCGGTGAAGGAGATCGGCTTAGTTCAGGTGCTCGACACGGATCCGCACAACCGGACCGACCACGCCCGCCAGCGCTTCAAGGGCGGCGATCGCATCGTTGATGTGCTGTTCCAGCACGCGGTGGGTCAGCAGGATCATCGGCACCAGGCCGTCGTGTTCCTCGACTTCCTTCTGCATGATCGACTCGATGTTGATGCCGCGCTCCGAGAGGATGCTCGCCACCTGAGCGAGTACGCCCGGGTGATCCTTGGCCTGGATGCGCAGGTAGTAGGCACTTTCGCAGGCCTCGATCGGCAGGATCGGATGAGCCGACAGCGAGTCCGGCTGGAAGGCCAGGTGCGGCACGCGGTTTTCCGGGTCGGAGGTCATGGCGCGAACCACGTCCACCAGATCCGCGATCACCGACGAAGCGGTCGGCTCCATGCCGGCGCCGGCGCCGTAGAACAGGGTCGAACCGGCCGCGTCGCCATTGACCATCACCGCGTTCATCACGCCGTTGACGTTGGCGATCAGACGATCGGCCGGGATCAGCGTCGGGTGTACGCGCAACTCGATACCCGCGGCGGTGCTGCGTGCAACGCCCAGGTGCTTGATGCGGTAGCCCAGCGCTTCGGCGTAGTTCACGTCGGCGGTGGTCAGCTTGGTGATGCCTTCGGTGTAAGCCTTGTCGAACTGCAGCGGAATACCGAATGCGATCGATGCCAGGATCGTCAGCTTGTGCGCGGCGTCGATGCCCTCGACGTCGAAGGTCGGATCGGCTTCGGCGTAACCCAGCGCTTGCGCCTCGGCCAGCACGTCTTCGAAGGTACGACCCTTCTCGCGCATTTCGGTGAGGATGAAGTTGCCGGTGCCGTTGATGATCCCGGCGACCCAGTTGATACGGTTGGCGGACAGGCCTTCCCGGATCGCCTTGATCACCGGAATGCCGCCGGCGACCGCCGCTTCGAATGCCACGATCACGCCTTTCTCGCGTGCCTTGGCGAAAATTTCATTACCGTGAACGGCAATCAGAGCCTTGTTCGCGGTGACCACATGCTTGCCATTCTCGATGGCCTTGAGTACCAGCTCGCGGGCAACGGTGTAGCCGCCCATCAGCTCTATGACGATGTCGATCTCAGGGTTCGTGGCCACTTCGAAGACATCGTTGGTAATCGCAATACCGGTCGTCTGGAACTGAGGCTTTGGCGTGCGCATGGCAATTTGTGCCACTTCGATTCCACGCCCGGCACGACGAGCAATTTCCTCGGCGTTGCGCTGAAGTACGTTGAAGGTTCCGCCACCGACGGTCCCTAACCCACAGATGCCTACTTTGACCGGTTTCACTGTGAACTCCCCATAAAACGGCCGACACGAGGCCGGCCGTGAAAACAACCGCAGGTTCGCGGCTCTCTGTTGATGGCCCGGCAATCCAGCCGCCGGACCACGCTCGTCAACGCCTGAGCGCGACGATGCGAATTACTTCGCGCCCAGCGCCAGTTTGGCGACTTGTGGCGCAGGCTGGTAGCCCGGAATGACTTGTCCGTCAGCCAAAACGATGGTCGGCGTGCCGTTCACGCCGATCGACTGACCGAGGGCAAACTGTTTGGAAACCGGGTTCTCGCACTTGGCGGCCTTGATTTCCTTGCCATCGACCATTTTGTCCATGGCCGCTTTCTTGTCTTTCGAGCACCACACGGCTTGCAGCTGTTCGTCGCCCGGCGAGCCAAGGCCCTGACGCGGGAACGCCACGTAACGCACTTCGATGCCGCGCTTGTTCAGCTCAGGCACTTCGGCGTGCAGCTTGTGGCAGTACGGGCACGTGGTGTCGGTGAACACGGTGATGTGCGACTTGGTTTCACCCACGGCCGGGTAAACCACGGTCTCGGCCACCGGGATCGCATTGATCAGTTTGGAAATGCCCAGGCGCTCGGTCTTTTCGGTCAGGTTGACCGGTTTGCCGTCCTTGAGCTGGAACATGTAGCCCTGAACGATGTACTGGCCGTCGGCGCTGGCGTAGAGCACGCGGCTGCCCTTGAGCTTGACTTCGTACAGGCCCGGCAGCGGGCTGGCGGTGATGGTGTCCACCGGCACGTCGAGCTGGAGGTTTTCCAGGCTTTGGCGAATCGCTTTGTCGGCCGCGTCATCGGCGACGGCAAAGGTGCTGACCAACGCAATGGCTGCGGCGGCGAAAATCTGGGTCAGACGCATGAGAACTCCTGAAGGCGGACAAATGGAACGATCAGAACGCCCGTGCCGGAACACCGGGTCATAACCGCCCATCGTGCAAACCGGCAAAGCCTACCACATAAGGCTCCCGTGGCCGAATGCGCCTGTCGCAAGACGAACGGGCTCAGCCGCGCGGGTGATGTTTGGCATGCAGATCCTGCAAACGCGCCCGGGCGACGTGAGTGTAGATCTGCGTGGTCGACAGGTCGCTGTGGCCCAACAGCATCTGCACCACCCGCAAGTCCGCGCCATGGTTGAGCAAGTGGGTGGCAAACGCGTGACGCAGGGTGTGCGGCGACAGCGATTTACCGATCCCGGCGACCTTGGCCTGATGCTTGATGCGGTGCCAGAAGGTCTGCCGAGTCATCTGCTCGCCGCGCTGGCTGGGAAACAGCACATCACTGGGGCGCCCGCCCAGCAGTTCGCTGCGGCCGTCGCGCAGGTAGCGCTCGACCCAGACAATCGCTTCCTCGCCCATCGGCACCAACCGCTCCTTGCTGCCCTTGCCCATCACCCGCAACACGCCCTGACGCAGATTGACCTGCTCCAGGGTCAGGCTGATCAACTCGGTCACCCGCAGTCCACAGGCGTAAAGCACTTCGAGCATGGCGCGGTCGCGCTGACCGATGGCTTCACTCAAGTCCGGCGCCTTGAGCAGCGCTTCAACGTCGGCTTCCGACAGGGACTTTGGCAATGGCCGACCGAGCTGCGGCATATCCACGCGCAAGGTCGGATCGACCGAAATCAGTTTTTCCCGCAACAGATAGCGATAAAAGCCACGCACACCCGAGAGGAATCGCGCGGTGGAGCGAGGTTTGTAGTTCTGTTCCAGACGCCAGGCCAGGTGATCGAGGATCAGTTCGCGACCGGCATTGATCAGCTCGAGACCTTTGTCCTGCAACCAGCCGTTGAACAGCGCGAGATCACTGCGATAGGCGTTGCGAGTGTTGTCGGAGAGACCTTTTTCCAGCCAGAGGGCGTCGAGAAACTGGTCGATCAGTGGGTGGTCGATGGCAGGCATGGGCGCTCAAGTCACGCAGGCTTGGCACTGCGCGCAAATAAAGAGTGAACGGTTGAAATGGCCGCTAGTCTTTCATAGCCCGCTATTTCAAGGAACAGGGAGCTTCAATGAACGAGCAGCAAATTCTGTTGGCTTTCGGCGGTATCGGTGCCGCCGCGCTGGGCTGTCAATGGCTCGCCTGGCGCCTGAAGCTGCCGGCGATTCTGTTTCTGCTGCTGACCGGCATCCTGGCAGGCCCCGTGCTGGGCTGGCTCGACCCGCAGGAAATGTTCGGTCCGTTGCTGATGCCTCTGGTGTCGCTGGCGGTGGCGCTGATTCTGTTTGAAGGCAGCCTGACCCTGCACCTGTCGGAGTGGCGCGAGATCGGCAGCGTCGTGCATCGCCTGGTCACAATCGGAGCGCTCTCGACCTGGACAGTGATTGCGGTCGCGACTCACTGGCTGCTGGGCTTCGACTGGCTGCTCGCCATCCTGTTCGGCAGCCTGACCCTGGTCACCGGCCCGACCGTGATCGTGCCCATGCTGCGCGTGGTACGTCCCAAGGCATCGATCGCCAACATCCTGCGCTGGGAAGGAATTGTGATCGACCCGATCGGGGCGCTGCTCGCGGTGGTGGTCTACAGCTTCATCATCGCCAGTGCCGAGGGCCAAGGTCTCAAGCAGAGCCTGTTGACCTTCGGCGGAGTGATTCTGTGCGGAAGTCTGTTCGGTGTGGCCGGCGGCTGGCTGCTGGGCACCATCATCCGTCGCCAGTGGCTACCGGAATACCTGCACAACCTCGCGTCGTTGGCGGCGGTGCTGGGGATCTTCATTGCAGCCAACGAGGCGATGCACGAATCGGGACTGCTGGCGGTAACGCTGATGGGCATGTGGCTGGCCAATATGAAGGGTGTGGATGTGCGGCATATTCTGCACTTCAAGGAAAATCTCAGCGTGCTGCTGATTTCCGGGCTGTTCATTCTGCTGGCGGCACGCCTGGATCTGAATGCGCTGATCGGCCTCGGGCCGCTGGTATTGATTCTGCTGCTGGTCATCCAGCTGATCGCCCGGCCTTTGAATGTAATGCTGAGTACCGCCGGCTCCAGCTTGAGCTGGCGTGAACGTGCATTGCTGTGCTGGATTGCCCCGCGCGGTATCGTCGCCGCGGCGGTCTCGGCGATCTTTGCGATTCGCCTGGATGAAGCGGGCCATGAAGGCGCGCTGTTGCTGGTGCCGCTGACCTTCGCCGTGATTATCGGCACCGTTGTGCTGCAAAGTGCGACTGCCCGACCCTTGGCGCGCCTGTTAAAGGTTGCGGAGCCTGCGCCGAGCGGCTTTCTTATCGTCGGGGCGAACGGCCCTGCGCGCCTGCTTGGCAAATCGCTGCAGCAGTTGGGCAGCCGGGTGCTGCTGACGGATTCGAGCTGGGAAAACATCCGGGCAGCGCGCATGGATGGCTTGCCGACCTACTTCGGCAATCCGGCCTCGCAGCATGCCGATGCGCATCTGGACCTGGTCGGACTGGGGCATTTGCTGGCGCTGTCACCGTCGGGCGAACTCAATACCCTGGCGGCCATGCGCTTTCGCCATGACTTCGGCCATCAACGTCTGTTCGGACTCGCCAGCGGGCAGGAGAGCCGGCGCAGCGACAAACATCGCGCAAGTCTTGAGCATCGCGGCAATCAACTGGGTAGCGAGGCGTTCACCTACGCGAAGTTGGCCAGCCAGATGGGCCAAGGGGCCGAGTTGTACAGCACAACGTTGACGGATGGGTTTGGCTGGGAGGATTACCAGGCGTTACATGGCAATCGTGCGACGCTGCTGTTCATGCGCGATGACAGTGGCTGGGTGCATGTCGTGTCGCCGGAAACCGCGCTGAAGCCGGGGCCGGGGTGGACGTTGCTGGCGCTGATTCAGCCGGAGAGTGTCAGCGCCTGACAGACCGGATCGCGGGCAAGCCCGTTCCCACAGGTTTTGTTTGGTCCGCTGATGTTGTGCTCGGCACCGACACTGTGGGAGCGGGCTTGCCCGAGAATGCCTCGGCTCGGTGCAGGATCAGGCCGCGAAACCTGGCAGCACGGGCACCGGACGCTTGTCATCATCGATGGCGACAAAGCTGAACTGCCCGTGAATCGCTTTCTCACGCCCGTCGCAGCTCATGCTTTCCACGAACACTTCCACCTCGACCTTGAGACTGGTGTTGCCGACCTTGATCACCCGTCCAACCAGTTCGACGATGGAACCCGCCGGAATCGCGTGATTGAAGTCGATGCGATCGGTCGACACGGTCACCAGCGGCAAACGGCAGAAGCGCGTGGCAGTGATGAACGACACTTCGTCCATCCAGGCCAGCGCGGTGCCACCGAACAGGGTGTTGTGGTGATTGGTGGTCGGCGGGAAAACCGCCTTGGTCACGCGGGTCACCGAGAGTTCGGTGCGGCGTTCGATTTCTTGCTCGCGAGGGGTCATGGGTCAGGCCTGAAACGGAATGCTGTGGATAAATTGCGGGCAACAAAAAAGCAGCCCGTAGGCTGCTTTCTTCTGCATCGGAAGCTGGACTTAAGCCAGTTTTTCCTTGATGCGAGCTGCTTTACCCGACAGGTCGCGCAGGTAGTACAGCTTGGCTTTACGTACGTCACCGCGACGCTTGACAGCCATGCTGTCGATCTGCGGGGAGTAGGTCTGGAAAGTACGTTCTACGCCAACACCGTTGGAGATTTTACGAACGGTGAACGCACTGTTCACGCCGCGGTTACGCTTGGCGATTACAACGCCTTCGAACGCTTGCAGACGGGAACGATCGCCTTCCTTCACTTTCACCTGAACGACGATGGTGTCGCCTGGGGCAAAGGTAGGGACTTCTTTGGTCATCTGCTCTGCTTCGAGTGCAAGGATGATTTTGTTGGTCATGCTGTGCTCCTAAGGTAAATCGTCTGATCTACCATCGATACGTTGTTAACTATCGTCCCGCTCGCGGATGTATTCCTCGAGCAGCTTCTTCTCTTCTCCAGAAAGCGAGCGGCTTTCCAGAAGATCGGCGCGTCGTTCATAGGTCCTGCCGAGGGACTGCTGTAAACGCCAACGCCGGATATGCGCGTGATTGCCACTCAGCAACACGTCGGGAACACGCTGATCCGCATACACCTCAGGTCGGGTGTAGTGCGGGCAATCCAGCAGACCATCCGTAAAGGAATCTTCCTCAGCGGAATCCGCATGCCCTAAAGCTCCGGGCAGCAGTCGTGTAACCGCATCGATCATGACCATAGCCGGCAGCTCGCCGCCAGACAACACATAGTCACCAATCGACCACTCTTCATCGACATGAGCATCAATAAAACGCTCGTCAATGCCTTCATAGCGACCGGCAATCAGGATCAATGCATCCGATTTCGCCAGTTCGCGTACCGCCGACTGAGTCAGTTGACGGCCTTGGGGGGACAGGTAAATCACCTTCGCCGCCTCCCCGGCTGCTGCCTTGGCCTGAACCAGAGCATCTTCCAGGGGCTTGATCTTCATCACCATGCCCGGACCACCGCCAAACGGGCGATCGTCCACAGTGTGATGCCGATCCGTCGTGTAATCCCGCGGATTCCAACAGGTCAGCTGCAACAGCCCCTGTTTGACCGCACGACTGGTAATGCCGTACTCACTGATGGCCGAGAACATCTCGGGGAACAGCGTAATGACGTCTACGCGCAGGCTGGCCATTGCTTAGAAGTCCGCGTCCCATTCCACCCTCATCACGCCTGCTTCCAGGTCGATTGCCAGCACGCATTGCTCCGTATAGGGCAACAACCGCTCGCGATCATCCAGGCTGCCGACGCAGGGCTTGACCACCAATACATCGTTCGCGCCGGTCTCCAACAGGTGATCAACCTTGCCGAACAGTTGTTCGTCCTGGTTGATGACACTCAGACCCTGCAACTGGTACCAGTAGTACTCGTCGCCAGTCAGGTCGGGCAAAAGGCTTCGTGAGATGCAAATCTCGTAACCGCTCAGAAGACGGGCTTCATCACGATCGTCGAGGCCTTTGAGCTTGGCAACCAGATCCTTTTGAGTGGATCGACCGCTGACCAGCTCGACCTGCTTTACCACGCCTTCGCGCCGAAGCGTCCAGTTGCGGTAGTTCAACAGGTTTTCAATCGGATCGGTAAAGGAAAAGACCTTCACCTCGCCGCGAACGCCGTGAACCGAAAAAATCTTGCCGACAACGATCAGGTCATCAGCTTTTTCTGGCGTCGCGCTCATACTGCTCAGGCTGCAGCCTTGGCAGATTCCTTCAGCAACTGAGCAACACGCTCAGAAGGCTGTGCACCAACGCTCAGCCAGTAGGCAACGCGCTCTTGGTTCACGGACAGACGAACTTCCTGACCACGGGCAACAGGGTTGAAGAAACCAACCTGTTCTTTGTGGGAACCGTCACGCGGGTTGCGGGAGTCGGTTACGGTCAGGTGGTAAAACGGGCGCTTTTTGGAGCCGCCAAGGGCAAGACGGATTGTTAGCATGTGAACATCGTTCCTGTAGTCGGTGCTGCAAATCTAAATGCACAGCGGGCATGGGTGCCCGAAAGGCCGCATATTCTAAGGAATATCCGGACTTTTGCAAATGACTTTTTCCGGCGCCTGTGGCATGCCGTGCAGATTTGCATATGGGGCCGTCATTCAAAACGGCCGGTCAGCTCCCGCCGAGTGCGGGTTTGCTGTTGATCCTGCGTCCTTGCAGGGTCTGCGCCGGCGCGACGACCGGCGAGAATCCAGTCCCGTCTCAGCCATTTCGCTCACTTTTGGCGAGTGACTGTTGCCGCCACAAGTGAGCAGAATGGGTAAGGCGGGACACCTTACATTTTCGGCATGCCGCCGCCGGGCAACATACCGCCCATGCCGCGCATCATTTTCGCCATTCCGCCCTTGGCGGAGAATTTCTTCATCATCTTCTGCATCTGCTTGTGCTGCTTGATCAAGCGACCGATGTCCTGCACCTGGGTGCCGGAACCCATGGCGATCCGACGCTTGCGCGAACCGCTGATCAGCTCAGGGTCGCGGCGCTCGGCCGGGGTCATGGAGTTGATGATGGCTTCCATCTGTTTGAACTGCTTCTCTGCGGCGCTCTGGGCGTTGCCCATTTGCGAGAGATTGACGCCGCCGATGCTCGGCAGTTTGTCCATGAGCCCGCCGAGGCCGCCCATGTTCTTCATCTGTTGCAACTGATCGCGGAAGTCTTCGAGATCGAAGCCCTTGCCCTTCTTCAGCTTTTTAGCAAGCTTGTCGGCCTTGTCCTTGTCGAGGGTCGCTTCGGCCTGTTCGATCAGGCTGAGCACGTCGCCCATGCCGAGGATCCGCGAAGCGATACGCTCAGGGTGGAACGGATCGAGCGCTTCGCTCTTCTCGCCCATACCGATGAACTTGATCGGCTTGCCGGTGATCGCGCGAACGGACAGCGCGGCACCGCCACGGGCATCACCGTCGACCTTGGTCAGGATCACGCCGGTCAGCGGCAGCGCATCACCGAAGGCCTTGGCCGTGTTGGCCGCGTCCTGACCGGTCATGGCGTCGACCACGAACAGGGTTTCAACCGGATTGATCGCGGCATGCAGCGCCTTGATCTCGCCCATCATCTCTTCATCGATGTGCAGACGACCGGCGGTGTCGACGATGACCACGTCGATGAATTTCAGTTTTGCTTCTTTAATAGCCGCGTTGGCGATGTCGACCGGCTTCTGGCTCAGGTCGGACGGGAAGAACGTCACGCCGATGTCGTTGGCCAGGGTTTCCAGCTGTTTAATAGCAGCAGGACGGTAGATGTCCGCCGACACGACCATGACCGACTTCTTCTTGCGCTCTTTAAGGAAGCGCGCCAGTTTGCCGGCGGTGGTGGTTTTACCCGCGCCCTGCAGACCGGCCATCAGAATGACGGCAGGCGGCACGGCGCTCAGGTTCAAGTCTTCGTTGGCCGCACCCATCAGGGTTTCGAGCTCGGCCTGGACGATCTTCACGAACGCCTGGCCCGGCGTCAGGCTGCGCGACACCTCGGTGCCGACAGCGCGTTCCTTGACCGAATTGACGAAGTCCTTGACCACCGGCAGGGCGACGTCAGCCTCGAGCAACGCCATGCGCACTTCGCGCAGGGTGTCTTTGATGTTGTCCTCGGTCAGTTTCGCCTTGCCGGTGACATGGCGCAGCGTCTGCGAGAGACGGTCGGTTAAGTTTTCAAACATTGCGCGATCCTTTCAGGCCCTGTGTAGACCGGGATAATGGCGGCCCAGACCGGAATCAACATGTGCTCGGCGAGCCTGCGGCGTGGGCAGGTCGCGGATTATAGCGAAGACTGCGTCTGGCGGACACCTCGCTGTCAGCTTGCCGGTCTTTCGTGCGACGGCGGTTCTATGCCAAACTCAGCGCCTTTCGGGCTTGCCTAACAGGATTTATGCTCCCCTTGTCACCGAGTTTGCTGACCACCCTCGCCGCCGCACTTCTCTACGCCGCTGCGACCCTCTACCAGGGCACCCGCCTGGCCACTGGCGCCAAGGCCAACAAGCGCCTGCTGGTCTCGCTCGGCGTCCTCGCCGTGCTGGCCCACAGCGCAAGCCTGCTCACGCATTTATTGACGCCGATCGGTCTGGGCCTGGATTTCTTCAGCGCCTCAAGCCTGATCGCCGCCGCTGTCATCGCCCTGACCCTGCTGGCCTGCTCGCGGATTCCAGTGGAAAACCTGCTGGTGCTGCTGTTCCCGCTAGGTGCGATCACGGTGCTGCTGGCGCAGTTCGCGCCGACTGGCACGGTACAGATCATTGATGAAGAGCCAGGCATCCTCGCGCACATTCTGTTGTCGATCCTCGCCTACGGCATGTTCACCATCGCGGTTTTTCAAGCCTTGTTGCTGCTGGTGCAGGATCATCAGCTCAAGCACAAACATCCGTCCGGGCTGATCAAGAACTTCCCGCCACTGCAAACCATGGAAAGCCTGCTGTTCGGCTTCCTCTGGGCAGGCTGGACATTGCTGTCGCTGTCGCTGATCTCCGGCTGGCTGTTCGTCGAGAATCTGTTTGCGCAACACCTGGTGCATAAAACCCTGCTGGCCTGCCTGGCCTGGATCGTGTTCAGCGTCCTGCTCTGGGGCCGTAACCGCCTCGGCTGGCGCGGCCACAAGGCAATCCGCTGGACCCTCGCCGGTTTCTGCCTGCTGATGCTCGCGTATTTCGGCAGCAAACTGGTTCGTGAATACATCCTGCACATCTGACGGGCGGTATAAATGGACGGTTTGCCCATAGGGCCGATGCTCGCGGTATTTGTCCTGCTGATTCTCTGGTCGGGGCTGTTTACCGCCGTCGAAGCGGCGCAGCAGCACCTGCTTGCGCAACGCACCGCATCCCGCGCCAGCGACAAGCCGCTGGCGAAGCTCAACTTCCCGCTCGACAGCCTGATCCTCTGCAATACCCTGTGCCGCGCCCTCGCCGTCATTCTTGCCACACTGCTGGCAATCTTTCTCTGTGAAGAAAACGGCCCCTGGGCGGCTTGCCTTGGCGCCGGCGCCCTGCTGTTGGTCTTTGCCGATTATTTCCCCCGCGCGCTCGCCCAACGATACCCGGATGCGGTGTTGTCGTTTGGCAATACGCTGCTGGCAGTACCGCTGAAGGGGGTTTACCCGCTTGCTTGGCTGCTCGGCCGCATCAGTGGCTTGCTGATGCGCCCGTTCATCCGCAAGGCCCAGATGGTGCAACAGAGCGAAGACGATGTGCCGACCGAGCATCATGACGATCCGGATCATCCGGTACGCCCGCATCCGATTTCAGGCATCCATGCGCTGGACAACATCACGGTCAACGACATTCTGGTGCCGCGCAGCGATGTCGACGGCATCAACCTCGACGATCCGCTCGAAGAAATCATCGAGCAATTGCGCAAGAACCGGCGCACTCGCCTGCCGGTGTTCCACAGCGATATCAATCAGGTCGAAGCCGTACTCAACACCCGGCAGATCCGTCACCTGCTCGACAACGGCAGCCTGACCCGCGAAGCGTTGCTGGCGGCCAGTTACGAGCCGTACTTCGTTCCCGAAAGCACCCCGCTGCAACTGCAACTGCTGAACTTCCACAAGCAGCAGCGGCGCCTGGGCATGGTGGTGGACGAGTACGGCGAAGTGCTGGGGATTGTCACCCTGGAAGACATTCTCGAAGAGATCGTCGGCGAATTTGAAAGCGAGCACAGCCTCGACAACCCGCACATCCACCCGCAAGCCGATGGCCGCATGGTGATCGATGGGGCGGCGTCGATCCGCGAACTGAACAAATGCCTGGGCTGGCACCTGCCCAGCGACGGCCCCCGGACCCTCAACGGTCTGGTGACCGAGGCGCTGGAAACCATCCCGGAAAGCGCGGTGTGCCTGAAGATCGGCCGCTATCGCCTGGAGATTCTCGAAACCGAGGAGAACCGGGTGAGCAAGGTCCTGATCTGGCACACCACTTCGGCACCGGCGCTGGCCACGGCCCGCTAGCCAGCCCCTTGTTCAATCGTTAGCCACCTTCCTATAATCGCGAGGCTTACCCAAGCCCCGCCGAACCGCGTGCTTACCCCGCACCCGACCCGTTCCGGCCGGTTCACCGGCAATATCCGCATCACACCGACGACTGCTCCTACCTGAAGCAGCGATCGCGCCTCATCCCACATCCCTGGGTGCTCGACCATAATAATTCGCTCCAACGGAGCTCATGACTGTCAGGGATCACCGCATGACAACCAGTACTGCTTACAGCGACACCGCGCCGACCCAACCGGCCAACTCCGCCACCCGCGTGGCCACCGCGAGCTTCATCGGCACGGCCATCGAGTTCTACGATTTCTACGTCTACGCCACCGCCGCTGCGCTGGTGATCGGCCCGGTATTTTTCCCACAGACTTCCGGCACGGCGCAGATGCTCTCGGCATTCCTGACCTTCGGCATCGCCTTCCTCGCCCGACCTTTGGGCTCGGCGCTGTTCGGCCATTTCGGTGACCGGATCGGGCGCAAATCGACCTTGGTCGCTTCGCTGCTGCTGATGGGCGTCTGCACCACGCTGATCGGCGTTCTGCCGGGCTACGACAGCATCGGGGCCTGGGCGCCGATCCTGCTTTGTGTGCTGCGCTTCGGCCAAGGCCTGGGATTGGGTGGTGAATGGGGCGGCGCGGCGCTGCTGGCGACCGAGAATGCCCCAAAAGGCAAGCGGGCGTGGTTCGGCATGTTCCCGCAACTCGGGCCTTCGATTGGCTTTCTGGCCGCCAACGGCCTGTTCCTGACGCTGGCCATGACGCTCAATGACGAGCAATTCCGTAGCTGGGGCTGGCGGATTCCGTTCCTGCTCAGTGCGGTGCTGGTGATGGTCGGGCTGTACGTGCGCCTCAAACTCCACGAAACCCCGGTGTTCGCCAACGCCATCGCCCGTCAGGAGCGAGTGAAAGTGCCGCTGGTCGAGCTGTTCAGCCAGTACTGGGCACCCACCCTGCTGGGCGCCGCCGCCATGGTGGTGTGTTACGCACTGTTCTACATCTCGACGGTGTTTTCCCTGAGTTACGGCGTATCCACGCTGGGTTACAGCCGCGAGACCTTCCTCGGACTGCTGTGCTTCGCGGTGCTGTTCATGGCGGCCGCGACGCCGTTGTCGGCGTGGGCCAGTGACCGCTACGGGCGCAAGCCGGTGCTGATCATCGGTGGTGTGCTGGCGATTCTTTCCGGTTTTCTGATGGAGCCGTTGCTGACTCAGGGCTCGACCTGGGGCGTGGCGCTGTTCCTGTGCATCGAGCTGTTCCTGATGGGCGTGACATTCGCCCCGATGGGCGCGCTGCTGCCGGAGCTGTTTCCGACGCACGTGCGGTATACCGGCGCATCGGCGGCCTACAACCTCGGCGGTATCGTCGGAGCCTCGGCGGCGCCGTTCTTCGCGCAGAAACTGGTGGCGATGGGTGGTTTGAGTTACGTCGGCGGGTATGTATCGGGGGCAGCGGTGCTCAGCCTGATCGCTGTGCTGTGCCTGAAGGAAACGCGCAATAACGACCTGAATCAGGTTGCCTGATCTAAAAGCTTCGCGAGCAAGCTCGCTCCCACATTGTCCGTGCCACACACATAATTTGTGAGTGCCGCCGAACTTGTGGGAGCGAGCTTGCTCGCGATGGATGTGACTCGGTTTACAGCTCTACAACGACCGCCTGAGAAGCACGGGTCGCCTTGGCACGAGCGGCTTCAATCGACTCGTCACGGGCCAGTGCAACACCCATGCGGCGCTGGCCGTTGACTTCAGGCTTGCCGAACAGACGCAGCGCGGTATCCGGTTCACTCAGTGCCGCGCCGAGGTTGGCGAATGCGGTCTGGGTCGACTGACCTTCCACCAGAATCACTGCCGAAGCCGATGGGCCGAACTGACGGATCAGCGGTACCGGCAGACCGAGGATCGCCCGGGCGTGCAGGGCGAACTGCGACAGGTCCTGGGAAATCAGGGTCACCAGACCGGTGTCATGTGGACGCGGCGAGACTTCGCTGAACCACACTTGATCGCCTTTGATGAACAACTCGACGCCGAACAGGCCACGGCCGCCCAACGCTTCGGTCACGGCTTTGGCAACGCGCTCGGATTCAGCCAGTGCGATTGGGCTCATGGCCTGTGGCTGCCAGGATTCCTGATAGTCGCCCTTCTCCTGACGGTGGCCGACCGGCGCACAGAACGTAGTGCCACCGACATGACGCACGGTCAGCAGAGTGATTTCGTAGTCGAAATCGATGAAGCCTTCGATGATCACGCGACCTTTACCGGCGCGACCGCCCTCTTGTGCGTAATCCCAGGCCTTCTGCACGTCATCGGCGCTGCGCAGCAGGCTCTGGCCCTTGCCCGACGAACTCATCACCGGTTTGACGACGCACGGGAAACCCAGGTCCTGAACGGCTTTGCTGTAGTCCTCGAAGGTGTCGGCGAAGTGGTATGGCGAAGTCGGCAGATCCAGTTCTTCGGCGGCCAGACGACGGATGCCTTCGCGGTTCATGGTCAGTTGCGCGGCGCGAGCAGTCGGGATCACGGTGAAGCCTTCGGCTTCCAGCTCCACCAGGGTTGCGGTGGCGATAGCTTCGATTTCCGGCACGATGAAGTGCGGCTTCTCGGCTTCGATCACTGCACGCAGGGCGGCACCGTCGAGCATGTTGATCACGTGGCTGCGATGGGCAACCTGCATGGCCGGCGCATTGGCGTAGCGGTCGACGGCAATCACTTCAACGCCCAGGCGTTGCAGCTCGATCACCACTTCCTTGCCCAACTCACCACAGCCACACAGCAATACGCGGGTCGCGGTCGGCGACAATGGAGTTCCGATACGGGTCATCTCAGGTCCTCAAAGAAGCGGATCATCGAGGAAAGCAACGCCAGACGCGCTTTCCATGGGGAGAAAGCGCGGCATTTTACATGAACCTGAGGGTTTGGCTTCAGCCGGCGACAGCCTGTTTGCGTTCACGCCAGGCCATGATCAGCCAGACGGCGGTGACACCGGCGAACTTCGAGGCCAATGCAGTGATGAGCACTGGCGGTGTCAGCAGGTCGATCATGCCGAAGAAGATGAAGGTGTCGAGGGGAATGCTCAGCGCCGAGCTGATCCACAACCGGTCACGCAGCGGGCGCCTGGTGACGGTGAATACCAGCCAGTCGATGCACTCCGAGACCGCGAATGCCGTGGCACTGGCCAACGCGATCGACGGATCGGACGTGACATAGGACAGCACCAGCGCCGCCAGCATCGCCAGGATCGCACCGTGGCCAAAACGGATCTGCACCATGTCGCGCAAGACGAAAACCAGCCCGCCCCAGGCCGACCAGATGATGTCCAGGTGCGGTGCGGTGGAGAAGGCAAAGTTGATCAGCACGACGCTGCTGATGTAGGCGATGAGGAAAATCATGGGCGTGACCTGTCAAATTGGCGCACAGGTTACTTCAGCCCTTCGATGACGCCAATCAAATCGATTATTGCCCTGGCGTTTTGCCGATCATCCAGACCAACCCGCTCGCCTTCGCCCGCTCATGACACAACCCCAGCACCGCCCGCCGCTCGTCGTTGGTCATCCGGCTCCAGCGGGTGATCTCCTCGACCGTGCGCTGGCAACCGGTGCAAATGTCGTCTTCGTCCAGCGCGCAAATGCTCACGCACGGCGAGGCGACGGGTCTTTCCGGGGTTGTCATTCTTCCTGCTCGACCAGATCGCGCGCATAGCGCTGTGAGTTATGCACATAGTGCGCGGCGCTGGCCTCGAGCATCTTCTTCTGCGGCTCGGTGAGCTCGCGCACCACCTTGCCTGGCGAGCCCATCACCAGTGAACCGTCAGGGATTTCCTTGCCTTCGCCAATCAGCGCGTTGGCGCCGATGATGCAGTTCTTGCCGATTTTCGCGCCGTTGAGGATGACCGCGTTGATGCCGATCAGGCTGTAGTCGCCGACCGTGCAACCGTGAAGCATGGCATTGTGGCCGATGGTCACGCCGGTGCCGATGGTCAGCGGATAGCCCATGTCGGTGTGCATCACCGTGCCGTCCTGCACGTTGCTGTTCTTGCCGATCAGGATCAGTTCGTTGTCGCCGCGCAACACGGCGTTGAACCAGACGTTGGCGCCTTCTTCCAGTCTGACCTTGCCCACCAGCACGGCATTGGGGGCAACCCAGCTCTGCGGATGGGTATCGACACGGGCGTCGCCCAGGCGGTATTTCATCTTGTTTTCCTCAGGGCTCACGATGGCTGGCCATTCGAACGATGGCTTCAGGTATTGATAAAGCTTTTTGGCGGCTCATGCAGGCTGATTCTGGCGTCATAGAGCAGGTTGATCAACTCGACGATCATGATCGCCGTCAACCCCCAGATCTTGTATTCGCCGAAACGATAGCTCGGCACGTACCAACTGCGACCCTGATAGTCGATGCGGTGGGTATGTTCGCGCGGATCCTTGCGGAAGAACTCCAGCGGCACACTGAACACCGCAGCGATCTCGGCATCATTGGCCTGGTATTCGACAAAGTCGGGAATCACCCCGACATACGGCGTGACCTTGATGCCATGCAGGGAAATAAGCGGGCTGAGCGGACCGATCACTTCGACCAGCCCCGGTGGCAGGCCGATTTCTTCTTCGGCTTCGCGCAGGGCGGTGAACGTCAGGTCCGGGTCTTCCGGATCCCGTCGCCCACCGGGGAAGGCGACTTCGCCGCCGTGGGTCGAGAGCCCGCTGGCGCGCAGGGTGAGGACAAGTTCGGGTTCGTCACTGCGAGTAATCGGCACCAGGACAGCGGCCTCGGGGAAACGCGTGTCGGTCTCCAGCGTGCGCGGCGTGTGATTGCTTACCCGGTGCAGTAGCTCGTCCAGCATAAGTGTTCTCGATCGGTGCCTTGCCCTGCATCATGCACCAATCATTGCGACCGCCCAAGCCCCGGACAGGCGTCATGTCGCGAAACGACAACTTGCCGACTGACACCGCTGCACGCCAAGATAGGCGCAGCATTCAGGAACCCCAGCATGAAATTTTGCAGCCAGTGCGGCAACCCGGTGACCCAGCGCATTCCCGAAGGCGACTCGCGGCTGCGATTTGTCTGCGGCAGCTGTCAGACGATTCACTACCAGAACCCCAATATCGTGGCCGGTTGCGTGCCGACCTGGGGCAGCAAAGTCCTGCTGTGTCGCCGCGCCATCGAGCCACGCCTCGGTTACTGGACGTTGCCCGCCGGGTTCATGGAGAACGGCGAAACCATCGAGCAGGCCGCCATCCGCGAAACCGCCGAGGAAGCCTGCGCCCGGGTACGCAACCTGAGCATCTATACCCTGATCGACGTGCCGCACATCAGTCAGGTGCATGTGTTTTTCCGCGCCGAGCTGGCGGATCTGGACTTCGCCGCCGGCCCTGAAAGCCTGGAAGTGCAACTGTTCGACGAGGAAGACATTCCCTGGGACGAGCTGGCTTTTCGCACGGTGGGCCGTACCCTGGAATGCTTCTTCGCCGACCGGCGCGTCGAGGTCTATCCGGTTCGTTCCGAATCGATCCCGCCGCTCGCGCAACCGGCTATCACTTGATTTCGACGGCGGCCGGCCGATAACCGGCTAACGCAGCCCGCGACAGCGACTGCACACTCTCTATAAATAAAGTATCTGCTTCATATCTGGGGAATCGTTTCAATGCGCTGGTTGCTTGCCCTGTTCTGCCTGTCGTTCGTCACCGTCTCCCAAGCGTCATTCGTGACCACCGTGACGCCTTCAAACACCCCGCTCATCGAAAAAGTACTGGTGCTCAAATCGGCCCATCAACTGCAGTTGATCGCCGACGGCAAGCCACTCAAGAGCTATCGCATTTCCCTGGGCAAAGGCGCGAAAAAGGGTCCGAAGCTGATTGAGGGCGACAAACGCACGCCGGAAGGTTTCTATTGGATCGACTGGCGCAAGACCAGCGACAAATTCAACCTGTCGATGCACATCTCCTACCCGAACATCAGCGACTCCGCCCGCGCCCGTCGCGAAGGCGTCGAGCCTGGCGGGATGATCATGATCCACGGTACGCCGGACTCCGAGGACAACCCCGAGCAACTGTTCCACACCCTGGACTGGACCGACGGCTGCATCGCCATGCGCAACGTCGACATGCGCGAAGTCTGGAACCTGGTGCCGGACGGCACGATGATCGAAATCCGCCCTTGAGTCTGTGACCGGAGCGCTTGCGCTCTGAGGGCCGCAAAGCGGCCCTATCTCCCGACCATTGGTCGCTCGCAAAAAATAAATCAAAAAGATCGCAGCCTGCGGCAACGTCTGAACGGTGATACCACTTTCACCCGCCAGAACTGCCGCAGACTGCGATCTTTTGCTTTGCCGCCCCCACCTCTAATACCACTTGAAACCACCCATCCTCAAACACCCGAACCCAAAGGACTACAGGCGTTTCCGACGCGTTGACATGGTATGCAAGTGGTATTAGTTTTCGCCGCACTACCGAGCGACAACAATCCTATTCAGCGCCGGAAATGCCTTACATGAACGACCTCCACGCCCTACGCCCAGACGACTCCCAGCCGACGCCGCTGTACCTGCAACTGGCGCGCAACCTGGAAGCGGCGATCCATGCAGGCCAGTGGAAAGCCGAACAGGCAATGCCCTCGGAGCGCAATCTGAGCGAGATGCTGGGGATTTCCCGGGTCACCGCCCGCAAGGCGCTGGAAGTCCTGCTCGATCAGGGTTTGATCCGACGCCTGCAAGGCTCCGGCACCTTCATCACCCCGCGCCTTGAACAACCGCTGTCGCGCCTGTCGGGTTTCAGCGAGATGCTGCGTCTCAAGGGGTTCGTACCCAGCTCGCAATGGCTCGAGCGGGAAATCTCCCTGCCCACCCACGAAGAACTGATCCGACTCGGTCTGTCGCCGAACGACAAGGTCGCGCGCATGAAACGCCTGCGCAAAGCCGACGACACGGTGATGGCCATCGAGATGAGCACCCTGCCCGCCTCGATCATGCCCAAGCCACAGGTGGTGGGCGATTCCCTCTACGAACACCTCGACAGCATCGGCAAACCGATCGTGCGCGCGTTGCAGCACATCCAGGCGATCAACGCCTCGGACGAGTTCGCCGCACTCGTCGGCATCGCCCCCGGCACCGCGATGCTGCTGATGACCCGGGTCGGCTACCTGGAAGACAACACGCCGATCGAAGTCACCGACACCTATTGCCGCAACGACTACTACGACTTTGTTGCAGAGCTTCGCCGCTGATCAGCAGGCAGGCCAAACGAGAGAAGCGAAATGTCTGAAGACAACATCCTCACCGCTGACGGCTGGGTTCGCGGCCGGCTGATCCACGAACACGGCAGAGTCGTGTCGATCGAAGGCGAACCTTGCGATCCGGCGACCAATGACTTGCCGTATCTGCTGCCGGGTTTCATCGATCTGCACGTCCACGGCGGTGGCGGCAAGGACATCATGGAAGGTGCCAGCGCGTTCGAAACCATCACCAGGACCCACGTGCGCTTCGGTACCACCTCGCTGTTGGCCACTACCATGACCGCGCCGAGTGTCGAGATTGCCAGCGTGCTCAAGGAAGTCGGCGAATTCTGCGAGCAGCGTCCGAAAGGCGCCGCACGGGTGCTCGGCGTTCACCTTGAAGGTCCGTACATCAATCCCGGCAAACTCGGCGCCCAACCGAACTTCGCCCACACCGCGTTGATGGCCGAAGTTGAAGAGTATCTGGCACTCGCGCCGATTCGGGTGATCACTATCGCCCCGGAAATCGCCGGCCATGACGGTTTGATTCGTGAGTTGAGCAGCCGTGGCATCCGCATGCAGATCGGCCACACCCTCGGCAGTTACGAGGAAGGCGTCGCCGCGCTCGAAGCCGGCGCCACCAGCTTCACGCATTTGTACAACGCCATGAGCCCGCTGCACCACCGCGAGCCGGGCATCGTCGGCGCGGCACTGGCCCACGCCAAATTCGCCGAACTGATTCCGGACTTGCTGCACGTACACCCCGGCGCGATCCGCGTCGCCCTGCGCTCGATTCCGTGCCTGTACTGCGTGACCGATTCGACCGCCGCCGCCGGCATGCCCGACGGCGAGTACAAGCTCGGCAGCCACACCGTCACCAAATGCCTGGGCGGCGTGCGCCTGCCCGACGGCACCTTGGCCGGCAGCACCCTGACCATGGATCAGGCCCTGCGCAATCTGGTGAAGATCGGTCTGCCGATCGCCGAGGCCTCGCAACGTCTTTCGCAATTCCCCGCCGACTACCTCGGCATCACCGAACGCGGACGCCTGCAACCCGGCGCCTGGGCCGACTGCGTGCGGCTGGATCGCTCACTCACACTGACCGCCGTCATGGTCGAAGGAGAAGACATTGACTTCAAAAATGCTTGAGGAGGCGCTGTCCTCGTTCGAGGCCGTGCAAGCCCAACTGCAACAACTCGATCCGCACATGATCGAGATCGCCGGGCGCCTGCGTCGTCAGCCGCCGCAAGTGGCGATGACCGTTGCCCGTGGCAGCTCCGACCATGCAGCGAGCTACTTCGCCTACCTGACCATGCAGCAACTGGGGATTCCGGTGGCGTCGCTGCCGATGTCGGTGGTGACCATGCAGCAGGCGCCGCTGAAGGTCAGCGGTCAGGTCGCGTTCGCGTTTTCCCAGTCGGGCCAGAGCCCGGACCTGGTCAACAGCCTGCGCCTGCTGCGCAAGCGCGGTGCCCTGAGCGTGTCGATGGTCAACGCCGCCGATTCGCCGCTGGAAGCTGCCTGTGAATTCAGCCTGCCGTTGCTGGCCGGCACCGAAAGCAGCGTCGCCGCGACCAAGAGCTTCATCGCTACCCTCAGCGCCAGCGCCCGTCTGATCGCGCACTGGAAAGAAGACAGCGAATTGCTGGAAGCACACAACGCCCTGCCCGAAGGCCTGCGCGAAGCCGCGCAACAGGACTGGAGCCTGGCCATCGACGCCCTGCGCGATTGCGAGCGGTTGATGGTGATCGGCCGTGGCGCTGGTTTCGCCATCGCTCAGGAAGCCGCACTGAAATTCAAGGAAACCTCGGCGATCCAGGCCGAAGCCTTCAGCAGCGCCGAAGTCCGTCACGGCCCGATGGCCCTGATCGACGAACATTACCCGCTGCTGGTGTTCGCCCCGCGCGGTGCCGAACAGGCCGGCCTGCTGAGCCTGGCGGCCGAAATGCGCCAGCGCGGCGCCCGCGTGCTGCTGGCCGCGCCGGATGATGTCAGCGAACGTGACCTGACCTTGAGCCGTGCCGAGCACCCGGCGCTCGATCCGATCCTGGCGATCCAGAGTTTCTACGTGATGGCAGCCGGTCTGGCCGTGGCCCGTGGCATGGACCCGGATCAGCCGCGACACCTGAGCAAAGTCACCCGTACGCACTGAGTCCGAACCGAACGTTTTCCTGATGAGACCGAGCCATGCACAACAACAATAAAGAGCTGACTTTAAGCGCCCCGCTCAGCGGCCCGGTGCTCACGCTCGCCAAAGTCCCGGACGCGGTGTTCGCCAGCGGCGCGATGGGCGACGGCATTGCCATCGATCCGCTGAACGATACCTTGTATTCGCCCTGCGCCGGCGTGGTGATCCACGTCGCCCGCACCGGCCACGCACTGACCGTGCGCGCTGACAACGGCGCCGAGCTGTTGTTGCACCTCGGCCTGGACACGGTGGAGTTGCAGGGCGAAGGGTTCTCGATGCTGGTCAAGGAAGGCGCGCGGGTCAGCAGTGGCCAGCCGTTGTTGCGCTATGACCTGGACAAGGTCGGCCGCCAGTGCAAAAGCCTGGTCAGCCTGTTGATCCTGACCAACAGCCAGGATTTCCAGGCGCGCCCCATTACGCTGAAAACGGTGAAGGTCGGTGAACCTCTGCTGCACATCGTCGCTCGTCGCAGCGTTGCGGCGAACATCGAAGAACCTGGCGGCCCGGAAGTTCACGGTCACGTGCGGATCGCCCATCGCGGTGGTCTGCATGCACGCCCGGCGGCGTTGATCCGCCAGACAGCGCAAGGTTTCAAGAGCCAGTCGCAGCTGCATTTCGCCGGCAAATCGGCGCCGTGCAACAGCCTCATCGGTTTGATGGGCCTGGCGATTGGCGAGCAGGACGAAGTGCAGGTCAGTTGCCAGGGCCCCGACGCACAGGCGGCGTTGCAAGCCTTGCTCACCGCATTGGCCACCGCCCTGCCCGAAGATCATCATGCCGCCGCGCCGGTTGCCTCCGCCCCACGTAATCGTCCGGCCGAGGCTGGCGTGTTGCACGGTGTTTGCGCCGCACCGGGCCTGGTCGGCGGGTCGCTGTTTCGCTTGAACGCAATCAGCCTGCCAGCCGACAGTGGCAATCATCAGCCCGAGCAACAGTTGCAGATTCTCGACACCGCCCTGAATCAGGTTCGCAGCGAAATCAACAGCACCCTCGCCCAGGCGAAAAAACAGCGTAATGCCGACGAAGAAGCGATTTTCGCCGCGCACCTGGCCTTGCTTGAAGACCCGGCCCTGCTCGACGCTGCGCAGCAATCAATTGAAACCGGCACGGCGGCGACCCACGCCTGGAGCCAATCCATCGACGCGCAATGCGAGGTACTGCAAAACACCGGCAGCCCGCTGCTGGCCGAGCGCGCCAACGATCTGCGCGACCTCAGGCAACGGGTGCTGCGCGCGCTGCTTGGCGAAGCCTGGCAATACGACGTGCCGGCCGGCGCCATTGTCGCCGCCCACGAACTGACGCCGTCGGACTTGCTGCAACTGAGCGCGCAAGGCGTCGCGGGCTTGTGCATGGCTGAAGGTGGTGCGACTTCCCACGTGGCGATTCTGGCCCGAGGCAAAGGCCTGCCGTGCATGGTTGCACTGGGCTCGGCGCTGCTCGACCAAGCACAAGGCCAATCGGTGGTCCTCGACGCCGACGGCGGTCGCCTCGAACTGACGCCGAATGCCGAGCGTCTGGCCGAAGTCCAGCAAGCGCAGATCGACCGACAGCAACGGCGCAATGCCCAGCAAGCCAAAGCCCATCTGCCGGCCGAAACCCGCAACGGCGTCGCTATCGAAGTGGTCGCCAACGTCGCCTCCAGCCATGAAGCGGCGGATGCATTTGCCAACGGCGCCGATGGCGTCGGCCTGCTGCGTACCGAGTTCCTGTTCGTCGACCGCCACACTGCACCGGATGTCGAAGAGCAACGCGCCGCCTATCAAGCCGTGATCGATGCCATGGGCGACAAGTCGGTAATCATCCGCACCATCGACGTCGGCGGCGACAAACAACTCGACTACCTGCCACTGCCGGTCGAAGCCAACCCGGTGCTCGGTCTGCGCGGTATTCGTCTGGCCCAGGCCCGCCCGGAAATCCTCGATCAGCAACTGCGCGCCCTGCTGCAAGTCAGCCCGTTGCAGCGCTGCCGGATCCTGTTGCCGATGGTGACCGAAGTCGACGAACTGCTGCACATCCGCCAGCGGGTCGATGCGCTGTGTCTGGAGCTGGGCATCAATCAACGTCCGGAAATCGGCGTGATGATCGAAGTTCCGGCCGCTGCGCTGCAGGCTGAACAACTGGCCGAGCACGCGGACTTCCTGTCCATCGGCACCAACGACCTGTCGCAATACACCCTGGCCATGGACCGCGACCACGCCGGCCTCGCCGCACGGGTCGATGCCTTGCACCCGGCGCTGCTGCGCCTGATCGCCATGACCTGCGACGGCGCGGCGCTGCATAAACGCTGGGTCGGCGTGTGCGGCGCCCTCGCCTCGGATCCGCTGGCGACGCCGGTGTTGATCGGCCTGGGCGTGACCGAACTGTCGGTGAGCCCGGTACAGATCGGCGAAATCAAGGACCGCGTGCGCCAGCTGCACGAAGCCGAATGCCAACGCCTCGCCCGGGACTTGCTCAAGCTGAGCAGCGCCGCCGCGGTGCGGCATGCCTGTCATCAACACTGGCCTCTGCGCTAACAAAAACAACAAGGACAAACGCCATGTACCAACTCTTCATCGAAAGCCTGCAACGCCTCGGCCGGGCGCTGATGCTGCCAATCGCGATCCTGCCGATCGCCGGCCTGCTGCTGCGCCTGGGCGACACCGACCTCCTGAACATCGCGATCATCCACGACGCCGGTCAGGTGATCTTCGCCAACCTGGCAATGATCTTCGCCATCGGCATCGCGGTCGGGTTTGCCAAGGACAACAACGGCACCGCCGGTTTGGCCGGGGTGATTGGTTACCTGGTGATGATCTCCACCCTCAAGGTGCTCGACGCGAGCATCAACATGGGCATGCTCGCCGGGATCGTCAGCGGCCTGATGGCCGGCGCGCTGTACAACCGTTTCAAGGACATCAAGCTGCCGGAGTACCTGGCGTTCTTCGGCGGCCGGCGCTTCGTCCCCATCGTCACCGGTTTCAGCGCGGTCGGCCTGGGCGTGCTGTTCGGCTACATCTGGCCGCCGATCCAACACGGCATCAACAGCTTCGGCACCCTGCTGATGGAAAGCGGCAGCTTCGGCGCCTTCGTCTTTGGCGTGTTCAACCGCCTGCTGATCGTCACCGGCCTGCACCACATCCTCAACAACATGGCGTGGTTCGTGTTCGGCAACTTTACCGACCCGACCACCGGCGCACTGGTCACCGGTGACCTGTCCCGCTATTTCGCCGGCGACCCTAAAGGCGGCCAGTTCATGACCGGAATGTTCCCGGTCATGATCTTCGGCCTCCCCGCCGCCTGCCTGGCGATGTACCGCAACGCCCTGCCGGAGCGGCGCAAAGTCATGGGCGGGATCTTCCTGTCGATGGCCCTGACCGCGTTTCTCACCGGCGTCACCGAACCCATCGAATTCGCCTTCATGTTCCTCGCTCCGCTGCTGTTTCTTCTGCATGCGCTACTGACCGGCCTGTCGATGGCAATCACCAATGCGCTGAACATCCACTTGGGCTTCACCTTCTCCGGCGGTTTCATCGACATGGTGCTGGGCTGGGGACGCTCGACCAACGGCTGGCTGGTGGTGCCGGTGGGCCTGGTTTATGCGGTCATGTACTACGCGGTGTTCGACGTCTGCATTCGCCGCTTCAACCTGAAAACCCCGGGACGCGAAGACGTCGCCACCGCAGACAAAGCGGTCCTGACCGAAAACGAACGCGCCGGCGCTTACATCAAGGCACTCGGTGGCGCGGAGAATCTGGTGACTGTCGGCGCATGCACCACGCGGCTGCGCCTGGAAATGGTGGATCGCAACAAAGCCTCGGACGCCGATCTGAAAGCGCTGGGCGCGATGGCCGTTGTGCGTCCGGGCAAGGGCGGGAGCTTGCAGGTGGTTGTCGGGCCGATGGCCGACAGCATTGCCGACGAAATCCGTCTGGCAATGCCCGCATTGGGCCGAACCGTAATGACTGCCCCTGTCGACGTCGTTGAAACCAGCGAGCCCGTCACAGTCTCCACACCCCAGGCCCAGCAATGGCTGACTGCTCTGGGCGGCAGCGACAACGTGCTGCAACTGGACTGCATCGCCATGAGCCGGATTCGCCTGCAACTGGCCGATGGCAAGGCGCTGTCGGAAAGCCGATTGAAAGAGCTTGGATGTCTGGGTGTGAGCGCACTGGAAGATGGCGTATGGCACTTGCTGGTGGGCGAGCGGGCGCAGAGTTTGAGTGCGGCGCTGGAGGGGTTGGTTAATCGGAGTGAGGTGAGTGCGAAGGTTTAGGTCCACCACTCAACACGATGAGCGTTAGCTCGAGTAAGGCTCTTGATCTTTTGGCCCCATCGGCAGGCTGAGTGGAGGGATTTATCCGGGGGTGGGAGCGCAGCGACCGTGCGGCGCAGCCGCATGCATCGAGAGGAGGTGCAGCGAAGCAAACCGTAGGCGATGCCCCCGGATGAATCCCGGAACGAAGGAACGCCGAGCCACAGCGAGGCGCCGAACGCAGGGGCCCAGCGTTTTTGGTTACTTTTTTGGCGTTTGAAAAAAGTGACTCGCCGTAAGGGCGAAACCATAAGAAGCCGTTACCGCAGCAACGGATATTCACTCAATCCCAACCCCAACCCCAAACCCAAAAAACCAAAAAACCCGCTGAAATCACTCTCAGCGGGTTTCCCGTTTCAGCAGCCAAGGAGGATCAAAAATCCTCCAGTCGCCACACTTCATAAGCCGGCGTCTCGTAGGGATGGCTCAACTTAAGAGCCGCCACTACCGAGTGAATCAACTCATCGCCAACAACAAGCTCAACCTTCCACTCCTCGACCCGCTCAACCTGCCCCGCCTCGCCAATGAACGGCTGACTGCCGTCCAGAGGCCGAAACTGACCAGATCCAAGCACCTGCCAGGCACAGTGGTCATAGTCACCGATCCGCCCGCCACCGGCCGCGAATACGGCGTCCTTGACCACCTCGACATGGCTGTCGGGAACAAAAAACGCGAGCTTGTACACAGCGCTTAGTTCACCCACACACGAGCGTTACGGAACATGCGCATCCAAGGAGCGTCTTCGTTCCAGTCTTCCGAACGCCACGAGTTCTGCACGGCGCGGAACACACGCTCCGGGTGCGGCATCATGATCGTCACGCGACCGTCGCGGCTGGTGAGGCCGGTGATCCCGCGCGGCGAACCGTTCGGGTTGGCCGGGTAGGCTTCGGTGACCTTGCCGTGGTTGTCGACGAAACGCATCGCCACGCAACCGGACAGATCGGCTTCAAGCAGTGCCTCTTCGCTTTCGAATTCGGCATGGCCTTCACCGTGAGCGATAGCGATCGGCATGCGCGAACCGGCCATGCCCTGCAGGAAGATCGAGTTCGATTCCTGAACCTGAACCATCGCCACGCGCGCTTCGAACTGCTCGGAGCGGTTGCGCACGAAGTGCGGCCAGAACTCGCTGCCCGGAATCAGCTCGTGCAGGTTGGACATCATCTGGCAACCGTTGCACACGCCGAGGGTGAAGCTGTCGTTACGTTCGAAGAAGCCCTGGAACGCATCGCGGGCACGGCTGTTGAACAGCGCGGATTTGGCCCAGCCTTCACCGGCGCCGAGAACATCGCCGTAGGAGAAGCCACCGCAGGCCACCAGACCTTTGAACTCGTTCAGGTCGACGCGGCCGGCCAGAATGTCGCTCATGTGCACGTCGATCGCGTTGAAACCGGCGCGGTCGAACGCGGCTGCCATTTCCACCTGACCGTTGACGCCCTGCTCACGCAGTACGGCGACCTGTGGGCGGATGCCTTTCTTGATGTAAGGCGCGGCGATGTCCTGGTTGACGTCGTAGCTCAGCTTGACGCTCAGGCCCGGGTTGTCTTCTTCCAGCAACGCATCGAACTCTTGCTCGGCGCAGTCGGCGTTGTCGCGCAGACGCTGGATCTGGTAGCTGGTCTCGGCCCACTGACGTTGCAGCAGACGACGCTGGCCTTCGAACACGGTGTCACCGTTGAAGGTGATGTTGATCTGGCCGTTGTTGATCGGTTGACCGATCACGGAAACGCATTCGCCCAGACCGGCAGCGCTGAATTGCGCAAGGATGCCCGGAGTGGCGTCCTGGCGAACCTGGATCACGGCACCCAGTTCTTCGTTGAACAGGATGGCGGCGATTTCTGCCGAGGATTCAGCAACGCTGTCGAGGTTCAGGCTCAGACCGCAGTGGCCGGCGAAGGCCATTTCCACTACGGAGGTCAGCAGACCACCGTCGGAACGGTCGTGGTATGCCAGCAGGTGACCGTCGGCATTGAGGCCCTGGATCACCGCGAAGAAGGCTTTCAGGTCTTCGGCGTCGTCGACGTCCGGGGCCTGCTTACCGAGCTTGCCGTGAACCTGAGCGAGGATCGAGGCGCCCATGCGGTTCTGGCCCCGACCGAGGTCGATCAGGATCAGGTCGGTGGTGCCCTTGTCCATGCGCAGTTCCGGGGTCAGGGTCTGACGGATGTCAGCCACTGGCGCGAAACCGGTCACGATCAGGGACATCGGCGAGGTGACGGTCTTGTCTTCGCCGTTGTCGTTCCAGCGGGTGGCCATGGACATCGAGTCCTTGCCCACCGGAATGGTCAGACCCAGCTCAGGGCACAGCTCCATGCCGACCGCTTTCACGGTGTCATACAGACGCGCGTCTTCACCCGGGTGGCCGGCAGCGGACATCCAGTTCGCCGACAGTTTGATGTCGGAGAGCTTGTTGATGCGCGAGGCGGCAATGTTGGTCAGGGTTTCGCCGATGGCCATGCGACCCGACGCCGGAGCGTCCAGCAGCGCCAGCGGAGTGCGCTCGCCCATCGCCATCGCTTCGCCGGTGTAGACGTCGAAACTGGTGGCGGTAACGGCAACGTCAGCCACCGGAACCTGCCATGGGCCGACCATCTGGTCACGGGCCACGAGGCCGGTAATGGTGCGGTCGCCGATGGTGATCAGGAAGCTTTTGCTCGCCACGGCCGGGTGGTGCAGGACGCGCTCGATGGAATCGGCGATGTCGAGGTTCGACGGATCGAAGTCATCGCCCAGCTCGGCTTCGCGAACCACCGAACGGTGCATGCGCGGTGCCTTGCCCAGCAACACTTCCAGTGGCATGTCCACCGGGTTGTTGCCGAAGTGGCTGTCGGTCACGGTCAGTTGCGGCTCGGCGGTGGCTTCACCGACGACGGCGAACGGGCAACGCTCACGTTCACAGATCGCTTTGAAGCGCTCGAAGTCGGCCGGGCCGACTGCCAGAACGTAACGCTCCTGGGATTCGTTGGACCAGATTTCGTGCGGGGCCATGCCCGGCTCGTCGTTTGGAATGTTGCGCAGTTCGAAACGGCCACCGCGGTCGCCGTCGTTGACCAGTTCCGGGAAGGCGTTGGACAGACCGCCAGCCCCCACGTCGTGGATGAAGCTGATCGGGTTTTTGTCGCCCAGCTGCCAGCAACGGTCGATGACTTCCTGGCAGCGACGCTCCATTTCAGGGTTTTCACGCTGCACGGAAGCAAAGTCCAGGTCCGCCGAGCTGGTGCCGGTGGCCATTGAGGAAGCAGCGCCGCCGCCCAGACCGATCAGCATCGCCGGGCCGCCGAGCACGATCAGCTTGGAGCCGACGACGATCTCGCCTTTCTTGACGTGTTCTTCACGGATGTTGCCCATACCGCCCGCCAGCATGATCGGCTTGTGGTAACCGCGAACTTCGTCACCGTGCGGGGTAGTGATCGATTGTTCGAAGGTACGGAAGTAGCCGGTCAGGGCCGGACGACCGAATTCGTTGTTGAACGCAGCACCGCCCAGCGGGCCTTCGATCATGATGTCCAGCGCGTTGACGATGCGCTCAGGCTTGCCGTACGGCACTTCCCACGGCTGTTCGAAGCCCGGGATCTGCAGGTTCGACACGGTGAAGCCGGTCAGGCCGGCCTTCGGCTTGGCGCCACGACCGGTTGCACCTTCGTCGCGGATCTCGCCGCCGGAACCGGTGGACGCGCCCGGGAACGGAGCGATAGCGGTCGGGTGGTTGTGGGTTTCGACCTTCATCAGGATGTGCACCGGCTCCTGCACCGCGCCGTACTGGCGGGTTTCCGGATCCGGGAAGAAGCGGCCGGCGACGTTGCCGACGATCACCGAAGCGTTGTCCTTGTAAGCGGACAGCACGCCTTCGCTGTGCATCTGATAGGTGTTCTTGATCATGCCGAACAGGCTTTTTTCCTGGCTCTCGCCGTCAATATCCCAACTGGCGTTGAAGATCTTGTGGCGGCAGTGCTCGGAGTTGGCCTGGGCGAACATCATCAGTTCGATGTCGTGGGGGTTACGCTTGAGACCGTTGAAGGCGTTGACCAGGTAGTCGATCTCGTCTTCGGCCAGGGCCAGACCCAGTTCGACGTTGGCTTTTTCCAGCGCGGCGCGACCACCGCCGAGGATATCGATGGCGGTCAGCGGCTTCGGTTCGGCGTGGCTGAACAGACCGGCAGCCTGTTCGAGGTTGCCCAGAACGATCTGGGTCATGCGGTCATGCAGTACGTCGGCGATCTGCTGCGCGTCGGTTTCGCTGAACTGACCGGCCACGTAGAACGCAATGCCGCGCTCCAGGCGCTGGATCTTGTTCAGGCCGCAGTTGCGGGCGATGTCGCTGGCCTTGCTCGACCATGGCGAGATGGTGCCGAAACGCGGCAACACCAGGAACAGACGACCGGTTGGCTCTTGAACCGGAACGCTTGGACCGTACTTCAGAAGGCGCGCAAGCACCTGCTGTTCGTCGCCGGTCAGGACGCCGGTGACTTCGGCGAAGTGAGCGAATTCAGCATACAAGCCACTGACAGCCGGAACCTTCTGGCTCAGTTGCTCAAGGAGTTTGCTGTGGCGAAAGGCAGAAAGGGCAGGAGCGCCGCGCAGGATCAACATCTTCGGGACAGCCTCGGGAAGGGGTGTGCTTTGAGGCCGTGCATTCTAGCCTAAACCGCCCTCAACATCACCCGAAACGCTACGCACGGTTGCACCCGGATGTCGAGTGGTGTTCCTGCCTTGAGGGTCAAATTTAACGGCTGCAGGAACGCCGGTTATTTTTTCTGTCACAAAATGCCTTTCGGGCCCGTCCCCGCGGGGTTTCGAGCGGTTTTGTGATCCCTAGCAGACAACCCCGCAACTGTCGAGATATGGCGCCCGTTGTCCTTTGCGTATACTGCGCACATGTTTTCCCCAACGGCTTTGCGTCCGCGGTACGCCAAATGGCTGATCGCTACCGGACTCTTCCTGATGCTCAGTGGCTGTGTTGATAAACCCAACACACTCGAGCGCGTAAAGGAGGATGGCGTGCTGCGGGTGGTCACCCGAAACAGCCCCGCCACCTACTTTCAGGATCGCAGCGGTGAAACCGGCTTCGAATACGAGCTGGTGAAGCGCTTCGCCGACGATTTGGGGGTAGAGCTTAAAATCGAAACCGCCGACAACCTCGACGACCTGTTCAACCAGATCGGCAAGCCGAACGGCCCGGTGCTGGCGGCCGCCGGTCTGGTCAGCAGCGAACAGCGCAAGAAACAGGTGCGTTTCTCCCGCTCCTACCTCGAAGTCACTCCGCAGATCATCTACCGCAACGGCCAGTCACGCCCCACCGACGCCAGCGATCTGGTAGGCAAGAAGATCATGGTGCTCAAGGGCAGCACCCACGCCGAACAACTGGCGGAGCTGAAACAGAAATATCCTGCCATTCAATACGAAGAATCCGACGCCGTTGAAGTGGTCGACCTGCTGCGCATGGTCGATGAAGGTCAGATCGACCTGACCCTGGTCGATTCCAACGAAGTGGCGATGAACCAGGTGTACTTCACCAATATCCGCGTGGCCTTCGACCTCGGCGACGCCCGCAGCCAGAGCTGGGCCGTGGCCGCCGGTGAAGACAACAGCCTGCTCAACGAGATCAACAGTTATCTGGACAAGGTGCAGAAGAACGGCACCCTGCAACGTCTGAAAGACCGTTATTACGGGCACGTCGACGTCCTCGGCTACATGGGTGCCACCACCTTCGCCCAACATTTGCAGCAGCGGCTGCCCAAATACGAACAGCACTTCAAGGCCTACGCCAAGAAAGAAAAAGTCGACTGGCGGCTGCTCGCGGCCATCGGTTACCAGGAATCGCTGTGGCAACCGGCGGTCACGTCGAAGACCGGCGTGCGCGGCCTGATGATGCTGACCCAGAACACCGCCCAGGCCATGGGCGTATCCAACCGCCTCGATCCGAAGCAGAGCATCATGGGTGGCGCCAAGTACCTGGCCTACATGAAGGATCAGCTCGACGAGTCGATCCAGGAGCCGGATCGCACCTGGTTTGCCCTCGCGGCCTACAACGTTGGCAGCGGTCATCTGGATGACGCGCGCAAACTGGCGGCCAAGGAAGGGTTGAACCCGGACAAGTGGCTGGATGTGAAAAAGATCCTGCCGCGACTGTCGCAGAAGCAGTGGTACAGCAAGACCCGCTACGGCTACGCCCGGGGCGGCGAACCGGTGCATTTCGTGGCGAACATCCGACGTTACTACGACATCCTCACCTGGGTGACCCAGCCGCAGCTTGAAGGCGATCAGGTGGCCGAAGGCAACCTGCATGTGCCGGGGATCGACAAGTCGAAGCCCGCTCAAGAGCCCGCCCCGCTTTAACCCATCCCCAAAACAAATGTGGGAGCAAGTTTGCTCCCACAGGATGTTGATACTTAGTGCTTGGCAGCCGCCACAATCAGCGCTTTCATCTCCGACACCGCCGACTTGAAGCCGACGAACAACGCGTGTGCCACCAACGCGTGACCGATGTTCAGCTCGTTGATGCCCTTGATCGCGGCCACGGCCTCGACGTTGTGATAGTGCAGGCCATGGCCGGCATTGACGATCAGGCCCTGGGCCAGACCGAACGCCACGCCATCCGCCACACGCTTGAGTTCTTGCGCCACTTCGCTTGGCGTTTCAGCCTCGGCATACCGCCCGGTGTGCAGTTCGATGGCCGGTGCGCCGACACGCTTCGACGCCGCGATCTGCCGCTCGTCGGCGTCGATGAACAGCGACACTTCGCTGCCGATCTTCGACAGACGCTCGACCGCCGCTCTGATTCGCTCCTCCTGCCCCGCCACATCCAGACCACCTTCGGTGGTCAGTTCCTGACGAGTTTCCGGCACCAGGCAGATGTGCGCCGGACGAATGCGTTCGGCGAACGCCATCATTTCTTCGGTGACGCCCATTTCGAAGTTCATGCGGGTTTGCAGCACGTCCTTGAGCAGCAGGACGTCGCGCTCCTGAATGTGTCGACGGTCTTCGCGCAGGTGCACGGTGATGCCGTCGGCGCCCGCCTCTTCCGCGTCCAGCGCAGCCTTGACCGGATCCGGGTAGCGCGTACCACGGGCCTGACGCAGGGTGGCGACGTGGTCGATGTTCACGCCAAGAAGAATGCGATTGCTGGTGGTCACGGATGCGCTCCTGAATGGAAAGATTCGGCGCACAGCATATCAGGGCTTGCGAAACAGCTCGCGACTGACGAGAGGACGACCGCCCAGATGCACGGCCAGCGCTTGTCGCATCAAGCGTTTGGCGGCGGACAACGCGCCGGGGGCCGACCAGTCGGCTTCGGCCATGGCCAGCAGTTCGGTGCCGTTGAACAGGCCGGGTTGCAGCAGATAGACCCGCTCGAGTCCGGCATCCACCTGCAAACGGTAGAGACCATCCGCAGCGATGGGTTCGTCATTGATGTCGGTGTTCAGGGAAAAACCGTAACCAAGGTCGTCGAGCAGCCGCCATTCGAAGGATCGCAGCAGTGGCTCCAGTGGCCGGCCTTCAGCCAATGCCAGCAAGGTAGCAGCGTAATGATCGAACACCGCCGGGTGCGGGTCTTCGGCGGGCAGCAGGCGAATCAACAATTCGTTGAGATACAGGCCGCTGAACAACGCCTCGCCGACCATCCACGTTGCGTTGCCGACACTTTCCATCCGCCCGACGTTCTTCAACTCACCCTTGCCGCGAAACTCCACTTCCAGCGGCACGAACGGCCGCGCCAGTGTTCCGGCCTTGCCCCGCGCACTGCGCAATACCGCCCGCAGCCGACCTTGCGGCGTGAGGAAGTCCACCAATGCGCTGGTTTCGCGGTAGGCGCGGGAGTGCAGGACGTAGGCGGGTTGGGCGGGAGGCGCTTGAGACATGGATTTCTCGTTGAGGGAAACGCGGTTTACTCATCACCCAAAACCAGTGTGGGAGCGAGCTTGCTCGCGAAAGCGGTGCAACAGTCAACATCAATGCCGAATGTTACATCGTCTTCGCGAGCAAGCTCGCTCCCACAATGGATCGATGTATTGCTTTACAGGTCGCCGTAACCCAGCGAACGCAGCGCACGCTCGTCGTCGGACCAGCCGCCCTTCACCTTGACCCACAGGTTGAGCATGATCTTGGAATCGAACAGCAGCTCCATGTCCTTGCGCGCCTCGGTGCCGATGCGCTTGATACGCTCGCCCTTGTCGCCAATGATGATTTTCTTCTGGCCGTCACGCTCGACGAGAATCAACGCATGGATGTGTAGCGTCGCGCCCTGCTGCTTGAACTCTTCGATTTCCACGGTGATCTGGTACGGCAGTTCGGCACCGAGCTGGCGCATGATCTTCTCGCGCACCAGTTCGGCGGCGAGGAAGCGGCTGCTGCGGTCGGTGATCTGGTCTTCCGGGAAGAAGTGATCGTTCTCCGGCAGATGGTCGGCGATGACCTTTTCCAGCGCATCGAGGTTATGCCCTTGTTGCGCCGAAATCGGAATGATCTGCGCGTTCGGCAGCTGTTCCTGCAACCACGACAGATGCGGCATCAGCTCGGCCTTGTCTTCGATGCGGTCGGTCTTGTTCAGCGCGACGATCAACGGGCCGGTCACGTACTGCACGCGCTCCAGAACCATCTGATCTTCTTCGGTCCACTTGGTGCGATCGACTACGAAGATCACCACGTCGACGTCTTTCAACGCCGCCGAAGCGGTCTTGTTCATGTAGCGGTTCAGGGCCTTTTCGCCACCCTTGTGCATGCCGGGGGTGTCGACGTAGATCGCCTGCACGTCGCCCTCGGTCTTGATCCCGAGCATGTTGTGGCGAGTGGTCTGCGGCTTGCGCGAGGTGATTGCCAGCTTCTGGCCGAGGATGTGGTTCAGCAGCGTGGACTTGCCCACGTTGGGACGGCCGACGATGGCAACATAGCCACAGCGCGTTGCGTTTGTATCAGTCATTGCCATTCTCCACACCCAGGGCAATCAGTGCTGCGGCGGCCGCTACCTGTTCGGCAATACGACGGCTCACACCCTGACCTCGGCTTTTTTCATTCAATAGGACAACTTCGCACTCGACGAAGAAGGTACGGCAGTGCGGCTCGCCCTGGATATCCACCACTTCATAGCGCGGCAGTTCACAGCCGCGCGATTGCAGGAATTCCTGCAGGCGAGTCTTCGGATCCTTGTTGGTATCGACCAGCGTCAGGCCTTCGAACTCACCGGCCAGCCAGGCCAGTACGCGCTCGCGGGCGACTTCCATGCCGGCGTCGAGGTAGATTGCACCGATCAGTGCTTCCAGGGCGTCGGCCAGAATCGACTCGCGACGGAAACCGCCACTCTTCAACTCGCCGGAACCCAGACGCAGGTAATCGCCCAGATCGAAACCGCGGGCCAGCACCGCCAGCGTCTCACCTTTTACCAGCCGTGCGCGCAAACGCGACAACTGGCCTTCGCGAGCCAGCGGGAAACGGTCGAACAGGGCTTCGCCGGCAACAAAGTTGAGGATCGCATCGCCGAGGAATTCCAGACGCTCGTTGTTGCGTCCGGCAAAGCTGCGGTGCGTGAGGGCCAGGACCATCAGTTCCTGGTCCTTGAAGGTGTAACCGAGCTGGCGCTCGAGACGGCTTAGAGAAACGCTCACGGTTTACCCACGCTGAGTTCGTGGCTGGATTCCACCGCCATCGCCGGGATACGGCGCAGGCCTGGGACAATTAACGCTGTGTTCAAAAATGACGTCCTGAATATCGTGGCTTCATGCCCTGGAGCCGGTTGTGCCGACGCCAGAAATGCATTCGGCGCTGTGGTCAACAGCGCCGTGTTTGTTTACTTGATCAGGCCGACCCGCGAGAAGTTCGGCAGGTGGCTGAGTTTCGGTTCCGGCCAGCTCATCCAGACCGCGAAGGCTTTGCCGACGATGTTCTGGTCGGGAACCATGCCCAGCAGATCCTTGGGAATGTTTGGATCATCCCAGTAGCGACTGTCGTTCGAGTTGTCGCGGTTGTCGCCCATCATGAAGTAGTGTCCGGCCGGCACGGTCCAGCTATGGTCCGGCGTAGCGCGGTAGCGGCTCATTTCCTTGCGGATCAGGTGCTCGGCGGCGCCGAGTTTTTCCTTGTAGAGTTCCGCACTGCCGAGGGTGCCCGGCTCGGAGCCGACCATTTGCTCGGCAATCGACTCGCCATTGACGAACAGACGCTTGTCGGCGGTGTACCGCACGGTGTCGCCCGGCAGGCCGACTACACGCTTGATGTAGTTGACGTTCGGATCGCTCGGGTAGCGGAATACCATCACATCGCCGCGCTGCGGATCACCGACTTCGATGATCTTCTTGTCGATCACCGGCAAACGGATCCCGTAGGAAAACTTGTTCACCAGAATGAAGTCGCCGACGTCCAGGGTCGGTTTCATCGAGCCGGACGGAATCTGGAACGGCTCCACCAGAAACGAACGCAGCACCAGCACGATGAACAGCACCGGGAAGAACGACTTGCCGTACTCGACCAGCAGCGGTTCCTTGTTCAGCTTCTCGACCACCATCACATCAGGCTGGCTGACGCTGCCCTGATAGGAGGCGATGGCAGCACGCCGACGCGGTGCCAGGATCAACAGATCGAGCAACGCCAACAGACCGCAGACGAACACGGCAATGACCAGCAACAGCGGGAAATTTAGTGACATAGGACCTGACTATTCCAACCTGAGCACGGCGAGGAAGGCTTCTTGTGGGATTTCCACGTTGCCGACCTG
Source organism: Pseudomonas sp. B26(2017) (assembly GCF_002113045.1). NCBI lineage: Bacteria > Pseudomonadati > Pseudomonadota > Gammaproteobacteria > Pseudomonadales > Pseudomonadaceae > Pseudomonas > Pseudomonas sp. B26(2017). Next base: position 9,975 of record NZ_NEJJ01000004.1, on the reverse strand, counting down.
TTTCATGCGTTTCTTACCGGCCTTCTGCTTCTCAAGCAGTTTTTTCTTACGGCTGACGTCGCCGCCGTAGCACTTGGCCAATACGTTCTTTCTGAGCGCCTTGACGGTTGTCCGGGCGACGATCTGACCGCCAATGGCAGCCTGGATGGCCACGTCGAACATCTGACGAGGAATCAGTTCTTTCATCTTCTCGGTCAACTGGCGACCTTTGAAGTGCGAATTGTCACGGTGCACGATCAGCGCCAGAGCGTCGACCTTGTCGCCGTTGATCAGCACGTCCAGTTTCACCAGATTAGCCGATTGGTAGCGATCGAAATGGTAGTCCAGCGAAGCATAGCCGCGGCTGGTGGATTTCAGACGATCGAAGAAGTCCAGGACCACTTCGTTCATCGGCAGGTCGTAGGTCACCTGCACCTGATTGCCGAGGAACAGCATATCCACCTGCACGCCGCGTTTTTCGATGCACAGGGTGATGACGTTGCCCAGGTGCTCCTGCGGTACCAGGATGTTGGCGCGCACGATCGGCTCGCGCATGTCTTCGATCGACGAGACATCCGGCAGCTTTGACGGGTTGTCGACGTAAATCGTTTCACCGGTTTTCAGCACCAGTTCGAAGATTACGGTTGGCGCCGTGGTGATCAGGTCCAGGTCGTATTCGCGCTCCAGGCGCTCCTGGATGATCTCCATGTGCAGCATGCCGAGGAAGCCGCAACGGAAGCCGAAGCCCAGTGCGTCGGAGCTTTCCGGGGTGTATTGCAGCGACGAGTCGTTCAGGGTCAGTTTCTGCAGCGCTTCGCGGAAGTCCTCGAAGTCGTCGGAGCTGACCGGGAACAGACCGGCGTAAACCTGCGGCTGGATGCGTTTGAAGCCTGGCAGCACCGGAACGTCCGGAGTGGAGCTCAGGGTCAGGGTGTCACCGACCGGCGCACCGTGAATGTCCTTGATGCTGGCGATGATGAAGCCCACTTCGCCGGCTTTCAGGTCAGCGGTGGCGGTGTGTTTCGGGTTGAACACGCCAACGCTGTCGACCAGATGCACCTTGCCGGTGGACTTGACGAGGATCTTGTCGCCCTTCTTCACGCGGCCGTGACGCACGCGTACCAGGGAGACAACGCCCAGGTAGTTGTCGAACCAGGAGTCGATGATCAACGCTTGCAGCGGATCTTCGATGTTGCCGGTCGGCGCAGGAATGGTGGTAACCAGACGCTCCAGAACCTCGTCGACACCCAGGCCGGTCTTGGCGCTGCAGGTGACGGCGTCGGTGGCGTCGATGCCGATGATCTTCTCGATCTCGTCCTTGACGCGGTCGGGCTCGGCCTGTGGCAGGTCGATCTTGTTCAGCACCGGCATGACCTCGAGGCCCTGCTCGATGGCGGTGTAGCAGTTGGCCACGGACTGGGCTTCAACACCCTGCCCCGCATCGACCACCAGCAACGCGCCTTCACACGCGGCCAGGGAACGGCTGACTTCGTAGGTGAAGTCGACGTGGCCCGGGGTGTCAATGAAGTTCAGCTGGTAGGTGATGCCGTCTTTGGCCTTGTAATAGAGGGTGACGCTGTGGGCCTTGATGGTGATCCCGCGCTCACGCTCCAGTTCCATGGAGTCCAGGACCTGGGCTTCCATTTCACGCTCGGCCAGGCCGCCGCACATCTGGATGAAACGGTCAGCCAGCGTCGACTTGCCATGGTCAATGTGGGCGATGATGGAGAAATTGCGGATATGACTCAAATCACTCACGGATCAACACTCAAAAAGGCTGCAGGCTTGGCCCGCCGAAAAATAGCCGGGAATTGTACCTGATACACGGCGCAAGCGTCACGTTCGCCTGTCACCCGGATTGCATGCAAAAACGCCCCGATCTGACGACCGAGGCGTTTCCAAGGCTAAAGCACGGGTGAAACCTTGTTCATCAACCGGCTCGACGCAACAGCCAGACACCCGCCAGCGCACATACGCCAGCCGGCACCAGCACCGCGAACAGCGGCGAGAACCCGAACACCAGACTGGATGGACCCAGCAGATCCTGAACGATGCGGAAGGTGAAACCCACCAGCACACCGGTGAATACCCGCTGACCGAGGGTCACCGAACGCAACGGACCGAAGATGAAGGAGATCGCCATCAGTACCAGGGCAGCGGTCACCAGCGGCTGCAACACCTTGACCCAAAATGCCAGCCAGTAACGACCGTTGCTCAGGCCCTGATCGGCCAGGTAGTGGATATAACCCCACAGGCCGGTGATCGACAGCGATTCCGGCGCCATCACCACAGTGCTCAGCAATTGCGGGCTCAGCGAGACATCCCAACGCTCGACCGGTGTATTGACCACTTCGGTACTGCGCTCGTGGAATCTGGTGGTCGTTACATCGGTCAGCTGCCAGTGATCGGTATCGAACTCGGCGCGCTTGGCGAAGCTCGAGCTCAGCAGATGACGCTCTTTGTCAAAGTGATAGCGAGTCACGCCATACAGGCGACCGTTGGGCTGTACGGAGTTGATGTGAATGAACTCCTCGCCCTGGCGGTGCCACATGCCGTGCTTGGCGCTTTGCGCGTCGCCGCTGCCTTGCGCCAGCGAACGGTTGGCCTGGGCCATGCTTTCGGTGACCGGCGCCACGTACTCGCCGATCAGCACACCGGCCAGCATCAGCACCAGCATCGGTTTCATTACCGCCCAGACGATGCGCCCGATGGACACACCGGCAGCGCGCATTACCGTCAGTTCGCTGCTGCTCGCCAGACTGCCGAGGCCGATCAGACAGCCGATCAGCGCCGCCATCGGCAGCATGTCGTACATGCGGCGTGGCGCGGTCAGGAGCACGAAACTCAGGACATCGACCAGGGTGTAGGTGTCACTGACGTCGCCCATCTCGTCGATGAACGCGAACAAGGTCGCCAGGCCGAGAATGATCGCCAGCACTGCGATGATCGCAATGAATACGCTGCTGCCGATGTAGCGGTCGAGTTTAACCACGGGCCACCTCCAGCGCAGCGCTGCGACGGCTGGCCAGCTTCAGGCGCAGAGGTTCCCAGTACAACAGGCCCAGGCCGATGAACAGGAAGATCGCGTGCACCCACCACAAACCGAGCGACGGTGGAATCTTGCCTTTTTCAAGGGCGCCGCGGGCGGCAATCAGGATGGTCAGGTAAGCCATATAAAGAAGAATCGCCGGCAGCAGCTTGAGGAAACGCCCCTGACGCGGGTTGACCCGCGACAGCGGCACCGCCATCAGGGTCACGATGAACACCAGCAACGGCAGCGACAGGCGCCATTGCAATTCGGTTTTCGAGCGGATGTCGTCGCTGCCCAGCAAAGACGAGGTCGGCATGGCGTCACGGTCGGTGACTTCCTCGCTGACATCCGGCTTGGGCAGCAGCACGCCGTAGGTTTCGTAGTGGATGGCGCGGTAGTTGGCCTGACCCGGACTGCCGTCGTAGCGGTAGCCGTTGTCGAGGATCAGGTAGCGGTTGCCGTCGGGACGCACTTCCTGACGGCCCTTTTCTGCCACCAGCACGGAAATGCCGCGATCCTTCTGGTTGGCGCCGAGGTTCTTCTGCGAGATGAACACGCTGCCCAGGTTGACCCGATCGTCGCTCAGGGTTTCGGTGTAGGTCACCCGCGTACCGTCGCGCAGGGCCTGGAAACGGCCGGGCTCGAGGGTGTCGAACTCGGTCAGGGCGTCCTGTTTGTTCAGCAGCAGTTGGAACTGGTTGGCGCCTTGCGGGGCCAGGCTCAGGCTCAGCCATGCCACCACCAGCGCCACCAGGGTGGCCGGGAACAGGGTCATGCGAAACAGACGCTGCTGACTCATGCCGGTGGCCGAGAGCACGGTCATTTCGCTTTCCAGGTACAACCGGCCGTACGCCAGCAGGATCCCGAGAAACAGGCCCAGCGGCAGGATCAGTTGCAGGAAGCCCGGCAGACGGTAGCCCATGATCAGGAACAGCGATCCCGGATCGAGCTGGCCCGCAGCGGCCTGGGCGAGGTATTTGATGAAGCGACCGCTCATGATGATGACCAGCAGCACGGCGCTTACCGCACTCAGGGTCAACAGGACTTCGCGGGACAGATAACGGAAGACGATCAAACCAGACACTCCAGGGTTGTCAGGCTAAGGCGGCCAAACAAGCAAACGTATCGACGGGCCCGCAAGGCAGAGCCGTCGAAAAAAGATGCGGCATTATCCTGTGATTGAGGGCGCCTGTCACTGCGCACACTCACGCAAGCATGCAATCCGTTGAAGATCGTACAACCGAGGGTTGTCAGGCGCGGTGAGCGAGGTTCAAACTGCCGCCTCTGTCGCAGGCACTGGCCTGCGCCTCTTCTCTCTATAAGCAGGCGACGGCGGACACGTCGAACGCCTGCGTGTTGACCATTCATTCAGGGATCCGGACATGGAACTGGTTGTAAAAAGCGTTAGCCCAGAAACGTTGAAAACCGCCACCCTGGTGGTTGCTATCGGCGAAGGCCGCAAACTCGGTGTTGCCGCCAAGCAGGTCGACGAACTGAGCGGCGGCGCCATCAGCGCCGTGCTCAAGCGTGGCGACCTGGCCGGCAAGGTCGGTCAGAGCCTGTTGCTGCACAGCCTGCCGAACCTGAAAGCCGAACGCGTGCTGCTGGTCGGCGTGGGCAAGGATGAAGAACTGGGCGACCGTCCGTTCCGCAAGATCGTCGCCGGCATCCTCAACACGCTTAAAGGCCTGGGTGGCAGCGACGCCGTGCTGGCGCTCGATGAAGTCATCGTCAAGAACCGCGACAGCTACGGCAAGACCCGACTGCTGGCCGAAACCCTGATCGACGGCGAATACACCTTCGACCAGTTCAAGAGCCAGAAAGCCGAACCGCGCGCCCTGAAGAAGATCACCCTGCTGACCATCAAGGCCGCTCAGGCCGAAGTGCAGCGCGCCGTGAACCACGCCACTGCGATCGCCAACGGCATGGCGTTCACCCGCAACCTGGGCAACCTGCCGCCGAACATCTGCCACCCGACTTTCCTGGGCGAACAGGCCAAGAACCTCGGCAAAGAGTTCAAGGATCTGAAAGTCGAAGTCCTCGACGAGAAGAAGATCAAGGCGCTGGGCATGGGTTCGTTCTACGCCGTCGGCCAGGGCAGCGCCCAGCCGCCGCGTCTGATCGTCATGCAATACAACGGCGGCAAGAAATCCGAGAAGCCGTACGCGCTGGTCGGTAAAGGCATCACCTTCGACACCGGCGGCATCAGCCTGAAGCCGGGCGCCGGCATGGACGAGATGAAGTACGACATGGGCGGCGCCGCCAGCGTGTTCGGTACCCTGCGCGCCGTGCTGGAACTGAAACTGCCGATCAACCTGGTGTGCATCCTCGCCTGCGCCGAGAACATGCCGAGCGGCACTGCTTCGCGTCCGGGCGACATCGTCACCACCATGAGCGGCCAGACCGTGGAAATCCTCAACACCGACGCCGAAGGCCGTCTGGTGCTGTGCGACGCCCTGACCTACTCCGAGCGCTTCAAGCCGCAAGCGGTAATCGACATCGCCACCCTGACCGGTGCCTGCGTCGTTGCTCTGGGCGCCCACACGTCAGGCCTGCTGGGCAACAACGACGAGCTGATCGAGCAACTGCTGAGCGCCGGCAAGGCTGCCGACGACCGCGCCTGGCAACTGCCGCTGTTCGATGAGTACCAGGAGCAACTGGACAGCCCGTTCGCCGACATCGCCAACATCGGCGGTCCGAAAGCCGGCACCATCACCGCCGCCTGCTTCCTGTCGCGCTTCACCAAAAAACTGAACTGGGCGCACCTGGACATTGCAGGCACCGCCTGGACCAGCGGCGGCAAGGACAAGGGCGCCACTGGCCGTCCGGTTCCACTGCTGACCCAATACCTGCTGGACCGCGCCAAAGCCTGAAACCGATGACTGCGGGCGGCGCCTTTCTTGAGAGGCGCCGCTTTCAGCTCAGGAACCGCAATGACCAAAGTCGACTTTTATATCCTGCCCAGCGCCGATCCTTCGGCTCGCCTGGACTTTGCCTGCAAGCTCACCGAGAAAGCGTGGCGCATGGGCCACCGCATCTACCTGCATTGCAGCGATGCCGCCCAGCGTGATGATCTCGATGCGCGGCTGTGGGCGTTCAAGGGCGAAACCTTCGTGCCTCACGGCCCGGCTGAAAGCGAACCGGAAGGTTTGATCGTGTTGGGATTGGGCGATGACTGCGGCCAGCACGCGGACTTGCTGGTCAACCTCGACCTGAAAGTCCCGGCTTTCGCCAACAAATTCGCCCGGGTGGCGGAGGTTGTGGTGGAAGATCCGACGATTCGCACTGCGGCGCGGGAGAGTTTCCGTTTCTACCGCGAACAGGGCTATCCTCTGCAAGACCACCGTTTACAGCGACTCTGAGTACGCCGATGGACACTCCAAAACCGCTGCAAAAACCCGCGCACCTGCTGGATGATCTCGAGTCGATCCGCCAGTTGCTCGGTGATGACAACCTGCAACCGCCGCTGCTGACCGACACGGTCGATGATGGCGAACAGGAACAGATTCCGATGTTGTTCGATTCGATCGACAACACACCGCAAGCCGCCGAAGCTGCACCCCCGCCGACGCCTGCCCCGCAGCCTGCCGCTGCACCTGTGGATAAAGGTCCCGACGCGCTCCTGCACCTGGACAGCGAACTGCGCGCCGCCGCGCAACTGATCATGCAGGACGTGATCGACGATTTCGCACCGCACATCGAAACCGAAATCAAACGTCGCCTCGAGGCGCGGATGGAACGGCTTCTCGGCCAGTACGAATAATCCCCCCGATCTCCTGTAGGAGCTGACTGGCCAGCGACAGCATCACGGCGGCTTTCCTGAAAAACCGCGGCGCCGCCATCGCTGGTCAGCCAGCTCCCACATTTAGCCCTCCACCCGGCCCGCACCGCTCGCCCTGCGCCCCATGCCCCGCTATACTTCCCGGCTTTTCCTGAATAAATGCCAATAGGGTCCCGCCGCGCATGGATAAGACCTACCAGCCGCACGCCATTGAAACTTCCTGGTACAACACCTGGGAGTCCGAGAACTACTTCGCCCCGCAAGGCGCGGGCGACTCCTACACCATCATGATCCCGCCGCCGAACGTCACCGGCAGCCTGCACATGGGTCACGGTTTCAACAACGCGATCATGGACGCCCTGATCCGTTTCCGCCGCATGCAGGGTCGCAACACCCTGTGGCAGCCGGGCACCGACCACGCCGGTATCGCCACGCAGATGCTGGTGGAGCGTCAACTCGAAGCTCAGGGCCAGAATCGCCACGATCTGGGCCGCGAGAAATTCCTCGAGAAAGTCTGGGAGTGGAAGGATCAGTCCGGCGGCAACATCAGCCGTCAGATCCGCCGCCTCGGCTCGTCCGTGGACTGGAGCCGCGAGCGCTTCACCATGGATGACGGCCTCTCCGAAGCCGTTAAAGAAGCGTTCGTGCGCCTGCACGAAGACGGTCTGATCTACCGCGGCAAGCGCCTGGTCAACTGGGACACCAAGCTGCACACGGCGATTTCCGACCTCGAAGTGGAAAACCATGACGAGAAAGGTTTCCTGTGGAACCTGAAGTACCCGCTGGCCGACGGCGCGAAAACCGCTGAAGGCAACGACTTCCTGATCGTCGCGACCACCCGTCCGGAAACCATGCTCGGCGACTCCGCCGTCGCGGTTAACCCGAACGACGAGCGCTACAAAGCCCTGATCGGCAAGTTTGTCGAGCTGCCGCTGGTCGGCCGCCGCATTCCGATCATCGCCGACGATTACTGCGATCCTGAATTCGGCACCGGCTGCGTGAAAATCACCCCGGCCCACGATTTCAACGACTATGAAGTCGGCAAGCGCCACAACCTGCCGCTGCTGAACATCTTCGACAAGAACGCCAACGTGCTGCCCGCAGCGCAAGTGTTCAACCTCGACGGTACGTTGAACGACAGCATCGACGGCAAGATTCCGGCCGAGTACGCCGGCCTCGAACGTTTCGAGGCACGCAAGCAGATCGTGGCCGCGTTCGACGCCGCCGGCCTGCTGGTCAGCGTCGACGATCACAACCTGAAAGTGCCGAAAGGCGACCGCTCCGGCACCGTCATCGAACCGTGGCTGACCGACCAGTGGTACGTGTCCACCAAACCGCTGGCCGAGCCTGCGATTGCTGCCGTTGAAGACGGCCGTATCCAGTTCGTGCCGAAGCAGTACGAAAACATGTACTTCTCGTGGATGCGCGACATCCAGGACTGGTGCATCAGCCGTCAGCTGTGGTGGGGCCACCGGATTCCGGCCTGGTACGACGAATCGGGGAAGGTCTACGTGGGTCGCGACGAAGCCGAAGTGCGCGCCAAGCACAACCTCGGCCCGGACGTTGCGCTGCAACAGGACAACGACGTGCTCGACACCTGGTTCAGTTCGGGCCTGTGGACCTTCTCTACCCTGGGCTGGCCGGAAAAGACCGAGTTCCTGAAGAAATTCCACTCCACCGACGTGCTGGTCACCGGTTTCGACATCATTTTCTTCTGGGTCGCCCGGATGATCATGCTGACGATGCACCTGATCAAGAACGAGGACGGCACGCCGCAGGTTCCTTTCAAGACCGTTTACGTACACGGTCTGGTGCGTGATGGCCAGGGCCAGAAGATGTCCAAGTCCAAGGGCAACGTCCTGGACCCGCTGGACATCATCGACGGCATCGAGCTTGAAACCCTGGTGCAGAAGCGCACGTCCGGCCTGATGCAGCCGAAGCTGGCGAAGAAGATCGAGAAGCAGACCCGCGAAGAGTTCGCCGACGGCATCGCCAGCTACGGCACCGACGCCCTGCGCTTCACCTTCTGCTCGCTGGCCTCCACCGGTCGCGACATCAAGTTCGATATGGGCCGCGTCGAAGGCTATCGCAACTTCTGCAACAAGATCTGGAACGCCGCGCGTTATGTTCTGGACAAGGGCGAAGACTGCGGCCAGAACGGCGAAGCCTACGAGCTGTCGCTGGCAGACCGCTGGATCATCTCGCAGTTGCAACGCACCGAAGCCGAAGTGACCCGTCAACTGGATCAGTTCCGTTTCGACCTGGCGGCGCAAGCGCTGTACGAGTTCATCTGGAACCAGTACTGCGACTGGTACCTGGAACTGTCCAAGCCTGTGCTGTGGGACGAAAACGCGCCGGTCGAGCGTCAGCGCGGCACCCGCCGCACGCTGGTTCGCGTACTGGAAGTGGCGCTGCGTCTGGCGCATCCGTTCATGCCGTTCATCACTGAAGAAATCTGGCAGCGCATCGCGCCGCTGGCCGGCATTCAGGGCAAGACGATCATGCTGCAACCCTGGCCGGTGGCCAACGAAGAGCGCATCGATCCGGCGGCCGAAGACGACATCGAATGGCTCAAGGGCCTGATGCTCGGCACGCGCAACATCCGTGGCGAAATGAACATCGGCCCGGGCAAACCGCTGCCGATCTACCTGAAAAACGTCACCGCCGAAGATCAGCGCCGCCTGACCGAAAACGAAGCGCTGCTGAAGAAGCTGGCGCGTCTGGAATCGATCACCGTGCTGGCGGCCGGCGAAGAAGCGCCGCTGTCTGCCACCGCGCTGGTTGGCGAGATGGAAGTGCTGGTGCCGATGGCCGGCCTGATCGACAAGAACGCCGAGCTTGCACGTCTGGACAAGGAAATCCTGCGTCTGCAGGGCGAAGTCCAGCGCGTTGGCGGCAAGCTGTCCAACGCCGGTTTCGTTGACAAGGCCCCGGCCGAAGTCATCGAGAAGGAACGCGCCAAACTGGCCGAAGCCGAACAGGCTCTGGCCAAGCTGGCCGAGCAGCACGCGCGGATTGCCAGCCTGTAACGGCAAATCGCACTGAAAAAGGGAGGCCCGCAACGGCCTCCCTTTTTTGTGCCCGGTGTCTCGTCCTGAATAAGGTTTACACCTTCTGACCCATTCTCAGGAGGGAGTAATGAATACAGGAAAAAGGCGCAGTCAGCGTGATTACACGCGGACCT